>JAEDDX010000040.1 GCA_016293615.1 Acetatifactor sp.
AATACACAAGAATAAATGTGGCGCCTCTGCGCAGCAGAGGGCATTTATGAGTGGAATCGCCAATACACAAGAATAAATGTGGCGCCTCTGCGCAGCAGAGGGCATTTATGAGTGGATATTAGGATAAGGAGAATTTATCATGGCTAGAAAGAAAATTGTTGCCGGCAACTGGAAGATGAACATGACTCCCAGCCAGGCAGTAGAACTTTGCACACAGCTGAAGGACCTCGTGGTAAACGATGAGGTTGATGTTGTGTACTGCGTTCCTGCAATCGACATCGTTCCCGTGGTTGCTGCCGTAAAGGGAACCAATGTGGAAGTCGGTGCCGAGAATATGTACTTCGAGGAGAAGGGTGCATATACCGGTGAGATTTCTGCTGAAATGCTTGTAGATGCAGGCGTTAAGTATGTTATTATCGGACATTCCGAGAGACGTGACTACTTCAAGGAGGACGATGCTCTTCTGAACAAGAAGGTAAAGAAGGCCATCAGCGCAGGTCTTACACCGATCCTTTGCTGCGGCGAGTCTCTTGAGCAGAGAGAGATGGGCGTTACCATGGACTGGATCCGTTTCCAGATTAAGTCTGATCTGGTAGATGTTACCGCTGATCAGGTGAAGAACATCGTAATCGCTTACGAGCCTATCTGGGCAATCGGTACCGGCAAAACCGCTACCACCGAGCAGGCTGAGGAAGTCTGCAAGGGCATCCGCGAGTGCATCGCTGAGATGTACGACGAGGCAACTGCCGAGGCAGTCAGAATTCAGTACGGCGGTTCCGTAAACGCAGGCAACGCTGCAGAGCTGTTTGCACAGCCTGACATCGACGGCGGTCTGGTTGGCGGCGCTTCCCTGAAGGCAGATTTCGGCAAGATCGTCTGCTACAAATAAGTAACTGGATATTGTATGACAGCCCTCCGGTGTTTTGGCATCGGAGGGTTTTTGTATTGCGCGCTATCCGTGAGAAAACATGAGGAGAGGTATTCTTGAAAAAGAAGAAAGAACCCGCACACAGGAGTAAATTATCGTGACAAGACAGCATATATTGTGCTATTCTATAAGAGATTTGATGAGACACGAGACAGAGTATCTTGAAAAGGGGATAAGCACAGCGGAATCCGCAGGGATTCAGAAAGGAAACAACAATGTTTTTCAAGTGTAAGAATTGTGGGGGGAATATTCTTTACAATCCGGAAAAGCATAAAATGGTTTGCCCTTACTGCGAGAGTGAGGAGACGCAGGAAAAGGGGGAGGCCTCTACATATGGCGCAAATGTTTGCCCGAACTGCGGCGGCGGAGTGCCTTTGGAGCAGTATACCTCGGCGATGATCTGTCCTTATTGCAGCACCTCTCTGATTGTGGATGAGAAGGTGCAGGACGAATACCGTCCCCGCAGGATTTTGCCCTTTCAGATGGGCAAAGAAGCCTGCAAGAATCTGATGAAGGAGCGATTCGGCAAAGTCCTTTTTGCGCCAACCGATTTTTGCGCGGAGGCAAGACTGGATGGAATCCGGGGCGAGTATGTACCATACTGGCTCTATGATTACGATACCACCGCCTCGTTTATCGGAGAAGGCACCAAGGTGAGGGTCTGGAGAACCGGAAACATTGAGCACAGAGAGGTTTCCTATTATTCCATCCGCAGAGAGATGGATGGCGAATATCGCATGGTTCCGGCAGATGCGTCTGTCAGGATGCCGGATGATGTGATGAATCTGATCGAGCCTTATGACTATAGCCGGTTTGTGGATTTTACGCCGGAATACATGTCCGGTTTCAATAGTGAGGTCTACAACATGCCCTCGGCAGAGATCGAAGACCGTGCCAAGGCGAAGGTGCATAAAAGCGTGGAAGGCCTGATTCAGAACAGCTACGCAGGGTATTCCACCACAAAGACGATTTCCATGCGCATCAACTTTCAAAATGCGGATGCCAGCTATTGCCTGCTGCCTGTCTGGATCTATGATTATTCCTACAAGGATAAGAAATTTCCCTTCTATGTAAACGGACAAAGCGGTAAGATCGTCGGGCAGGTTCCGATTTCCATGTCGAAGGCCTTTGCCTATTCGGGAACCCTGTTCGTCAGTCTGTCTGCCATCATTGGTATGATTCTATATCTCATAAAGGGTTAGGAGGGGTGAAAATGGATCAGAATTATGCAGCCGAAGGCAGAAAGAAATATCTGAAGTTTTTCGCGCCCTTCGCGGTTGTGATTGTGGTTCTGGCGGTGATCTGCACCGTGAAGGCAATCAGCCGGGCCGATATCGGTACTGCGGTGCGAACCAATCACGACGCTCCTGCGGAGAGGGTATATGATTATGCGGATCTTCTGACGGATGAGCATGAGAATGCCCTGCGCCAATATATCGCAGAAAAAGAAGCAAAATACTGTATGGACTTTGTCATTATGACCTTCAGCCAACCGGTGGAAGGAAGGGAGGCAAAGGAAAAGTACGGATACCGCTCCACGGACTGGGAATCCAATATGATGGATATTGCCGATAATTTCTGGGATGAGAATGGATATGGCTTTAACAAGAGCTTTGAAGGGGACGGTTCCATCCTGATCGACAACCGGTATGTGGATTCTCGCGGAAGCCAGAGAGGTGAGTGGCTGTCTACCAGCGGTATTGTCTATCAGAAAATGAGCAATTACGATATTGAGGCTGTGCTGAATGCCGTTGATCAGTATTATGACAGCAATCCTTACAAGGCCTACATCGCTTATATTGATCAGGTGATCAAAAAGGCGGGCCCTGTATCGTTCGGAGCGGGAGACATCATTCTGGCAATCGTGGCGGGGGCGGTTTGCGCGTTGATTTTCATGATTGCCAATATCAGCCAGGGCAAGGCAAAGGATACGGCTTCACTGACACAATATGTGGAAGGCAAGATGCCCGTCATGAGAGTCAACGAGGATCAGTTTCTCAGAAAGCATACCACGACGAGGCGGATCGAGAGCAGCGGCAGCGGCGGAGGCGGAGGCCATAGAAGTGCCGGCGGCGCCAGACACGGCGGAGGCGGTCACAGACATTAGGAAAAGAGAAGAGCAGACCCGATGGGGCCTGCTCTTTTTGCAACAAAAAAAGTACTCACATGACGGTATGAGTACTTTTCATTGTTTATGTGTTGAAAGGAATTAAGCCATCTCGTTGACAGCTTTGCTGATACGAGCAACCTTACGGGCAACGTTGTTCTTGTGATAAACACCCTTGCTTCCGGCCATCTCGATAGTCTTCGTAGCAGCAGTAAGCTCAGCTGCAGCAACAGCCTTGTCACCACTCTCGATAGCAGCGTAAACCTTCTTGATAGCAGTCTTAACACCGGATTTGATAGCTTTGTTTCTATCAGCTCTGATCTGAGTTACCAGAATTCTCTTCTTTGCGGACTTAATGTTAGCCAAAGTCGTACACCTCCAATTTGTATACAAAAGATTGTTTGTTCATCGTTTCACCTTAGCCAGACACGGAAGACTAACGAAACATACTCAATTAGTTTAGTGAATTCCGAAGCATTTGTCAATACATATTTTCTCGAAATACTGTAAAAAATAAAAAAACATCTCCCTTTTCTGAATTGTGTTCCTTCGATATGTAGGACTTGTCGGAAGCACCATTCACAAAAAGGGAAAAAACATTTGGATTGAGGTGTCTATGAGTCATTTTCAGGTGAGGACCGATCTGGCATTGGAAGCGACGGAAACCATAACGGAAGCGGACAGTGCTTACAGAGGGGTCCGTGTAGAAGAATACTACCCCATCGAGGGTGATGTCAAGGTTACAAAGGTCATGATCACAACAAAAAATGCGGCAAAGTCCATGGGAAAACCGATCGGGGTGTATGTGACGATGGAAGCGCCTGCCATGGCAGAGCCGGACGAGGATTATCACAGGGAAATCTCCGAATGCTTTGCAGGAGAGCTTTTGAAGCTGATTCCGGACGCAGGCAAGGACAAAAGCATCCTGGTCGTGGGGCTGGGGAACAGAGAGGTCACGGCAGACTCCCTTGGCCCGCAGGCTGTGGAGCACTTAAATGTGACCAGACACATTGTGAAAGAATATGGGACCGCAGCCTATGATTGCAGCAGAATGGATCTGCTGAGCGCCCTGGAACCCGGGGTTATGGCCAAGACGGGCATGGAGACGGCAGAGATCGTGAAGGGTGTTGTAGAGCAGACACTTCCGGACGCCGTGATCGTGATTGACGCTCTGGCGGCGAGAAGCGTGCGGAGGCTGAATCGTACGATCCAGATCACCAATACCGGCATCCAGCCCGGCTCCGGCGTCGGAAACCACAGAAATGCCCTCACTCTCGAAAGCCTGGGAGTTCCGGTGATTGCCGTGGGAATACCGACGGTGGTGGACGCGGCAACGATCGTGATGGATGCCATGGAACGGGTGCTGGAGCAGGAGAAGATACCGGAAAGCTATCGGATCGCAGACGGCTTAGACAGAATCGGCAGCGAATTGAACAATATGTATATGACCGGCAAGGATGTCGATTCCGTCATTAAGAGGGTGAGTTACCTGCTTTCCGAGGGAATCAATATGGCGATGGAGCTTCGGATGCAGAGAAAAGGACAGAGCGGGGAGGCAACAGACTGAATGGATTTTAGAGTGGTGTCATATACTGCTATGAAGATTCTGTAAGGACAAAGCATTCTTGAGAAGAAGGATCGTTCCGCGCTCTATTGTTTCGACATTTTTATGGATAGCCGTACTGTTTCTTGTGTTGCAGGGCTTTGGCGAGAGCCTGAAGAAGAACCGTGCAAAGCAGGCAGCAGACAAAGCCCCGGTCGTTTTTTCGGGACTTGTCGGAGAAGTTCTGTCCCTGGCGGAAGAGGGGGTCTGTGAGCTTCTCTTCCCGATTCTTACGTATTCGGATGATATCGGCAGACACCCTTTCCTGACGGCAGATCGTTTGGACTGTCTGATACCGCTGTACGGCTATGTGCTTGGGCAGAATGGGGAGAGGGAGAGACGAAGCCTGACACTGGAAGATGCGGAAGAGGGCAGATACCTTGTGCGCAACCCGGAGGAAGAAGCTGCTGTGGAGAGCGGCGACAGCGGGGAGGAAGCAGCGCAGATACCGTCCGAAGCTGCGGCGCCATCGGAACCAAACCCGCAGGATGCTCAGACGGTGCAGCCGGACCCAAAGACATCGCAAACGGCGACGGTCAGTTCTTTTGTACCGCATGAGAGGCAGAAGAAGCTGGATACGGCCAGTCTGCTTGATTACGAAACGCTTATCCGTCAGTTTTATACGGTTGACGCCAATACGATGGTCGGAAAGGAACTTCTGGATGTGGAAGCATTCCTGAAGCAGGACCTCACCATAGAGGATACGACAGAGGGACCGCAGATTCTCATCTTTCATACCCACTCGCAGGAGGGCTTCGCGGATTCCGTGGAGGGAGAGGAAGCCACGACCATTGTCGGGGTCGGGGAGCGGCTCGGACAAATTCTTGGGGAAAACTATGGATTTCGTGTGCTGCATCACACGGCGGCTTACGACAAGGATACCAGAGACGGAGCCTATTCCAGGGCACTGCCGGACATCGAGAGGCTTCTGGAGGAAAACCCCTCGATTCAGGTGGTGATCGATCTGCACCGGGATGCGATGCCGAAGGGAAAGAAGCTTCTCTGCGAGGTGGACGGACGACCGACTGCAAAATTTATGTTTTTTAACGGACTATCAAGGACGAAAAAGACGGGGGATATTACATATCTCTACAACCGGAACCTGAAAGACAACCTTGCGCTTTCGTTTCGCATGAAACTGACTGCCGAGGAGTATTATCCCGGACTGACCCGGAAAAATTACCTGAAAGGCTATCGTTATAACATGCATTTGAAAGACAAGTATCTGCTGATCGAACTCGGGGCACAGACCAATACGGTGGAGGAAGCCATGAATGCCTGTGACCCGCTCGCGCACATCTTAAGCCTGGTCCTGCAGGAGGAGTGACCCGGTTTGCTGCTCTCCCGACATCCCTGCGTGCTTTCCACCGGCATGCTCTTGGGGCGTGAAACTTTCCATCTTCCCAAACAGCGCCGAATCTGCTATAATACTAGCGTTTATAGTGTTCACGGACATATGGATCATGAACGGACGGTATGTGTCAACATGCGGACGGATCCGATATGGTGCTTGAGAGAACATGTGATACAGATGGAAATGAGGACACGACAGGCATGATTGATCAGAGCAAAATTCGAAATTTCTGCATTGTTGCACATATTGACCACGGTAAATCCACACTGGCGGACCGTATTATCGAGAAGACCGGTCTGCTGACCAGCAGGGAGATGCAGGAACAGGTGCTGGACAATATGGAGCTGGAAAGAGAGAGGGGAATCACCATCAAGGCGCAGACGGTGCGGACCATTTATCGCGCAAAGGATGGAGAGGAGTATATCTTTAACCTGATTGACACACCCGGTCATGTAGACTTTAACTACGAGGTAAGCCGTTCCCTGGCAGCCTGTGACGGAGCGATTCTTGTCGTGGATGCCGCGCAGGGAATTGAAGCGCAGACGCTGGCGAATGTTTATCTGGCGCTGGATCACAATCTGGATGTGTTCCCTGTCATCAACAAAATCGACCTCCCGAGCGCCGAACCGCAGAGAGTCATTGAGGAGATAGAGGATGTCATCGGTATCGAGGCGCAGGACGCCCCTCTGATTTCCGCGAAAAACGGTATCGGCATTGACGAGGTGCTCGAGGCGATCGTGGAGAAAATACCCGCACCGAAGGGAGACGCCAATGCCCCGCTTCAGGCTTTGATCTTTGACTCCGTGTATGACTCTTATAAGGGCGTTATCGTATTCTGCCGCATTGTGGAAGGACGCGTCAAAAAGGGTACTGTCATCAAGATGCTGGCGACCGGGGCGAAGGAAGAGGTTGTCGAGGTCGGTTATTTCGGCGCGGGACAGTTTATTCCCTGCGAAGAACTGACGGCCGGAATGGTAGGGTATATCACGGCTTCCATCAAAAATGTGAAGGAGACAGAGGTCGGCGATACCATCACTGACTTTCATAACCCCTGTGCAGCGCCGCTTCCCGGTTACAAGAAGGTACAATCCATGGTATACTGCGGCATGTATCCTGCGGATGGTGCAAAGTATCCGGACCTGCGTGATGCCCTGGAAAAGCTGAAATTGAATGACGCTTCCCTGAATTACGAGCCGGAGACCTCCATCGCACTCGGCTTCGGTTTCCGCTGCGGATTTTTGGGACTGCTTCATCTGGAGATCATTCAGGAGCGTCTGGAGAGAGAATACAACCTGGATCTCGTGACCACTGCGCCCGGCGTAGTCTATAAGGTGTACAAGACAAACGGTGAAGTCGTCGAGCTGACCAATCCGTCCAATCTGCCGGACCCTTCCGAGATCGAGCATATGGAAGAACCCATTGTCAGTGCGGAGATTATGGTGACCAGTGAGTTCATCGGTTCCATCATGGAGCTTTGTCAGGAGAGACGGGGCAGATATCTCGGCATGGAATATATCGAGGGCACGAGAGCCCTGTTAAAGTATGAGCTGCCCTTGAATGAAATCATTTACGATTTCTTCGATGCATTAAAATCCCGCTCCAGAGGTTACGCTTCCTTTGACTATGATATCAAGGGTTATGAGACGGCAAAGCTTGTGAAGCTGGATATCCTGATCAACCGCGAGGAAGTGGACGCCCTTTCCTTTATTGTACATGCGGATTCCGCCTACGAGCGCGGACGCAGGATGTGTGAAAAGCTGAAGGACGAGATCCCGAGACACTTGTTCGAGATCCCGATCCAGGCAGCGGTAGGCGGTAAGATTATTGCCAGAGAGACTGTCAAGGCAATGCGCAAGGATGTGCTTGCAAAGTGTTACGGCGGCGACATCAGCCGTAAAAAGAAACTTCTGGAGAAGCAGAAGGAAGGTAAGAAGCGCATGCGGCAGGTCGGCAATGTAGAGATCCCTCAGAAGGCATTTATGAGTGTATTGAAGCTGGATGATAAATAACATGCATAAGAAACCGTTAGAACTTTATTTCCATATACCTTTTTGCGTTAAGAAATGTGATTACTGTGACTTCCTGTCCGCTCCCGCCGGGGAGCAGGACAGGGAGGCTTATATGTCTGCACTGATTCAGGAAACCATCCAAAGAGCGCCGGAATACCAGGCCTATAAGGTGGTTTCTGTTTTTATTGGCGGAGGAACGCCCTCGGTTGTGGAGAAAGAGCAGATCGCCGGACTGCTTGACCAAGTGCACCGCCTGTATGATGTCTCTCCGGATGCGGAGGTGACGATAGAGGTGAACCCCGGCACGGTGGACTTGGAAAAGCTGACTGTATACAGACAGGCGGGCATCAACCGGTTGAGCATTGGTCTGCAGACGGCAAACGACGCAGAACTGCAGGCAATCGGCAGGATCCATACCTGGCAGCAGTTTCTGGATACATACCGGGCGGCAGCGGCGGCCGGATTTACGAATATCAATGTAGATCTGATGAGCGCCCTGCCGGGACAGACCTTGGAAAGCTACAGAAGCTCTGTGCAAAAGGTTCTTGCCCTGCGTCCGGCGCCAACTCATATTTCAGCGTACAGCCTGATTCTGGAGGAAGGGACACGGCTGTACGAAGCGGTGGAAAAAGGCAGCGTTGTGCTTCCGGGCGAAGAGACAGACCGGCTGATGTACGAAGAGACAGACAGACTGCTCTCGGAAGCGGGCTTTGTGCGCTACGAGATCTCCAATTATGCGAAGGCGGGGTATGAGTGCCGCCACAACTGCGGCTATTGGACGAGAACCGAATATGCGGGCTTCGGCATCGGTGCGGCTTCCCTGATCTCGAATGTCCGCTTTTCCAATGCGGCGGATATCCGGGAATATATTGCACATCCTTTGCGTGTCCGGGGAGAGGAAGAACGCTTATCCCGGGAAGAACAGATGGAGGAGTTTATGTTTCTGGGGCTTCGCCTGACGAAAGGAATTGAGGTGCGTACCTTTGAAGAACTTTTTGGCGTTGCACTCCCGGAGGTTTACGGCGAGGTCATTGCAAAGAACCTCGCAGACGGCCTGCTCTGCTATACGAACGACGGCAAGTCGCTTGCCCTTACGAAAAAAGGACTGGACCTATCCAATTATGTATATGCACAGTTTTTGATTTCGTGACAGGCACCGCAGCCGTGAGGTACTCATAGACTATTGTTAAGAGTGCTTTCGCGGGGGTATCCTTTGAAAACCTTTCAGAAACCGCTTACGCAGGGAGAGGAAACAGAATATGTCCGTATGCTCAGAGAGGGAAATGGTGACGAGGCGCGGCTTGCAAAACAGATCCTCGTGGAGCGGAATCTGCGCCTGGTAGCTCATATTGTGAAGAAATATACAAACAGCGATGAGGATATGGAGGATCTGATCTCTGTCGGATGTATCGGCCTGATCAAGGCTGTGGACAGCTTCGACGAGAAGAAGGGGCGGCTGGCAACCTATGCATGCAGATGCATCGACAATGAACTCCTGATGCTGTTTCGCGGAAAGAAGAAGTATTCTAAGGAGATTTCGCTCTATGAATCCATAGGACAGGACAAAGAGGGAAATGAGATCCGGCTGATGGATGTCATAGAACACAGACAGACGGACATTCTTGACCGCATGGTACTGTCGGACAATGTGAGAAAGCTGTACGCCGTTCTGCAAAGTGCCCTAACAAGCCGTGAGAAGGAGATCCTCAGAATGCGGTACGGACTGAACGGTTCTCCCGAGATGACGCAAAATGAAGTGGGCGCAAGACTGGGTATTTCGAGAAGCTATGTGTCCCGCATCGAGAAGAAAGCGCTCCTGAAACTCAGACAGGAGTTCGAAACATGAAAAATCGTTTGCTATTGAACGAATGTTAAGATATAATATACCTATCAGTAAAAATCCGGTCTGACGGGTGCCGGTTCGTAGCGTTCTGCCACGGTTCCCGACAGACTTCCATGAATTCTGATGTTCCAAATCATTCCAACCATTACAATTGAACACTCTTTCCGAACACAATTCCGAAAGGGGAGAATTCCAAAAGGAGGACAAATCATGTTTTGTACGATTCTATCCGGGGCCCTTTATGGGGTGTCGGCTTATCCTGTAGGCGTGGAGGTGGATATCTCGCAGGGGCTTCCCGGATTTTCCATGGTGGGATCTCTGGGCGCTGAGGTGCGCGAGAGCAGGGAGCGGGTGACGGTTGCGCTGAAAAATGCGGGATTTGACCTGCCGCCAAGGCATATTACGGTCAACCTGTCGCCGGCGGATAAGAGAAAAGAAGGGAGTGCCTACGATCTTCCCATCGCGGTGGGAATTCTGGAGGCGATGGAGTACTTTCCGCAGGGAGCGGCAAAGGATATTCTGTTTCTCGGAGAGCTTGGTCTGGACGGCGAGGTCAAAAAGGTGCGCGGCGTCCTGCCGATTGTGCGGGAGGCCGCCGCAAGGGGAATGAAAGAGTGTATTGTACCTGCCGTGAATGCCTCGGAGGGAGCCGTGATTCCCGGCATAAAGGTGAGAGGAGCGTCGAATATCCGGGAAGTTTTCTGCTTCCTGACGGAGGAGGACGCGAGACTTCGGGAGGATATTCTGCCTGCGGCAAAACAGCCGAAGGGAACGGACGAACCGATCTGGGCGGGTCAGTATGACTTTTCTGAAGTAAACGGACAGGAGACGGCAAGACGCGCTGCGGAGATCGCAGCGGCGGGCTTTCACAATCTGCTGATGGTGGGACCGCCGGGTGCCGGTAAATCCATGATTGCCAAAAGAATGCCCGGGATTCTTCCGCCTCTGACTCTGGACGAATGTCTGGAGGTGACGACGGTAGCCAGCGTAGCGGGACTGCTTGAAGAAGGACAGGGACTGGTGACGAAGAGACCGTTTCAGAATCCCCATCATACCATCTCCCAGGCAGCTCTGGTGGGAGGCGGTTCCAACCCGAGACCGGGTATGATTTCCCTGGCGCACAGGGGAGTGTTGTTTCTCGATGAGCTGCCCGAGTTTCAACGGATCGCGCTGGATGCCTTAAGACAACCCCTGGAGGAGAGAAAGGTATCCATTGCAAGAACGGCGGGGAATGTGGTCTATCCGAGCGATTTTGAATTGGTCTGCGCGATGAACCCCTGCCCGTGCGGGTATTATCCGGACAGGAACCGGTGTCATTGCACAGAGGCACAGATCAAGAAATATATGGGAAAGGTTTCGGGACCGATTCTGGACCGTATTGATTTGTGCGTGGAGCTTCACCCGGTGGATGTTGCGGGTCTGCAGAAGGGACAGAAGGCAGAGAGCAGCGACGATATCCGAAAACGGGTATGGAAGGCAAGAGAGCTTCAGAACAAGAGATTCCGGGGCAGCAGATATCGTTTCAACGCCGATATTGAGGGGGCGGATATCGATCTTTACTGCGCGCTGGGAAGAGACGAAAAAGAGTGTATGGAGAAAATCTACAAATCGTTGAAGCTCAGTGCCAGAGCCTATCACAGGATCCTGAAGGTGGCGCGTACCATCGCGGATCTGGACGGCGCGAAGAAAATCAGTGTGGAGCATCTGACGGAGGCGGCCTTCTACAGACCTTCGCTGGAGTATTGGATTTAGGGAAGAATCATGTCTGAGTATGAATAAGACAGAAAGGGGATGCATATGCAGCAGCAAGAGGAAAAGAGAGAGGACGAAATTCGCCTGATACGCCTGGGGGAGGAGGGCTATCCCAAACGACTTGCCAACATACCGGGCCCTCCGAAGCAATTGTACTGGATCGGCGAACTGCCGCGGGAAGAGATTCCGTCCGTGGCGGTGATCGGCGCCAGAGACTGTTCGGAGTACGGTAGATTTGTAGCAAAAAAGTTAGGGGAGACACTTGGGAAAAACGGGATTCAGGTGATCAGCGGCATGGCGAGGGGAATCGACGGGATTGCACAGGAGGCCGCACTGAAAGCGGGCGGAAGATCCTTTGCGGTCCTCGGAAGCGGCGTCGATGTCTGCTATCCGCAGTCCAACAGACCTCTCTATGACAGGCTGAAGACCTGCGGAGGGATCCTGTCCGAATATACCCCGGGGACGCCTGCCGTCGGCAGACTGTTCCCTCCCAGGAACCGTATCGTCAGCGGACTGGCGGATGTGTTGATCGTGGTGGAGGCCAGAGAGAAAAGCGGAACACTGATCACGACGGACATGGCGTTGGAGCAGGGCAAGGATGTGTATGTGGTGCCGGGGAGGATCACGGACAGACTAAGCGACGGCTGCAACAGACTGATTCGAATGGGAGCCGGCGTGATCTTAAATCCGGAAGACTTCGTCCGGGAACTGCTCGGCGTACAGACAAGCGGTGAAGACCATGCCTTTGCGCCGGAGCTTTCTGCGGAGCTGGCGCCGGTTTACGCGGCGCTTGATTATGCACCGCAAAGCGTTGCGAAGATCCTGACCGGATTGCCTGCCGGTTACGGGGAAAGAAAACTGATCGCGATGTTATTGCAGCTTTGCATGGAGGGAATCGCGGTCCAGGTCAGCCCCGGACACTTTTGCAAAAAGGGGTGAAACTTTGAGCTTCCCCCTTTTTTTAGCTGCGACAATCTGCTATGATAGAGGGTAGACGGTTCAGCTTCGCCCTGATGAGAACGATGCAGGAAATACATGATTTTACGAAAAATGCAGGGTATTCGGGGCGACGCGGCAGGAAAGGAAGTGCTGTAATGTACAGAGATCATACAAGAGTGATTCAGATCGGAGACAGAAAAATCGGAGGCGGGAATCCGATTTTGATTCAGTCTATGACAAATACGAAGACAGAGGATGTCGAGGCAACGGTAAAGCAGATCCTTGCGCTTGAGAAGGCGGGGTGTGAGATCATTCGCTGTACGGTTCCAACCCCGGAGGCTGCGAAGGCGCTTGCCAAGATCAAGAAACAGATCCATATTCCGTTGGTCGCGGACATTCATTTTGACTACAAAATGGCCATCGCTGCCATGGAAAACGGCGCGGACAAGATTCGCATCAATCCCGGGAATATCGGCGGCGCGGATAAGGTGAAGGCGGTTGTGGACGCTGCAAGGGAGAGAAACATTCCGATTCGTGTCGGCGTAAACAGCGGTTCTCTTGAGAAAAATCTGATACAAAAGTACGGCGGTGTAACTGCGGAAGGAATTGTGGAGAGTGCGCTGGATAAGGTGCGTATGATTGAAGAATTTGACTATCATCAGATGGTGATCAGCATCAAGTCCTCCGATGTTTTAATGTGTGTGAAGGCACATGAATTGCTTGCGGACAAGACAGACTATCCGCTCCATGTGGGTATCACGGAGTCCGGCACAGTCAGAAGCGGCAATATCAAGTCCTCCATCGGACTGGGACTGATTCTGAATCAGGGCATCGGTGATACCATCCGTGTTTCTCTGACGGGTGATCCCGTGGAGGAGATCAGGACCGCAAGGCTGATTCTGCGCACGCTTGGGCTTCGCAAGGGCGGTATCGAGGTGGTGTCCTGCCCGACCTGCGGCAGAACCCGGATCGATTTGATCGGTCTTGCGACGAAGGTAGAGGAACTGGTGGAAGAATATCCTCTGGATATCAAAGTGGCAGTGATGGGGTGTGTGGTAAACGGCCCCGGTGAAGCAAAGGAAGCTGACCTCGGTGTGGCAGGCGGAATCGGAGAAGGACTCCTGATACGCAAGGGAGAGATCATCCGTAAGCTGCCGGAGGATCAGCTCTTAAATGCACTCAGGGAAGAATTAGAACATTGGACAGGTGATAAGGCATGACAAAACCCTTTTTTGAGGTGTTTCACACATTAAAGCTAAACGGCGGTCTGCATGATAAGATGGAGCAGACGCAGGTGGAGAGGGTGTCCTCCACCAAAAGGAAGGACAGCCTGCATATTTATCTGCTCAGCAAGTCGCTGATTGCGAAGGAGGATATCTGGAAGGTTGAGAGGGAGATCAAGAATCAGCTCTTCCCAAATCATTTCATGAGTATCACGATTCATGAACGGTTCGAACTCTCCAGTCAATATACGCCCGAGAATCTGATGCGAATGTACGAGGAAAGCATTCTGGAGGAATTGAAGCAATACAGTCATATCGAGTACAATGCACTTCGCACGGCGGACATCACTTATCCTGATTTCGGGAAAATGCTGCTGACGCTGCATGATACAGTTCTAAACAGAAGCAAGGAATATGAACTGATCCGCATTCTCGAGAAGATAGTGGTGGAGCGGTGCGGTATCAATTGTAAGATTGAGGTTGCCTATAAGGAAGCCGGCGGGGAAAAGTATGCACAGGACAATGAACTGAAGATTCGAATGAAAGTGAAGGAAATCTGCAGTCGTGTGAAGCTTTCCGAAGAAGACGGTATGGGCGTCACCCCTGCTGCGGTCGCGGCAGGCGGAGGTCAGACGGAGGCAGCAGCTGCTGCAGAACCTAAGAACGATGTCTCTAAGAATCAACGGAATACGAAGTCGGCACAAGCTTCCTTTGGCAAGAAGTCAGAGTATAAAAAGGGTGAGTTCAAGCCGAGGACGAACGGCGGAGATTACACCCGCACTCTGAAACAGTCCGACAACCCCGATGTTATCTACGGAAAAGACTTCGAAGAGGAGGCAATGCACATCGAGGACATCATCGGTGAGATTGGCGAGGTGATCATCCGCGGCAAGATTCTGAAGCTTGACACCAGGGAGATTCGAAACGAGAAGACAATCGTTATGATGGATGTCACGGACTTCACGGATACCATCGGCGTGAAAATGTTTACCCGCAATGAGCATGTGAAGGAGTTGACCGACAGTCTGAAACCGGGCACCTTTGTTAAAATCAAGGGCGTTGTGAATCTGGACAAATTTGACCATGACCTGACGATTGGTTCCGTCTTCGGCATCAGGAAGATTCCGGACTTTACGACATCCAGAATGGATACGGCTCCGCACAAGCGTGTTGAGCTTCATTGTCATACCAAGATGAGTGATATGGACGGAGTCTCCGAGGCGAAGGATATTGTAAAGCGGGCCTATAAATGGGGGCACAGGGCCATCGCGATCACAGACCATGGCGTGGTGCAGAGCTTCACCGATGCCAACCATGTCTGGGAGGATCTGTGGAAGGCGGAGAAGACGAAGAGAAAGGAAGCGGGCGATCCGAATCCCGACAAGCAGGATTTCTTCAAGATCATCTATGGCGTGGAAGCCTATCTGGTGGATGATCTGAAGGAAATCGTCACAGGTGACAGAGGACAGACTCTGGCGGATGATTTTGTCGTGTTCGATATCGAGACGACGGGCTTCTCCCCCGTAAATGACCGAATCATTGAGATCGGCGCGGTAAAGGTAAGCGGCGGCGAGGTGGTGGACCGTTTCTCTGCCTTCGTCAATCCGAAGGTACCGATTCCCTATGAAATAGAGAAACTGACCGGCATCCGGGATGAAATGGTACTGGATGCACCGGACATCGAGGAAGTGCTGCCGCAGTTTCTGGCATTTTGTGCGGACTGTGTACTGGTGGCGCACAATGCGAACTTTGACATGAGCTTTATCATGGAGAACGCAGGGCGTCTGGGATTTCCGACAGAGTATACCTATGTGGATACGGTCGGTATTGCGAGGGTGCTTTTGCCGAACCAGAATAAACATACCCTGGATGCCGTTGCGAAGACTCTGGGTATTTCCCTGGAGAATCACCACCGTGCCGTCGACGATGCGGAATGTACGGCATGGATTTTTGTGAGGTTTATACAGATGCTTTCTGAGAATGAGGTACATACACTCGCTCAGGTGAATGCAATGGGGGCAGCCAGTGCGGAACTGGTGCGCAAGCTTCCCTCGTATCATGCGATCATTCTGGCGAAGAACGATATGGGCCGTATCAATCTCTACAGACTGGTGTCGGCGTCCCACTTGACCTACTTTAACAGACATCCCAGGATTCCCAAGAGCCTTGTCATGAAGTACCGGGAGGGCTTGATTCTGGGCAGCGCCTGTGAGGCGGGCGAGCTTTACCGTGCGCTTTTGGACGGACAGAGCGACATGCAGATCGCAAGACTCGTGAATTTCTATGATTATCTGGAGGTGCAGCCGACCGGAAACAACAAGTTCATGATCGCCTCTGAGAAGATCCGTACGGTCAATTCCATCGAGGATATTCAGGAGATCAACAGGAGAATTGTGAAGCTCGGCGAGCAGTTCCATAAGCCCGTAGTGGCTACCTGTGATGTGCATTTCCTTGATCCGGAGGATGAGATCTACCGCAGAATCATCATGGCCGGAAAGGGCTTCGATGACGCGGATGACCAGGCGCCGCTGTATCTGCATACGACGGATGAAATGCTGGAGGAGTTTGCGTACCTGGGTGCCGATAAAGCGTATGAGATCGTTGTGAAGAATACCAACATGATCGCCGATATGATTGATACGATCTCGCCGGTCCGCCCGGATAAATGTCCTCCCGTCATTGCCAACAGTGACGAGATGCTGCGTAAGATCTGTTATGACAGGGCGCATGAGATCTACGGCCCCGATCTGCCGGAGATTGTTGCTGCGAGACTGGAGAGAGAGCTCAAGTCTATCATCGGCAACGGTTATGCGGTGATGTATATCATTGCCCAGAAGCTGGTTTGGAAATCCGTCGAGGACGGTTATCTGGTGGGCTCCAGAGGTTCCGTAGGCAGTTCCTTTGCGGCTACCATGGCGGGAATCACGGAGGTCAACCCCTTAAGTCCTCATTATTACTGCAGCAAATGTCATTATGTTGATTTTGACAGTGACGATGTCAGGGCGTACGCCGGTAAGGCCGGTATCGATATGCCGGACAAAAACTGCCCGGTCTGTGGCGAGCCACTTCATAAGGACGGATTTGATATCCCGTTTGAGACCTTCTTAGGATTCAAGGGCGATAAGGAACCTGATATAGACCTGAACTTCTCGGGTGAGTATCAGTCCAAGTCACATAAGTATACAGAGGTTATCTTTGGCGCCGGGCAGACCTTCCGTGCGGGTACCATAGCGACCCTCGCGGACAAGACGGCCTTCGGCTATGTAAAGAATTATTTTGAAGAGCGCGGAAAACACAAGCGAAACAGTGAGATCGACCGTATTGTGGGTGGCTGTACCGGAGTCAGACGAAGTACCGGCCAGCATCCGGGCGGCATCGTCGTATTGCCGGTGGGAGAGGATATCAACTCCTTTACCCCGGTGCAGCATCCCGCCAACGACATGACGACGGATACGATCACGACACACTTTGACTATCATTCCATCGACCACAACCTGCTGAAGCTCGATATTCTGGGACACGATGATCCCACCATGATACGAATGCTGCAGGATATGACAGGGAGAGACCCTCTGACCATACCGCTGGACGGACAGGATGTCATGAGTCTGTTCCAGAATACGGATGCACTGGGAATCACGCCTGAGCAGATCGGCGGCACCAGATTGGGGTGTCTGGGAATTCCGGAGTTCGGCACCGACTTTGCAATGCAGATGGTAATCGACGCAAAACCGCAGGCCTTTTCGGATCTTGTCCGTATCTCCGGACTGTCCCACGGTACCAATGTATGGCTGGGCAATGCCCAGGACCTGATCATGAGCGGGGTGGCAACCATTTCCACCGCTATCTGTACCCGTGACGATATCATGCTGTATCTGATTCAGATGGGCGTGGAATCCGAGAAGTCCTTCAAGATCATGGAGGCTGTCAGAAAGGGTATGGTAGCCAAGGGCAAGTGTGCAAACTGGGGCGAGTGGAAGGAAGACATGCTGGCACACAATGTACCGCAGTGGTATGTGGATTCCTGCCAGAAAATCGAGTACATGTTCCCGAAGGCACATGCAGCCGCCTATGTTATGATGGCGTGGCGAATTGCGTATTGTAAGATTCATTATCCGTTGGCGTATTATGGGGCGTTCTTCAGTATCCGTGCCAAAGCATTTTCTTATGAGCAGATGTGTCTCGGACAGGCGCATATGGAATCCATCATGAAGGAATACAAGCGGAGAATGGATGCTGTCTCGAATAAGGAGGCCGGTGCGGTACCTCTTTCCAACAAAGAGGAGCTCGCCTACGGAGACATGAGAGTGGTGCAGGAGATGTATGCCCGCGGCTTTGAGTTTGAACCGATTGATATTTTCAAGGCAAAGTCAAGGTCTTTCCAGATTGTGGGAGACAAGCTGATGCCTTCGCTCAACAGCATCGACGGTCTGGGTGAAAAGGCGGCGGATGCAATCGTGGAGGCTGCAAAGGACGGACCGTTCCTGTCGAGAGATGATTTCCGCGAGAGAACCAAGGTCTCCAAAACCGTTGTGGATCTGATGGCTAAGCTTGGACTTTTGGGTGATCTTCCGGAATCGAACCAGCTGAGTCTGTTTGACTTTGCATAAGGGAAGAAACAGGAAAAAACGCTGCTTCTTATCCCGCAAGAGGGAAGGAAGCAGCGCTTTGTTTAGTTCAAACCGGTATCTTTCGAGGAATAGATCAGGAAGTTAAGATGCTTTCGGCCTTCGTGAATGAGGTGGTTGATATCACTCTTGACATGCGGGCGCTTGAGGATATCGATAACGAAGGCGCTGTAACGCGTGTCGCGGAAGGTATCGAACTCATCAATCAACATATCCAGGGTCTTGCCTGCGGTGTAGGGGCGGCCGATGATATCGGTTGCCGCGTCAATACTGTCGGCAATGCTTACAATGTCAACGAAGGGCTGGTCAATGGTGGGCTCCGGCGCAGGATACCCCCCTTTCTGGTTGTGCCAGATGTGGTGGTTTCTTGCACAGGAACGGATACAGTGAAACTGACTGCCGGGCGTCTTGCCGAAGAAGCTGTCGAACTGAAGAGGGTGGCACTGGATCGCCTTGAACTCTTCGTCCGTCAGGTTACGGCTGGAGTTCGACACATAGTCGATGCAGTAGTATTTGCCGATGTCGTGGAACATGGCGCTCTGCTTCCAAAGCTCCATAAGCTCCATGGGGTGTGAAGCAATGTAGTCTTCGCTGTAGCCGCACACACCGTCCAAAAAGTGCGGATTGGTACGGATGATTTCGGCAAGAATGACGGCCCCGATTTTCCTGACCATGATCGTGTGCAGGTAAAGTGCCTTGTCTGCATAGACGGTCAGCTGCAGTACATAATCCTTCAGACGATGATAGCCCATGCATTCTGACGCTATCTTGATAAACTCCGCGCAGTAGTGGGTAGCATAGAAGGAGTCAAAGTCCTTGGATAAGGTACTTAAGGTTTTCCGGACCTGACTCAGAATGACCTCATAGTGCCGCTGCATCTGCGCCGCGGAGCCTTTTTTGTAGGTGTTGAGATATTCCATATAGGTAGCGGGATAGAGAAAATCATACGAGTCCTGATCGGCAAAAAATAGAATTTCCCTCTCTTTGGCATACCGGTTGATGCCTGCCAGAAGCTGATAGAGGGGAATCTCTCCCAGATGGAAGGAGAGCAACAGGCAGTTCAGGCGGGCTACGGCTCTCTGCATGGTATGATCCGGGTCTTCCAGATCATGCAGCAGATTGTGATAGATCTGCAGGATTTTGGATTTTTCAGATTCGGAGGGAACCCATCCTTTTTTGTACAGCTGGTTCACATGTGTCAGAGTGTCAATCATCGCAAAATAGTAGCAGTTGGTATCCTTGATCTCCGGGGTTTGCGCACTATAGCCGTGGGAGGCGATGAAATCGTCCAGATAGGTAAAGCGGTCCAGCACACCCTCCGGATGATTTGCACAGTAGATGAGGGAGCCAATGTAGTTGAGATAGGATATCTTTCCGGCGGGGGAAAAGGAATCAAACTTCTCCTTCATGATCTCTGCCGAAGAATAATCAGGCAAAAAGACCGTGGACGGATCATGGTCGGTCAGAATGTTCTCAAAGTATGCGATCAGGAAGTCCTGCCGAAGTACGCCTTCCCAATCCCCGAGAGTCGTGTAATACTGTTTGAGAATGCGATTGATGCGAAGGGATACGCCTCGGTCATAGTATTTTGTATTGTCATCCGTGCGAAGACAGGCCCAGAACCGGCGAAGCTCCTCGGAAATCTCATGTGTCACCAGGGAAGGATCCTTTTCAAAGGGCACGATACATTCCTGCAGGATCCGATTGTTGTCCAGCTGTATGGTGCGCTTTTGGTTGGAGATGGAGATGAGAGTATCGACCAATTCCGTTTCGTCTTCGATCCCGGTTAAGTCTATATGGTTCAGGGCATCGTATGCCTTCATATTTTCGATGTACTTCTGATAATTCATGTGATCCCCCCAAAGATGGTTCTGAATAGTTACAGTATACCAAAAATAACAGAAAACGACAAGAACGGGTGGATAGAATTTGCGGGGAAGAGTATGTATTTGGGGAGCGGCAAGCACATGGGAGGAGAGGATGGTACGGGAATTGAATAGAATATTTTGAAAAATTAAAAAAAACACTTGCTTTTTAGAAAGACCTGTAGTATTATAATCGAGTGCTGATGACAGCATGAAAATGGCTGATTGGTCAAGCGGTTAAGACGCCGCCCTCTCACGGCGGAAACAGGGGTTCGATTCCCCTATCAGCTGTTATTCATTTATGAATAGCCCAACCCAATATGCTTATTTGCCACATGGCAGATAAGCAACCATATGGCTGATTGGTCAAGCGGTTAAGACGCCGCCCTCTCACGGCGGAAACAGGGGTTCGATTCCCCTATCAGCTGCTCATAAAGGAAGATAGAAGATGCTTATTTGCCGATTGGCAGATAGGTATCTTTTTTTGTCGATCGGATGGAAAACAAAAGAATGTTTTAAGAAAATAGAAAAATACTTGCGCGCCGGAATAATATGGTGTATAGTGAAGCACGCATGCTATGGTGCGCATAATAGGCGTTGTATTGCTTATTATATAGAAGACTTCTATTGTTTGAATTGTGATTGAAAATAGAAGCAATTCGAATATTTAAGTGTAAAACCGCTACAATTTGGAAAGAAAAGGAATCGGTGGAATGGCGAAGTATTTGGTAATCCTGGAATCCCCGGCGAAGATTAAGACGGTCAAGAAAATTTTGGGAGCAAATTATGAGGTGGCAGCAAGCAACGGTCATGTGCGTGATTTGCCCAAGAGCTCCATGGGAATCGATGTGGAACATGATTATGAACCGAAATATATTACCATCCGCGGAAAGGGTGGTATTCTTGCTTCCCTCAGAAAAGAAGTGAAGAAGGCAGAGAAGATCTATCTGGCAACTGACCCTGACCGCGAGGGAGAGGCAATTTCCTGGCATTTGTATCATGCACTGAAGCTGGAGGATAAGAAGGTCTACAGAATCACCTTTAACGAGATCACCAGGAATGCGGTCAGGGAGTCTCTGAAAAACGCCCATGAGATCAATATGAACCTCGTGGATGCGCAGCAGGCGAGACGCGTGCTGGACCGTATGGTGGGATATCGTATTTCCCCTCTCTTGTGGGCCAAGATCAAAAGAGGCCTGAGCGCGGGACGCGTGCAGTCTGTTGCACTTCGCATCATCTGCGACAGGGAAGAGGAGATCAATGCCTTTATTCCTGAGGAATACTGGAGCCTTGACGTGAATCTGAAGGTAAAGGGCGAGAAGAAACCCATCACGGCAAAATATTACGGAACCGGGAAGCAGAAGGCTTCCATCACAAGCGGGGAACAGGCCGATCAGATTCAGAAGGAATTGGAGCAGGCTCAGTATCATGTAAGTGAGATCAAGGTCGGCGAGAGACTCAAGAAACCGCCTTTTCCTTTTACGACATCTACCCTGCAGCAGGAAGCCAGCAAACAGTTGAACTTCTCGACCCAGAAGACCATGCGGCTTGCGCAACAGCTGTATGAGGGCGTGGATATCAAGGGCGAAGGTACCGTCGGCCTGATTACCTATCTGCGTACCGACTCCACCCGTGTCTCTGAGGAAGCGGAGAAGATGGCGGCGGATTACATTGCCAAGGCATACGGCGAGAACTATCTGGCAGCGCAGACCAAGGAAAAGAAGAATACGCAGAAGATTCAGGATGCGCATGAGGCAATTCGTCCTACCGATCTGAACAGAACGCCCATCGCGTTAAAGGATGAGCTTCCCAGGGACTTGTTCCGACTGTATCAGCTGATCTGGAAGCGCTTTGTGGCGAGCCGCATGAGTGAAGCAAAATACGAGACGACAACGGTTAAAATTGCAGCAGATCAGCACATTTTCACGCTTTCTGCGGCAAACCGTAAGTTTGACGGCTTTATGAGCGTCTATGTGTCCGACGAGGACAAGGAAGAGGATGGCGTGCTGCATACGGGGCTGACGAAGGAGAGCGAGCTGTCTTTTGTATCCTTCGATGCGAAGCAACATTTCACACAGCCGCCCGCACATTATACAGAGGCCTCCCTGGTAAAAGCGCTGGAGGAGCTCGGAATCGGCCGTCCCAGTACGATTTCCCCCACGATCACGACGATTCTTGCAAGACGTTATGTGGAGAAGGAGAACAAGAACCTCTATGTGACAGAGCTCGGTGAAGTCGTGAACCAGATGATGAAGGAAGCTTTCCCGACCATCGTGGATGTCAACTTTACCGCCAATATGGAAGCGCTTCTGGACGGCGTGGAAGAGGGCACCGTAAAGTGGAAGACCATCATTGAAAATTTCTATCCGGATCTGGACGAGGCCGTGAAGCAGGCGGAAGAAAATCTGGGTGAGTATACCATTGCCGATGAGGTCAGTGACGAGGTCTGCAGCGTGTGTGGCAGACAGATGGTCATCAAATACGGAGCCTTCGGCAGATTCCTTGCCTGTCCCGGATTTCCGGAGTGCAAGAATACGATGCCTTATTTTGAGAAGACGGGCGTACAGTGTCCCAAGTGCGGCAAGGACATCGTGATCAAGAAGACGCGAAAGGGACGCAGATACTATGGCTGTATCGGCAATCCCGAGTGTGATTTTATGTCCTGGCAGAAGCCGGTAAACGAGAAGTGTCCCAAATGCGGGGATGTGATGCTTGCCAAGGGAAAAGAGCTTGTCTGCGCAAATGAGCAGTGCGGATACCATGTTTTGTCAGAATTGTCTCATAAATCCGAATAAATTCTAAAAAATGAAACAAAATTTCATTGAAAACAGTTTTTTTGTATGATACACTATGATTATCAGGTATTTGTTGCGTAGTCGTTCCATATAAACGGAGGAATTGAGATGAGTAGTGTACAACTGTTGGATAAAACAAGAAAAATCGGAAAGCTTTTGCACAATAACAACTCCAGCAAGGTCGTTTTTAATGATATCTGCAAAGTGATGCGTGAGATCCTGAATTCAAATGTCCTTGTCATCAGCCGGAAGGGCAAGGTGCTCGGCATCGGAATGGCGGACGGTGTGGAACCGATACAGGAACTGATCAATGAGAATGTCGGCGGCTTTATCGATCCCATGCTCAACGAGAGACTGCTGGCGGTGCTTTCCACCAAGGAGAATGTCAATCTTGAGACGCTGGGCTTCGACGGAGATAATATCCGCCAGTTCCAGGCGATCATCACTCCGATTGAGATCGCGGGCGAGAGACTGGGTACGCTGTTTATTTATAAGTGCAAGATTCAGTATGATATCGACGATATTATTCTGTGCGAGTACGGCTCCACGGTTGTGGGACTGGAGATGCTTCGCGCCGTGAATGAGGAGAGCGCTGAGGAGAGCCGCAAGATAGCGGTTGTAAAATCAGCCATCAGCACACTTTCCTTCTCCGAGATGGAGGCGATTACCCATATCTTTGACGAATTGAACGGTATGGAAGGCATTCTGGTGGCATCGAAGATCGCAGACAGAGTGGGAATCACGAGATCCGTTATTGTCAACGCCCTCAGAAAGTTTGAGAGTGCCGGCGTGATCGAATCCAGATCCTCGGGTATGAAGGGTACGTATATCAAGGTGCTCAATGATGTTGTGTTCGATGAGATTGAAGAGTTGAAACATCAGAAGAGATAAGAACGAAAAATCATAGATTTTACAAAGAATCCCCTTGCAACAAGGGGATTCTTGTGTTATAATCCGAATGTTGTGACTATAAAACACGCTGTCTGATTCGACGGTGGTGCTTGTTCGGTGTGCGCCGAAGAGGTCGCTGTCGGAGCGAACCGCAGATTTAACGCGTCTGTGGCTTTAAAAGGACCGGCGGAAGATTCAAACCAAATGGAGGTAGAAAAATGAGCGTTATTTCTATGAAGCAGTTACTTGAAGCAGGTGTTCATTTCGGACATCAGACCAGAAGATGGAACCCTAAGATGGCTCCTTACATCTTCACCGAGAGAAACGGTATCCACATCATCGATCTGCAGAAGTCTGTAGGTAAGGTCGATGAGGCTTACAGAGCAATCTCCGAGATCGCTGCACAGGGCGGCACCATCCTGTTCGTAGGTACCAAGAAGCAGGCACAGGACGCAGTTAAGACTGAGGCTGAGCGCTGCGGTATGTTCTACGTAAATGAGAGATGGCTCGGCGGTATGCTGACCAACTTCAAGACCATCCAGTCCCGTATTGCAAGACTTCGCAAGATTGAGACCATGGCTGAGGACGGAACCTTTGATGTACTTCCCAAGAAGGAAGTAATCGAGCTGAAGAAAGAGTGGGAGAAGCTGGAGAAGAACCTTGGCGGTATCAAGAACATGACCAGAATTCCCGATGCAATCTTCGTTGTAGATCCTAAAAAGGAAAGAATCTGCGTACAGGAGGCTCATTCCCTCGGAATCACTCTGATCGGTATCGGCGATACCAACTGTGATCCTGAAGAGCTTGACTATATCATTCCCGGTAACGACGACGCAATCAGAGCCGTTAAGCTGATCGTGGCAAAGATGGCTGACGCTGTCATCGAAGCAAACCAGGGTGAGGCTGTTTACACCGCTGAGGATGTAGCAGCAGAAGCTACCGATATTGAGGAAGTAGCAGAGGCATAAGTAATTTGAAACAGATGCTCGGCATCTATCCACATTAATGAAAAGTGAGGACAAAACTATGGCAGGTATTACCGCATCTATGGTAAAAGAGCTGCGTGAGATGACTGGCGCAGGTATGATGGATTGTAAGAAGGCTCTGGCTGAGACTGACGGCAATATGGAAGCAGCTGTTGAAGTATTGAGAAAGTCCGGCGCTGCTAAGATGGAGAAGAAGGCTAGCCGTATCGCAGCTGAAGGTATCGCTAAGGTTGCAGTTTCCGGCAATACCGCAGTTGTTGTTGAGGTAAACTCCGAGACCGACTTCGTTGCAAAGAACGCTCTGTTCCAGGAGTTCGTTCAGGAAGTAGCTGACAAGGCACTTACCGTTGCAGCGGAATCCGCAGGTGACGGCGAGGATGTATGCACCATTCTTGACATGAAGGCCCAGCTGGAAGAGAAGACCATGACGATCGGCGAGAAGCTTTCTATCAGAAGATTCCAGAAGGTATCCGGTGATTGTGTTGCTTCCTATATTCACGGCGGCGGAAGAATCGGTGTTCTTGTAGCAGCTGACGGCGTTGATGACAGCGCAAAGGAAGCTCTTACCAATGTTGCAATGCAGATTGCAGCTATGAACCCTCAGTACATCAGCAGAAGCGATATCTCCGCTGATGAACTGGCTAAGATCAGAGAGATTACGCTTGAGAGCGCATTGAACGATCCTTTCTCCCTTCCCAAGCCTATCCTTCAGAACCTGATCGACAAGGCTGTAAGTGAGAAGGTATGGAGCGATGAGGATATCGCTATTTACGAAGACAAGAAGAGCAATATGAACTATCTGCCCAACTTCCTTTCCAACGAAGCTAAGACTGCTCTTGCTCAGCTTGCACTTGCTGACAAGGAAGCTATCGCAGCAAATAAGATTTTTGGCGGCCTGGTAGAGGGACGTATCTCTAAGCAGCTGAAGGAGATCTGCCTGCTTGATCAGACCTATGTAAAGGCTGAGGACGGAAAGCAGACTGTAGCTCAGTATCTTGCAACCGTAAGCAAAGCTCTTGTAGTAACCAAGATGGTTCGCTTCGAGGTTGGCGAAGGTATGGAGAAGAAGCAGGAAGACTTCGCAGCAGAAGTAGCAAAACAGATGAACGCTTAAGAGTAAGCGATGCAAAACCACAAAAAAATGACCCGGTGCAAGTTCACTTGCAACCGGGTCATTTTATTTGTGGTTTTATAACGCGCGCCGGCGCGTTCCGAAATAGACCGCTTTGCGGTCTATGAGGAGCATCGCTTACGGCGAAGAAGCCCGCGCGGCGGCGAATAGA
>JAEDDX010000005.1 GCA_016293615.1 Acetatifactor sp.
AGCAAATGCATGTCCGCGATACGGGATGCCGTGCTTGCACGGGCAGACCAAAGCGTGGACGGAAAGATATATCGCGCATAGCGCGATGAAATAAACCCGCAGGGTTTATGAATTGCATTGCGCAGGAAGCAGTAATGCATGTCCGCGATACGGGATGCCGTGCTTGCACGGGCAGACCGGAGCGAGGGCGGAAAGATATATCGCGCATAGCGCGATGAAATAAACCCGCAGGGTTTATGAATTGCATTGCGCAGGATGCAGTAATGCGCAGATTTCGGAGAACGCGCAGGATGCGGGATACGCATAAGATTTACCCTATTAATCTTGATTGATAATAACATGGAGGAATTTCACAATGGCAGTAATAGAAAAGAAACCGATTAAAATTACGGAAACTGTGTTACGTGATGCACATCAGTCTCTGATTGCTACCAGAATGCCCACCGAGTTCATGCTTCCCATCGTTGAGAAGATGGATAAGGTTGGATACCATTCTGTAGAATGCTGGGGCGGAGCTACCTTCGACGCTTCCCTCAGATTTTTGAAGGAAGATCCCTGGGACAGACTGAGAAAGCTGCGTGACGGCTTTAAGAACACCAAGCTGCAGATGCTGTTCCGCGGACAGAACATTCTGGGATACCGACCTTATGCAGATGACGTGGTTGATGCATTTGTTCAGAAGTCGATTGCAAACGGTATTGATATCATCCGTATCTTTGACTGTCTGAATGACTTAAGAAACTTACAGGAAGCTGTAAACGCTACAAATAAGATGAAGCAGCAGGAAGGCCGCGGACATGCTCAGATCGCTCTGTCCTACACACTCGGCGATGCTTATACCCTTGAGTACTGGGCTACCATGGCGAAGCAGATCGAAGAGATGGGTGCGGACAGTATCTGTATCAAGGACATGGCGGGTCTGCTTGTTCCTTACAAGGCAGCTGAACTGATCAGCGCAATGAAGGAGAACACAAAGCTTCCCATTCAGCTTCATACACACTACACCTCCGGTGTAGCAAGCATGACTTACCTCAAGGCTGTTGAGGCGGGCGTTGATGTCATCGATACCGCAATGAGTCCCTTTGCCATGGGCACTTCTCAGCCTGCGACCGAAGTTATGGTTGAGACCTTCAAGGGAACTCCCTACGACACAGGCTTCGACCAGAATCTCCTTGCAGAGATTGCTGATTATTTCCGTCCTTACAGAGACGAGTGCCTTAAGACCGGTCTTCTCAATCCCAAGGTGATGGGCGTTGATATCAAGACCCTTCTGTATCAGGTACCCGGCGGTATGCTTTCCAACATGGTTAGCCAGCTGAAGGAGCAGAATGCGGAAGACAAGTACTATGATGTATTGAAGGAGATCCCTCAGGTTCGTAAGGATCTCGGTGAGCCCCCTCTGGTAACTCCTTCTTCCCAGATCGTTGGTACACAGGCTGTATTTAACGTATTGATGGGTGAGAGATATAAGATGGCTACCAAGGAGACCAAGGCAGTGCTTCGCGGTGAATACGGTCAGACTGTTAAGCCTATGAGCCAGGAAGTCATTGACAAGGTTATCCCCGGTGAGAAGAGAATTACCTGCCGTTTCGCCGACACGCTCGGACACGAGATGGAGAAGCTCGAGGGCGAGATGAAGGAATGGAAGCAGCAGGACGAGGATGTCCTTTCCTACGCTTTGTTCCCTCAGGTTGCGACTGATTTCTTCAAGTATCGTCAGGCACAGCAGGAAAAGGTTGATATGACCCAGGCTGACACCAAGAACGGTGCATATCCTGTATAAATCCGCTCAGACTATAGCAACGGCTGATAGAGGCATCGGAAGTGATTCCGGTGCCTCTTGTAAACCAACAGACCTTTTTTACCGACCGTGTGAAGGCTGAGCGTGACACATAAGAGAAGCCAGTAAGCATTTGTCACAAGAAAGAGTTCGGTGCGAAAGGTGTGTTGATTTATGAGAGAAGAGAAGTCGGGTGTTTTTGACAGAATCGAAGAAAAGTATGCAAAGATGAGCCGCAGCCAGAAGAAAATCGCAGGCTTTATCGTGGATCATTACGAGGAAGCGGTGTTTATGACGGCTGCCCAGATTGCCTCAAACCTGCAGGTCAGCGAGTCGACCGTGGTGAGGTTTGCCTCCGGAATCGGATACTGCGGATATCCGGAGTTTCAGAGGGCGTTGGAGGAGTGCGTCAAGGGAAAGATGGGACGGACGCACCGGATGGATGCGAGATACCGGAACAGTTCCCAGGAAGATATCCTGACAACCGTGATGAACGCAGATATCCGGAAGCTGAAAGAAACCCTGGCTGAGGTGGATACGGCAGCCTTCGGCGTGGCGGTGGATACGATCCTGAAGGCGAAGACCGTGTATCTGATGGGGCTTAGAAGCTGCGGTCCGCTGGCCGGTTTTCTGGCGTTTTATCTGAATATGATCCGCGGAAATGTCGTCCTCTTATCCTCAAACTCACTCAGCGAGACCTTTGAGCAGATGCTTCGAATCAGCAAGAGGGACTGCTTTATCGGAATCAGTTTTCCCAGATATTCGATGAGAACCTTAAAGGCGATGGAGTTTGCCAACGACCGCAATGCCAAGGTGATCGCCATCACGGATTCTGTAAATTCGCCGATGAATCTGTATTCTTCCTGCAATCTGTTTGCAAGAAGCGATATGGTCTCCATCGCGGATTCTCTGGTCGCACCTTTAAGCCTGATCAATGCGCTGGTGGTAGCCCTGTGCATGAAAATACCGCAGGATGTGAAGAAGAATCTGGACATGCTTGAAGAAACATGGAATAATTATCAGGTGGGCATGAATGATGAGATCGACCAGATCGGCGACGCCTCCATGCTGGATGAAGGATGAGAAAGTGTAACTTATGAAAAATGTGATCGTAATCGGCGGCGGCGCTGCCGGAATGATGGCTGCGATTGCCGCGGCGCAGCGCGGCTGTAAAGTGGTTCTTTTAGAAAAGAACGAAAAACTCGGCAAGAAACTGTTTATCACAGGCAAAGGTCGCTGTAATGTGACGAACGCGGCCGATATGGAGAATCTGTTTGCCAATGTCTGCAGAAACAGGAAGTTTTTGTACAGCGCCTTTTATGGCTTTGACAATATGGCCCTGATGGACTTTCTCGAGAAGGAAGGCTGTCCGCTGAAGACGGAGCGCGGAGACAGGGTGTTTCCGGTCTCGGATCACTCGTCGGATATCATCGCCGCATTTTCCTCTGCCATGAGAAGACTTGGCGTGGAGGTGCACCTGAATACGGAGGTCAGAAGCCTTTTATGTGCGGAGGGAGCCGTAACGGGTGTCACCCTGACCAATGGTAAGGTGATGAAGGCCGACAAGGTCATTGTCTGTACCGGAGGCGTTTCTTATCCTTCGACGGGCTCGACGGGCGACGGTTATCGGTTCGCGGAAAGCAGCGGGCACGGGATCGTGACGCCGCAGCCGTCTCTGGTGCCGTTTGAAGCGAAGGAAACCTGGTGCAGAGACCTGATGGGGCTTTCCCTGAAAAATGTTTCCCTTAGAATGGTTAGCGGCAAGAAGGAGCTTTACAGTGATTTCGGTGAGATGCTGTTCACACATTTTGGCGTGAGCGGACCGTTGATTCTCTCGGCATCCGCCTTTTATACGGGCGCTCCCGATACCATGCTGTATCTGGACCTGAAGCCTGCGCTGACGACGGAACAGCTGGACAAACGATTGCTGCGTGACTTTGATGAGAATAAGAACAAGCAGTTCAAAAACGCTTTGAACGGACTGTTTCCCGTCAAACTGATTCCGGTAATGATTTCTCTGTCGGGGATCTCCCCCGAGAAGAAGGTGAACGAAATCAGCAGGGAGGAGAGGCACCGGCTGATGGAATGCATCAAGAACCTGCCGCTTTCCGTCAAGGGGACCAGAGGCTTCGAGGAAGCGATCATCACAAGAGGCGGCATAGCCGTAAAGGATGTGAATCCTTCCACGATGGAGTCAAAGAAGGTGAAGGGATTGTATTTTGCGGGAGAGGTGCTTGATCTGGATGCACTGACAGGAGGATACAATCTGCAGATTGCCTGGTCCACGGGATATCTCGCAGGCGAGAGTGCAGCAAAAGGGCAGGAGAAGCAATGACGGTCCGGAAGCCTGATGTTCCTGAAAAATTTGGGAAACGCAGATAAAAAGTCCGGACGGTCGGATGAAAAAAGTGATTCATTTGCGTAGAAAGGTGATAAGAAAATGAGTTTTACGGTAGCGGTAGACGGACCTGCGGGAGCAGGAAAAAGTACAATTGCGAAGGCGGTTGCGAAGAGACTGGGAATGATTTATGTGGATACGGGTTCCATGTATCGTGCGATGGCTCTTTTCATGGTTCGCAAGGGAGTGGATCTGCAGGATACAGAGAGCATTGCAGAAAACTGTGAGGATGTCGACATTACCATCCGATATGAGGACGGAGTGCAGGTCGTGTACTTAAACGGCGAGAATGTAAACGCTCTTCTTCGTACCGAGGCAGTCGGTAATGCGGCGTCCGCAGTCAGTGCGGTGGGCGCAGTGCGCAAAAAACTGGTCTGGCTGCAGCAGAAGCTGGCGTCAGAGAGTGACTGTATCATGGACGGACGCGATATCGGAACCTGTGTCCTTCCCAACGCGGACCGTAAGATCTATCTGACCGCGAGCAGCGATGTGCGTGCGAAGAGAAGATATGAGGAACTGACGGCGAAGGGAGAGACCTGCGATCTTGCAAAGATCAAGGCCGATATCGAGGAGAGAGACTATCGTGACATGCACAGAGAGATTTCTCCCCTGAAGAAGGCTGAGGATGCGATCCTACTGGATTCCTCCGACCTCACAATCGAAGAAGTCATCGACGCCATGATTCGCATCTGTTCTGATAAAGACGGCGCGCCCAAGGCGTAAGCGTCACCTGAATCGACAAAAGGGTTCGATACGATTGATGTAAGAGGAGAGCATGAATGGAAGTAAAACTGGCGGAATGCGCAGGGTTCTGCTTCGGGGTTAAGCGAGCGGTGGACACTGTGTATGAACAATTGAAAACAGGAAAAACTATCTATACTTACGGCCCGATCGTACACAACGGGGAAGTGGTGCAGGAGCTGACCGATAAGGGGGTCATTGTCCTTCAGAACGAAGAAGAGCTTCGAAGCCTCGAGCCAAAGCAGGAAGGAGCGGCAGCCGTCATTATCCGCGCGCACGGTGTGCCGGAGAGGATCTACCGGCTGTTGGAGGAAAAAGGACTGGAGGTCGTGGATGCAACCTGTCCGTTCGTGAAGAGAATTCACAATATTGTGCGCAAGAAGATCGAGGAAGGCTACCATATTGTGATCTTCGGCAATCCCGGTCATCCCGAGGTGGAAGGCATTGTCGGGTGGTGTACGGAGCCAGCAACCGTGCTGGAACAGCCTAATGAGGCGATGGAATGGACTCCGCCGGCCGGAAAAAACCTCTGTATCGTTGCACAGACGACATTTAACTACAATAAATTCAATAATATGGTTGAAATTTTTGAAAATAGAGGGTATAATGTTAATGTTGTTAATACTATATGTAGTGCAACGGAGGAACGTCAGCGGTCTGCTTCGGAATTAGCTTCGCAGGCTGACGTGATGATCGTGATAGGAGGCAGGCACAGTTCCAACACGGCAAAGCTTTACGAGATCTGCAGTGAGAAGTGTGCACATACCTATTTTATACAGACACTGGATGACTTGCATTTAGAGCTACCTAAAGCTGCTCGCCTGGTGGGTATTACAGCGGGGGCTTCCACCCCAAACAAATTAATCGAGGAGGTTCAAAATTATGTCAGAATTAACTTTTGAACAAATGTTGGAAGATTCAATTAAGACAATACATTCAGGAGAGGTAGTCGAGGGTACAGTTATCGATGTGAAGCCGGACGAAATCGTTTTGAACATCGGTTACAAGTCAGATGGTATTCTTTCAAAGAATGAGTATACCAATGATTCCAGTGTGGATCTGACCAAAGTTGTAAGCGTTGGCGACAAGATGGAAGTAAAAGTTCTTAAGGTGAATGACGGTGAAGGACAGGTTTCCCTGACCTACAAGAGACTTGCTGCCGACAGAGGCAACAAGAGAATTGAAGAAGCTTATAACAACAAGGAAGTTCTCAAGGCAACCGTTGCCCAGGTTCTTGACGGCGGCTTAAGCGTTGTTCTTGATGAAGTTCGTATCTTCATCCCTGCAAGCCTTGTTTCCGATACTTATGAGAAGGATCTGACCAAGTATGCAGGACAGGAGATTGAATTCGTCATCAGCGAGTACAATCCCAAGAGAAGAAGATACATCGGTGACCGCAGACAGCTTGTAGCAGCTAAGAAGGCTGAACTTCAGAAGGAACTCTTTGAGAGAATCCATGAGGGAGATATCGTAGAAGGTACCGTTAAGAATGTGACCGATTTCGGTGCATTCATCGACCTTGGCGGCGCAGACGGACTGCTCCACATTTCCGAGATGTCCTGGGGCCGTGTAGAGCATCCCAAGAAGGTATTCAAGGTTGGTGCGCAGGTCAATGTTCTGATTAAGGAGATCAACGGAAGCAAGATCGCTCTTTCCTTAAAGTTTGACGATGCAAATCCCTGGAAGGATGCCGCTGACAAGTATGCGGTAGGCAACATTGTAACCGGTAAGGTTGCAAGAATGACTGATTTCGGTGCATTTATCGAGCTTGAGCCCGGTGTGGACGCTCTGCTTCATGTTTCCCAGATCTCCAGGGAGCATGTTGAGAAGCCCGCTGATGTTCTTTCCGTAGGTGAGGAAGTAACCGCTAAGGTTGTTGATTTTAATGAAGCTGACAGAAAGATTTCCCTGAGCATCAAGGCTATGATGGCTGCGGAACCCGCAGAAGAGAGCAATGCCGATGTGGTAGCAGTTGACATCGATGCAGTGATCGCTTCTCAGGAAGATGCCGAATAAGAATAAGCTCAATGAAGAGCCCCCGGTTGTAATGACCGGGGGCTCTTTTGTGGTGAGAAAGGAAAACAAGCGGCTGCTTATGCGAATGCCAGACAGGAATCAATAGGTGGAGGCAATCATTGCCAGAATATGTGTGGCATAGACAGAGAACGCTTCGCGGTCTTTCTTGAACTCATCCGTCAATTCGAAATAGAGCTGTTTGCTCTTGTAATCTCGTTTAAAGAATGGCTCAAAAACGATTCCCCACTGGGGCAGGTAGTTGGAGTATTTCCTGGTATAGCAGTTGGCTGCCGTGGCAGGAATGCGGTACTCCTTGTCTACGAAGCCGGAGACGGATCTGTGCAGGGCGACATCCTCCGCCGGAAGATAGTAGTAATCCTTGTAGTTCGCGTAGAAGTATTTCAGTTCTTCTTCTAAGATAGGTACCTTGATCACGCCACAGGAGCCTTCGGCACGGAAATAACAGTTTTCAGCCGATGCCATCACCGGCTGCGGAAGCGGCGTCTCGATGGTTACATGAATCATCAGTTCTTTTCGAGTGTCTCCGTTGACATCCTTATAGTAGTTTGCCTGAACCTTTCTTGCCTTCAGAGGCTGGGTGAACAGGTCGTCATAGGAAAGGATCGGAAGAATTTCCAGCATTCCCTTCACATCATCGGAATTATGTAACAGGAGAGTCTGCAGGGCTTCTTCGGTGGGTTCTTTGACATACTCCTTATACATGGAGATCAGGTCGCCGCCGGAATACGGATCTTCGCGGTCGATTTTCAGGAAAGTCTCGATTGTTTTCTGCTTGCAGTTCGGAAGCTTCAGCAGGAACTTATAAGGACTGATCCTGCGGAACAGGTCAATTCCGTCAAAACGGTCGAAGTGGTAGGGCAGAGAGAGCTGTTCACACTTCTGGTTGATATAGGGAAGATCGAAATTATTGCCGTTAAAATGAATCAGGTGGTCATAGTCTGCGGAAAACTCAAAAAAAGCATGCAGTATTTCGGCTTCCTCGTCATACTTTTCTGCGAACCATTGAATGATCTTCCAGACATTGTCCTGATAATAGGCACAACCAATCAGGTACAGATTGGAAGAACGCGCGGTAAAGCCGGTCGTCTCGATGTCGAAAACCAGAGTTTTCTCAAGCGGGACGAGGCGCTCTAAAGGGTAAGAAATGGAGCAGTTTTCCAATACGATTTCAGATACTTTCATGACATAGCCTCCTAATGTGAGTCTGAGTATATGATACCATAAAAATTGAATTTCCTGTAGTATTTTCTGAAAAAAAATAGTATAGTAAAAGCAGTACATTGATCAGAAAGGGGTTGGAAGCATTGGCAAAACGGACATTTGTCGGCGGAATCCATCCTTATGACGGGAAAAACCTGTCAAAGAGAAAACCGATAGAGGAAATATTGCCGAAAGGGGAGATGGTGTATCCTCTTTCTCAACATATCGGCGCACCTGCCAAGGCGATCGTTGCCAAGGGTGACAGGGTGCTTGCCGGCCAGAAAATCGCCGAGAGCGGCGGTTTTGTTTCTGCGCCTGTCTATGCCTCGGTTTCGGGTACCGTAAAAACGATTGAACCGAGACGGGTAGTGACCGGTGATAAGATCATGAGCATCGTGGTGGAGAATGACTGCCTGTATGAGGAAGTGGAGTTTGTACCGAAAGCACCGCTTGAGGAGCTGACGGCAGAAGACATCCGGGAAATCATCCGGGAAGCCGGAATCGTCGGAATGGGCGGCGCGGGTTTTCCCACGCATGTCAAATTGTCGCCGAAGGAGCCGGAGAAGATCGATTATGTCATCGCTAACTGTGCAGAGTGTGAACCTTATCTGACCAGCGACTATCGAAGAATGATAGAGGAGCCGGAGAAGGTGGTGGCGGGTTTGAAGATTCTGCTGAAGCTGTTCCCCAATGCGGTCGGAATTCTGGCAGTCGAGGACAACAAACCCGACTGTATCGAGGTTTTGAAGAAGCTGACACAGGGGGATCCGCAGATCACGGTCAAAGCGCTGATGACGAAGTATCCGCAGGGTGGAGAGCGGCATTTGATCTATGCCTGCACTGGCAGAAAGATCAACTCAACGATGCTTCCGGCAGATGTGGGATGTATCGTGAATAATGTCGATACGATCGTGGCAGTATACCGTGCCGTCACGGAAGGGCGTCCTCTGATCGAGAGAATCGTCACGGTGACCGGAGATGCGGTATTAAATCCGCAGAATTTCCGTGTGCGTATCGGTATGAGTTATCAGGAGATCCTGGAGGCGGCCGGCGGCTTTAAGACACAACCCGAGAAGATCGTCTGCGGCGGACCGATGATGGGCTTTGGCATGTTTGAACTGGATGTGCCTACCACGAAGACTTCGACGGCTCTGCTGGCGTTAACCACGGACGAGGTTTCGGCCATGCAGCCCGGTCCCTGCATCAATTGCGGAAGGTGTGTGGAGGTCTGTCCCGGAAGAGTCATTCCCAGCAGACTGGCTGACTGTGCGGAGCATTTTGACGAAGAAGGCTTTGTGAGAATGCATGGCATGGAGTGCTGTGAGTGCGGCTGCTGCAGTTATGTTTGCCCGGCAAAGAGACCGCTGACGCAGGAGATCAAATCCATGCGCAAGATACAGCTTGCGAAGAGAAAGAAATAGGAGGAAGGCAATGAGCGGTTTATATAAAGTATCCTCGAATCCGCATATCCGTTCGCGGACGACGACCAACAGCATTATGCTGGCGGTGGTGATCGCGCTGATGCCTGCTGCCGGATTCGGTATCTATCATTTCGGTCCGAGGGCGGGACTCGTGATGCTTGTGACGATTGCTTCCGCCGTGTTGACGGAATTTCTGTTCGGACTGTATCGAAAGAAACTGACAATTGATGATTTATCGGCGGTTGTGACAGGCCTGCTTTTGGCCTTGAATCTGCCGGTCGGCATCCCGCTCTGGATGGCAGCTCTGGGCGGTGTATTTGCTATCCTTGTGGTCAAGATGCTGTTCGGCGGTCTGGGGCAGAATTTCATGAACCCTGCCCTGGCGGCGAGATGTTTTCTGCTGATATCCTTTCCGACAGCCATGACGAATTTTTCCTATGATTCCTTCACCGGCGCGACTCCTCTGGCCGCCTTGAAGGCGGGAGAGCAGGTAAACATTATGGACATGGTTACCGGTCATGTTGCGGGTACGATCGGAGAGACTTCCGTGATCGCTCTGCTTGTCGGTGCGGTATTTCTTCTGCTATGCGGCGTAATCGACCTTCGTATTCCGGCAAGCTACATAGGAACATTCATTCTGTTCGTGATTGTGTTCGGAGGACACGGCTTTGACCCGGCTTATCTGACGGCCCAGCTTTCGGGCGGCGGACTGATGCTCGGTGCCTTTTTCATGGCGACAGATTATGTCACCAGACCGATCACGATTAAGGGCCAGTATCTCTATGGCATGTTTCTGGGCGTTATGACCGGTATTTTCAGACTCTTCGGCCCCGGCGCGGAGGGCGTATCTTACGCTATCATACTCGGCAATCTCCTGGTGCCTCTGATCGAAAAGATCACACAGCCCGTTGCCTTCGGATATGAGAAGGGAGGTAAGCGCCATGAAAAATAAGTCTGAGATTTCCGTGATGTTAAAGGAAGCCGGTATTTTGTTTGCGATTACCCTGCTTTCGGGGCTTCTTTTGGGAGTGGTTTATGAAGTGACCAAGGAACCGATCAGACTGCAGCAGGAAAAAGCAGTGCAGGAAGCCTGCAAGGCAGTTTTTCCCGGAAGCGGAGACGATATTTCCTTTGAGGTGTTGGATGCAAAGGTGTCTTCCGCCACAGTCAATGACCTTGCGCAGAACAATGTGGAAATCGGTACGATCTACGCGGCGACAGAATCCGGCAACTTCCGGGGATATGTCGTAGAATCCGTGTCTGCCAAGGGATACGGCGGCAAGATCGTCCTGTATGTCGGCGTGAGTGCAGACAAAACGGTTGGCGGTGTCTCCATTCTGGAGCTGAAGGAGACCGCGGGACTCGGTATGGAAGCACCGAATGTGCTGGCGCCCCAGTTTGCCGGCAAAAGAGTGGAAAGCTTTGTTTATACCAAGACCGGGGCAAAGGAAGAAAACGAGGTGGATGCCATCAGCAGTGCCACCATAACAACGAAAGCGGTCACCAACGCAGTTAACGGCGGTCTGAGGGTAGCTCTCGAACTGATGGAGGGAGGTGCTGTCAATGAATAAAGCCGGTGAGAGACTGTTAAACGGTCTTGTGAAAGAAAACCCTACCTTCGTGCTGATGCTCGGCATGTGTCCTACCCTGGCGGTTACCACTTCTGCCATGAACGGGCTTGGCATGGGACTGACGACGACAGCTGTACTGACACTGAGCAACCTGTTTATTTCCCTGCTTCGTAAGGTCATTCCGAACAGAGTGCGGATTCCTGCATTCATCGTGATCATTGCTTCCTTTGTGACAATGGTTCAGCTACTGCTGCAGGCATATCTGCCATCCCTCAACAGATCGCTGGGAGTTTATATTCCCCTGATCGTTGTAAACTGTATTATCCTGGGCAGAGCGGAGAGCTATGCATATCATAACCCGGTGATTCCTTCCGTATTTGACGGACTCGGCATGGGACTGGGATTTTCCTTTGCGCTGACCTGCATCGGTGCGGTTCGTGAGCTTCTCGGCGCCGGCAAGGTGTTTGACATGGCCATTCTGCCGGATTCCTTTGAACCGATTCGCATCTTCGGGCAGGCACCGGGTGCCTTCTTCGTGCTGGCGGCGCTGGTTGCCCTGCAGAATGCCGTGAAAAACAGGAGAAAGAGGGCGGGAAAGCCTTACGAAAAGATTGGCTCAGGCTGCTCACACGACTGCATGAACTGTGGGGAGAAGGGGTGCTCAAGCCGTTTTTACGATACAGATTCCGAGTCTTCTATTGTAAAGCCTTCTTCTGCAAAGCCTTCTTCTGCAAAGTCTTCTTATTCTAAGTCTTCTTCGGACCCAAAAAAGACAGCCGGGCAGGAGGATGAGCGGAAAGCAAAGCAGAGCGAAGAATCCTCCAAAACGGATACAGCAGTGCAGACCGCTGACAAATCCGCTGTAAAAAAAGAACCCTCCGGGGACACCCGCGCCGAGGGAAAAGCAGATGCCGACAGCGGGGGCGCGTTTGATCCTTTGGATGGAATGGAAATCATCAATCTGGACGAGGAGGAATGACAATGGAACAAGTAAAAGAATTATGGATACTTCTGGTTGGCTCCTCTCTGGTAAGCAATGTCGTTTTGAGCCAGTTCCTCGGACTCTGTCCGTTCCTGGGCGTCTCGAAGAAGGTTAAGACTGCGGCCGGTATGGGCGCGGCTGTCATGTTTGTCATCACTCTGGCAAGCTTTGTGGCAGGCGTGATCAACCGGTTCGTGCTGATCCGGTTCGGAATTCAGTACCTGGATACGATCGTTTTTATCCTTGTCATTGCGGCGCTGGTGCAGTTTGTCGAGATGTTTCTTCGCAAGGTGATGCCGTCCTTATATGAGGCGCTCGGCGTCTATCTGCCCTTGATCACCACGAACTGTGCGGTCCTCGGCGTAGCAATCAACAACGAGCAGGCCAATTACGGTATCATGACAGGCGTTGTGAACGGCTTTGCAACGGCTCTCGGGTTCATGATCGCAATCGTCATTCTGGCCGGCATCCGTGAGAAGACAGAATACAATGATGTGCCGGAAGCATTCCGGGGAATGCCGATTGTCCTGCTGACGGCAGGACTGATGGCAATTGCCTTCGTAGGCTTTTCCGGTCTTTTGTAGGAGGTGCGTGACAGATGAATATCTTAGGAATAGTCACTGCAACCGTTGTGGTTGGAGCGGTCGGAATCTTTGTCGGACTGTTTCTGGGCGTGGCAGGTATTAAGTTCAAAGTGGAAGTGGATGAGAAGGAAGAGGCAGTTCTTGCAGCACTTCCCGGCAACAACTGCGGAGGCTGCGGTTATGCAGGTTGCTCCGGACTTGCTGCAGCCATTGTAAAAAATGAGGCACCGGTCAATGCCTGTCCCGTTGGCGGTGAGGCGGTCGGAAAAACCATTGCTTCCATCATGGGTGTGGAGGCGGCAAGCTCTGTGCGGAAGGTTGCCTTCGTCGCCTGTCAGGGAGACTGCGACCATGCACACAGAAATTATGAGTATTACGGCGTGGAAGACTGCCGTATGATGAGCTTTGTGCCGGACGGAGGTCCCAAGACCTGCAACAGCGGATGCTTAGGGTTTGGCACCTGCGCCAAGGTTTGCCCGTTTGACGCCATCCATGTGGTAAACGGTGTGGCGGTCGTTGACAAGGACGCCTGCAAGGCCTGCGGTAAATGTCTCGAGGTCTGCCCGAAGAAACTGATTTCCCTGATTCCTTATACTGCAAAATACGCCGTGGCGTGCAGCTCTGTCGACAAAGGCCCTGTTACCATGAAGGCCTGCAGTACCGGCTGTATCGGCTGCGGTATCTGTGTGAGAAACTGTCCCAATGAGGCGGTAAGTGTGACCGATTTTAATGCGACGATCGACCAGGAGAAATGTGTTTCCTGCGGTGTATGTCATGAAAAATGTCCGAAAAAGGCAATCGTGACACATTAGGCAAAAAAAGTCTGATGAAATGTTTTGAGAGGGTTTCTGATGATATCAGAGGTCCTCTTTTTTTGTAGCCCGGCAGGAAACCAAGCGGCTGCAAAGCAGCCATTTGGTTTCACCCGGGCGTACATGAGCAAACGAAGCAGTCGCGAAGCAACGGCTCTGCGAAGCAGAGGGCGTTTGTGAATGAAAAGAGGCTGTGCAGGGAGGTACACTTACGCAAAAGGAGCCTGCCGCTTCTTTGACCGCGTCGGTCGATAGAGTCTGACAGACAAAACTCTTTGTGCATGTTTGACAATGAAGGCACATATGCTGAACTGACGGACAGGATATGGAAGGAGAGACATAGGATGTCAGCAAAAGGGAAGGGCTTGGTCTGCATGGTTTTACTGCTGGGGTTGGTCAGCCTTGGACTGTCTGAGTCAGTTTACACGGACAACTCGGAAGGCAATGTGCGATACATTACGATGTCAGATATGAAGCGGAGTGAGAATGCCTTATCCTGTTCCACCGTAAGTACGATCGGGCTGGAGTTCTGTACGAGCATCGCTCCGACCCACAGAGTCATCCCCACCATGACCCTGACAAGACCTGAGAGAATACTGGAGGTCAGTGCCAAAGAGGAGGAAATCCTGCAGCGAATCGTTGAGGCAGAGGCAGGGGGAGAGGATGCGGACGGAAAACTTCTTGTGGCAAATGTGGTATTAAACAGGGTGAAGGCGGAAGGATTTCCCGATACGATAGAGGAGGTCGTGTTCCAGAGAAGCAAAAAGGGGGCTCAGTTTTCCCCGGTGGCGAACGGACGGTATGATAAGGTCATTGTCAGTGACGCAAGCAAAGAGGCCGTGGAAAGAGCTTTGTGCGGTGAGGATATCTCGCAGGGAGCATTGTTTTTTGCCGCCAGGAAATACGCGGACCCCCGGAAGATGAAATGGTTTGACGACAGCCTCACCTTTTTGTTTTCACACGGCGGACATGAATTTTTTAAATAATCGGTTCCCTGGGATGCCCTCCCGAAAAGGAGAAAAATTTTTAGAAAGCGTTGATTTTGTTATTGCCATCAAAGGGGTTGTGTGAGATAATAAATCATTATGGGGAAGTTTGTACTATGATACCTCAACATGCAGCTTTGGAACATTGTAAAGCTACAGCTGAAAGGAAAACATTATGAGTGATAACAGATCATGGAATGACATTGGAAAAGAAATCCGTGATGCTTCTGAGTTTGCTCTGAGAACCGGAGATTTCTCGCTGTTCTGGTCATCGGTCTCCACATCCATAGATGAGGCAGTGAAAAGTGCTTCGGCGGCAGCGGAAAAGGCTGTTGCCCAGGAGACTGCAAAACAGTCTCAGACCGGGAAGGCGAGACAGACTTATACAGAAAGAATGGCTCAGGAAACCAGAGAACGACAGAGAAGACAAAGGGAAGCGGAGCAGGAGGCGCATAGGAAGCGCGTGGAGGAGTATCGTTCCAGCGCGCCGTTTCGCTCCATTGGCAAGGTCAGCGGTACGGTATGCCAGGTATTCGGAGCAATCGGCTTATCGATCTTCGGCATATTGACTGCCGTGTTCTTCGGACTCGGCATCGGTCTGGGCGGCGGATTTATGGTAGCGTTTGTGCCCATTCTTTGCTGCCTGGTCGGTTCCATACTTCTTTTTAATTCCGGTAATTCCATGAAGAAGCGGTATGAGAGGGCACTGAAATATTGGAAGCTGGCAGGAAACAATCATTACATCAATATCGAAGACCTGGCACTTCAGACCAACCAGTCCAAACGGGCGGTCATAAAAGATATCAAGAAAATGCTTGCGGACGGTTTTTATCCGCAGGGACATCTGGATCGTCAGCAGACATGCCTGATGCTGGATGACAAGATTTTCCAGGAATATCTCAACATTGATAAACAGCGCAAAGCCATGCAAAAAGAACAGCGCATGCAGGAGAAACAAAAGGCACAGGAAGAATCTGCCGTACAGACGGCTGAAAGTACCTCGGGAAGCGGCAATCCGGAGCTTGATGCCATGGTGGCGGAAGGTCAGGACTGTATCAAAAAGCTTCGTGAGATGAATGATAACATTCCCGGGGAGGAGATTTCCGCAAAACTGTTCAAGCTGGAGAACCTGCTGAAGGAGATTTTCGAGAAGCTGGCGGAACATCCGGATCAGCTTCCGCAGATGCAGAAGTTCATGAGATATTATCTCCCTACGACCATGAAGCTTGTCGAGGCGTATGAGGAATTTGATAATATGAGCAATCAGGGCCCTGATATTATCGAGGCGAAGGCTGAGATCGAGAAGACCCTGGATTCCATCAATGATGCATTCGAAGAGCTGTTAAACAGAATGCTGCGCGACAAGGCATATGATGTGGCAACCGATGCGCAGGTACTTAAGACCATGCTTGCGCAGGAAGGCCTGACGAAGGATACCGGATTTGAAAATGCACCCCAAGCTTAGGTGTGCTTTCTCAATACAAAAAGGACAGAAGATTACCGTACGGGGGGATCTTCGGAAAATAAGGAGGCAAAAAATGGCTGATATTGATGAACTGTTGAAAGAAGCACCCACACTCACCTTCGGTACCATGACTGCGCCGGAAGAACCCGAGCAGAAACAGGTGACACAGGAGGAAGTTGAAAAACAGGTGAAGGAGCAGCTGGAAATTGAACTGACTCCCGAAGAGCGCAAGATGGTCGATGATTTTGCAAAGCAGATCGACATCAAAAATACCCAGATGGTATTGCAGTACGGCGCCGGATGCCAGAAGAAGATCGCTGACTTCTCCGAGAGCGCACTCGGAAGTGTTCGTACCAAGGATATGGGTCAGGTTGGCGATATGCTGACCGCAGTGGTCGCTGAGCTTCGAAGCATTGAAGATGACGACGAAGACAAGGGCGGATTCTTCGGACTCTTTAAGAAAAATGTGAACAAGCTTGCAAATCTGAAGGCAAAATATGACAGCGCAAATGCCAATGTCGAGAAGATCGTCGAGGCACTTGAGAAGCATCAGATCACCCTTTTGAAGGATGTTGCGATGCTGGATAAGATGTATGAACTGAACCAGAACTATTTCAAAGAGCTGTCCATGTATATCCTTGCCGGCAAGCAGAGATTGAAGGAAGCGGAAGAGGTAGAGCTGGTTGCACTCAGAGAAAAGGCTGAGAAGTCCCAGCTGCCCGAGGATGTACAGGCAGCGCGCGATTTCGCTGAAATGTGCAATCGTTTTGAGAAGAAGATTCATGATCTGGAGCTGACCAGAATGGTAGCACTGCAGATGGCGCCCCAGATTCGTATGATCCAGAACAACGATACCGTTATGAGCGATAAGATTCAGTCCACTCTGGTAAATACCATTCCTCTCTGGAAGAACCAGATGGTAATCGCCATGGGCTTACAGCACTCACTGGATGCTGCTAAGGCACAGAATGAGGTCAGCAACATTACCAATGACCTGCTGAAGAAAAATGCAGATGCACTCAAGACCGCTACCATTGAAACCGCTAAGGCAAGCGAGAGAGGCATCGTAGATATCGAGACACTTCAGGCGACCAACCAGACTCTGATCAGCACCCTGGATGAAGTATTGAAGATCCAGGAGGACGGCAGAGAGAAGAGAAGAAACGCTGAAGCAGAGCTTCAGAAGATCGAGGCTGAAATGAGAAGCAAGCTTCTGGAAGTAACCAGAAAGCCCACCAATCATTAAGCATAAAACTAAGGACATAAGAAAGGTTAGGATGTAACATGGAAGTGTTATACAGCAGCACCAGAAGCAACGGTATTCCCGTGAAAGCTTCACAGGCAATTCTGAAAGGACTTTCTGATGACGGAGGACTTTTCGTGCCTGACCACATCCCCGCACTGGACAAGACTCTGAAGGAATTGTCCGAAATGAATTACAAACAGGTAGCATATGAGGTCATGAAGCTCTATCTGACCGATTTTACCGAAGAGGAACTGAAAAACTGTATTGAGAGAGCATACGACAGCAAGTTTGATACGGAAGTGATCGCACCTCTCGTGGAAGCTGAGGGAGCTTATTATCTCGAGCTGTTCCACGGCTCTACGATTGCGTTTAAGGATATGGCACTTTCCATTCTGCCTCACCTTATGATCACTTCTGCAAAGAAGAATCAGATTTCCAATGAGATCGTGATTCTGACGGCTACCAGCGGTGATACCGGAAAGGCTGCTCTCGCAGGCTTTGCCGGTGTTGAAGGCACCCGGATCATTGTTTTCTATCCGAAGAACGGCGTCAGCCCGATTCAGGAGAAGCAGATGGTAACGCAGAAGGGGGACAATACCCTTGTTGTCGGTATTCACGGCAACTTTGATGATGCCCAGACCGGCGTGAAGAAGATTTTCTCCGATCAGGAGTTGGCAAAGGAGATGGATGAGAAGGGCTTCCAGTTCTCCTCCGCAAACTCCATCAATATCGGCCGTCTGGTTCCTCAGATCTGCTACTATGTTTATTCCTATGCAACCCTGTTGAAGGAGGGTAAGATTGCAGAGGGCGAGAAGATCAATGTCGTTGTGCCTACCGGTAATTTCGGTAATATCCTGGCTGCATATTATGCGAAAAACATGGGACTTCCCATCCATAAGCTGATTTGCGCATCCAATGACAACAAGGTTCTGTACGATTTCTTCAGCACCGGTGTCTATGACCGCAACAGAGAGTTCGTTCTGACCACTTCTCCTTCCATGGATATTCTGATTTCCAGCAACCTGGAGAGATTGATCTATCGTATTGCAGGAAATGACACGGAGTGTAACCGCGAACTGATGGCAGCGCTTTCCGGACAGGGCAGATACGAGATCACCGATGCCATGAAAGCAGAGCTTGCCGACTTTTACGGCAACTTCGCGACCGAGTCTGAGACAGCAGCTGAGATCAAGAGAATCTACGAGGACTGCGGCTATGTTCTGGATACGCATACGGCCGTTGCTTCCGCAGTATATCAGAAGTATCTTGCCGCCACCGACGATATGACCAAAACAATCATTGCATCTACAGCAAGTCCTTTCAAGTTCACCAGAAGCGTCATGAATGCAATCGATGCAAAGTATGATACAATGGGAGATTTCGAGCTTGTGGATGAACTTTCCAAAATCGCAAATGTTGCTGTTCCCAATGCAATCGAGGAGATTCGTACCGCCCCTGTTGTCCATGACAAACAGTGCGATGTTGACCGGATGCAGAATGTAGTAAGAGAATTCTTAGGGATTTAATCCATACAAAGGGTTCGGGCATTTGTCCGGGCTCTTGCTATTTCAAAAGGAGATACCAGTATGAAAATCGTGAGCTTCTCCAAGGAACACAGAAAGGAAGCAAACCGGTTAGCCCTGGAAAATCCCCGAGTACACCAAAAGTGTGGTACGAAAGATCGAGCTGTGGAGTCGGGAAAAGCAGAAATGATGGAAGGTTGATGAGAATGGTATGCGAATGTGATGATACAACAAAGGTACGGGAATTGTTTGCGGATTGGAAGGAAACACTCATCTATTCCTGCCTGCAACAGGTGATGGGGAAGATATATGTGACCGATTTGGAACATCCGAAGTCGGCATTTGCCTTTGTGGGGTGCTTTGGCTTCTTTGCCGGGAAACCGGACAGAGAGCTGGTGGCCCATAAGCCGGAGGGCTTTGTGATTCTTACTCCTCAGAATGAGGCCTGGGCGAAACTGATTGAGGAATGTTACCCGGATGCAAAAAGAGTGATCCGATATGCCATCAGGAAGGATACCAGGTTTGATACGGAAGCTTTGCAGAGAAATGTAGAGGAGCTTCCGGAGGGCTATGAACTGAGAGCCATTGATTCGGCGCTTTACGATAAATGCCTGGAAAATCCGGTGACGGAAGATTTTGTATCTGTTTTTGAGACAAAAGAACGATTCCTTCAACTCGGCAGAGGAATGGTGATTCTGAAGAACGGGGAGATTGTAGCAGGCGCTTCCTCGTATACAAGGTATTTGGAGGGTATTGAGATTGAAGTAGATACCGTAGAATCGGAACGAAGAAAGCATCTGGCAACCATTGTATGCTCTGCGTTGATTTTAAACTGTCTGAAGGAAGGGTTATATCCCAGCTGGGATGCCCAGAACAGGAATTCCGTCCGACTGGCAGAAAAGCTTGGCTATGAATTTGACCATGAGTATGCGGTTTATGAAGTATCATCAGAGGCAGGAACCCATTCATGTGTGAGGAAGGTTGTATTATGAATCAGACAAATGAAAAACCGGAATTAGCTGAAAACATAAAAAATGCTTTGCTAAAGCTGACACAGGATAATAAATACATGCAGAATCTTCAGATTGAGATTCTGGAAATGAAGCTGGGATATGTAAAGGGAAAGATGATGGTAAAAGAGGACATCATGAATCCCTATGGGTCCATTCACGGAGGGTGTCTGTACTCATTGGCAGATATCGTAACCGGCCTGGCGGCATGTACCTACGGGGTATTCTCCGCAACCATTGACGGCTCCATGGAATACATTATTCCTGCCATGGACACGGAATACATTATCTGTGAATCCGTAGAAATCCGCCAGGGAAAGCATGTCTCTCTCTATGAAGCGAATATCTACGATGATAAGGGACAGCGGGTGGATAAGGCAAGATTTTCGTTCTATATGATGAATCGACCGGTTGTCACGCCAAGATAGAACGGATAAGAAGGCAACTCAATTAAGCCAATTTAACAAAGGAGGGTGAATGCATGAAATGTCCTTGTTGTGGTAACGAAATGACAAGTGGTATTGTTCAGAGTTTTCGTCAGATTTTCTTCACAACCAAAGTAAATAAGAACTGGGATGTCCCAATCATAGCAGGTAATGAAGAAGTCGTATTGAGCTCTCATAATTGGACAAGACCTACTTGCAGTGCTTATCATTGTGCTAAGTGCAAAAAGGTAGTGATTGATTACTCGGCAGAAGTTGAATAAATCCAATTCGGGGGTGATTCAAAAAATTAAGTGGACAGTTTATAGGCAGACCCTCCACTCTTATTTTACAGAATATAGATTGGGTTGTCCGGTCCGGAAATCTTACAACGATATTTTTTGTGTTTTGGGGTGTCTGAGTGTTTTTTTTCCTTGGTTTCAAGGTAGATGAATAGGATATCCACAACACTAGAATATATAAAATTTACACGGGAATTCTTGACTTTTTGACAAAAATTTGAGATAATGAATCCAAATTTGGCATTGTCCTGTAATGCAAAATTCATTCAGATTTTTATAAAGAAAGAGGTAAGAGATATGGCAGCAATCGATTTAACCAAGTATGGTATCACCGATACCACCGAGATCGTTTACAATCCTTCTTACGAGCAGCTGTTCGCAGAGGAGACCAAGGAAGGTCTTGAGGGCTACGAAGTAGGCCAGAACACAGAGCTTGATACTGTAAACGTTATGACCGGTGAGTTTACCGGACGTTCCCCCAAAGACAAGTACATCGTTATGGATGAGAATTCCAAGGATACTGTCTGGTGGACAACCGACGCTTACAAGAACGACAACCATCCCATGAGCGAGGATGTATGGGAAGCAGTAAAGGATCTTGCGAAGAAGGAGCTTTCAGGCAAGAGGCTTTTCGTTGTAGATGCATTCTGCGGTGCTAACGCTGATACCCGTATGGCTGTTCGTTTCATCGTTGAGGTTGCATGGCAGGCTCACTTTGTTAAGAATATGTTCATCGTTCCCACCGAGGAGGAGTTGAAGAACTTCACACCTGACTTCGTCGTTTACAATGCTTCCAAGGCTAAGGTTGAGAACTACAAGGAGCTTGGTCTGAATTCCGAGACCTGTGTAGCATTCAACATTACCAGCCGTGAGCAGGTTATCCTGAATACCTGGTACGGCGGTGAGATGAAGAAGGGTATGTTCTCCATGATGAACTACTACCTGCCTCTGAAGGGCATTGCTTCCATGCACTGCTCCGCAAACTGCGATATGGAAGGTAAGCATACCGCTATCTTCTTCGGACTTTCCGGAACAGGTAAGACCACACTTTCCACCGATCCTAAGAGACTTCTGATCGGTGATGATGAGCACGGCTGGGACGACAACGGCGTATTCAACTTCGAAGGCGGCTGCTACGCTAAGGTTATCGGCCTGGATAAGGAATCCGAGCCTGATATCTACAATGCAATCAGAAGAGACGCTCTTCTCGAGAACGTAACCGTAGATGCTGCAGGTAAGATTGACTTTGATGATAAGAGCGTTACCGAGAATACTCGTGTTTCTTATCCCATCCAGCACATTGACAACATTGCATCCAAGGTAAACGGCGTATCTGCAGGTCCTGCTGCTGACAATGTCATCTTCCTTTCCGCAGATGCATTCGGTGTTCTGCCTCCCGTATCTATCCTGACACCCGAGCAGACCCAGTACTATTTCCTTTCCGGATTTACCGCAAAGCTTGCAGGTACCGAGAGAGGTATCACTGAGCCTACACCTACCTTCTCCGCATGCTTCGGACAGGCTTTCCTTGAGCTTCATCCTACCAAGTACGGTGAGGAGCTCGTAAAGAAGATGGAAGCTAACGGCGCTAAGGCTTACCTTGTAAATACCGGCTGGAACGGAACCGGCAAGAGAATCACCATCAAGGATACCCGTGGTATCATCGATGCTATCTTAAACGGTGACATCAAGACCGCTCCTACCAAGAAGATCCCTATGTTCAACTTCGAAGTTCCTACCGAGCTTCCCGGTGTTGATCCTAAGATCCTGGATCCCAGAGATACTTATGCAGATGTTGCTGAGTGGGAGACCAAGGCAAAGGATCTTGCAGAGAGATTCCAGAAGAATTTCGTAAAGTATACCACCAACGAAGCCGGCAAGGCTCTTGTTGCTGCAGGTCCTCAGCTGTAATTATTCATACGAAAGAATGGAAGGCGGCGGAGCATTGGCTTCGTCGCCTTTTCCATCAGAAAGGGGAATGGTATGACAATTCAGGAGATCTTATCACATGTAGATCATACACAGTTAAAGGCATTTGCCACCTGGGAGGATATTGTCTCGCTCTGTGAGGAGGCAATCACATTCGGGACAGCGAGTGTATGTGTACCGCCTGCCTATATCAGGCGTATCCATGATACCTACGGAGACAAAGTCAATATCTGCACCGTTGTCGGCTTTCCGTTGGGATATTCAGCGACGGAGGCAAAGCTTGCAGAGGTGAAGAAGGCTCTGGAAGACGGCTGTAACGAAATCGATATGGTAGTGAATATCAGCGATGTAAAAAACGGTGATTATGACAAGGTCGAGGCAGAGATCAGGGCACTGAAGGAGGCCTGCGGCAATCATATTCTCAAGGTCATCATTGAGACCTGTTATCTGACAGAGGAAGAAAAAATTGCCATGTGCAAGGCAGTTACCAATGCGAAGGCTGACTATATCAAGACCTCAACCGGCTTTGGTACGGGCGGAGCGACGAAGGAGGATATTGAGCTGTTCAAAAAGCACATCGGTCCTGGTGTGAAGATGAAGGCTGCGGGCGGAGTTTCCAACATGGAGGATCTTGAGATGTTCCTCGAACTGGGCTGTGACAGAATCGGTACCTCAAGAGCAGTCGGTCTCTGCAAGGGACAGGTGTCTGAACAGGGCACATATTAAGCTTCTTCCAATATTTTCTTATTGTAAAAAAGCTTCCAATCAGTTATAATGAAACTAACCTGAAATGAACGATAACTCTTGCTCATTTTTGAACCTACATTACCTTTTACGGGATTCCTATATCACCTGGTGGCTGTCAGGCCCTCGCTCCTTCGGAGTTTCGCAAGGGAAGACAAAAGGCAGGTTGCGGTTGCCCACCTAGCTTTGCTAGGAGTCAAAAAGCAAGACGCGTCATTTTGGGCTATGAATACAAATGATGAGAGCAGTCCTTCGGGGCTGCTCTTTTGGCTGAATTTATTTTTTGCGGGGGCATATGTCAGACAGGGAAAAACAAATCTACATAAAAGCAGCATTGTGCGTATTCGGATTGCTCGTACTGATTCTCTGCCTTGTGTTGGGAGGAAAACGGGCAATTCCGGAACCTTCACAGCCGGAGGCGACAGAGGAATCCTCGATGCCGGAACCTGTGACGGAAATACTCTATAACATATGGCTGATGGAGGCAGACGATAAGAAGGTGATTGTCTGTTGCGACGATGAGATCCGAAGCTTCTCTTATGCGGAAGGCTTTGTGCCGGACGCACCGAAACAGGAGAAGGTTGCGGACATTGTTTTAACAGACGGCAAAGTCAGTTTCCTAAAGGAAAAGGAACAACTTATCAACGGAAGAATCCTCCGCGCCGGTACAGACGGAATCGAAGTGGAAGGGATGGGCGTCCTGCCTCTTGATGAGAACTGCAGGGGCTATCGCCTGTATGGCGGACTGACTGCTTTGACACCGTCAGAGATCTGTATCGGATACGATTTTACCGACCTGGTCGTGGAGGAGGGGAAGGTATGTGCGTTCCTGGCTGTCCGGGAGGAGGCGATGGAGTCGATTCGCGTCCTGATCAAGGCAGGCAATTATGCCGGAATGTTTCATGAATCGGTATTGCTGACCTCCGACAGCGATTTTACGCTTGACTTTTATGAGAACGGGGAGAGAAAAGAAGAGCATTTTGCGGCCGGAGAGACTTTGTGCTTTCTGCAGGATAGTCCATATCTTGCAGGAGGTCGTGTGAAAATCACTCCCGATGTATTGACCGGAAAAGTCATTCTGAAGGAATGCAAACGAAAACAGGAAGAGCCCGCCTATCGGGGGACGATGGAGCTGGCATTGACAAAGTCGGGAATCGTCGTCGTGAACGAGGTGCCGCTCGAGGAGTATCTTTACTCTGTCGTTCCCAGCGAGATGCCTTCCTCCTACCCGGAGGAAGCGCTGAAATCGCAGGCGATCTGTGCGAGAACCTATGCTTACGGTCATATGCAGAGAGCGGGACTTGCGAAGTATGGGGCGCATGTGGATGACAGCGCGACTTATCAGGTATATAATAATATCAAGACATCGGCAGCCACAAACAAGGCAGTCAATGACACTTACGGACAGATTCTGGTGACGGCAGACGGAAGGCTCGCAGAGACATTTTACTATTCGACCTCTTGCGGCGTCGGCAGTGATGCGACTGTCTGGAAGACGAAAAAGGCGCTGGAGATTGACTATATCCATGCCAAAGGCATTGCGCCGGATGCGCAGACAGATCTGGCAGTGCAGCTGCAGGACGAGGAAACCTTTCAAACCTATATTCATACAGTAAATCCTTCTGACTATGAGAAGGAGGAAAGCTGGTATCGCTGGACCTACGAAGCCGCGAAGCCGGATGCAGACCGTATTCTGGAACTGCTCAAAGGCTGTTATGAGACGAACGATGCGCATGTGCTGACCCTGGAAAAGGGAGCTTATGTCAGCAGAAAACCGGGAAAAATCGGGAAAATCAAGGACTTACAGATTGTACACCGCGGTCCCGGAGGGGTGGCGGATGAACTCCTGATCGTTGGCACGAAGGCAACCTATAAGGTACTGACCCAGGGAAATATCCGGAAGGTTTTATGTGACGGAGAGACAAAGATCAAGCTGCAAAACAAAAAAACGGTGGATTGCCCGAACCTTTTGCCGAGTGCGTTCTTCACAATTGAAGCTTGCGTAGAAGACAAAATTGTGACAGAATACAAATTGACGGGCGGCGGATACGGCCACGGAGCCGGGATGAGCCAGAATGCGGCCAAAGGTATGGCGAAGGCCGGATATACAGCCATGGATATTGTGCGGTTTTTCTATGACGGCTGTGAGGTGAAAAACCTTTATGAGCAGAAGGATGAGCAGAAGGAGGAAGGTACCGGTGATGCAATTGTACCGAAGCTGGATTGATTTCACGACTGATATGCGCAAGAAGAATCTGAGCGCTTTTTCGGCAAGTATCGCCTTTTTCTTCTTCCTGTCTGTGGTTCCTATGCTGATCTTAACCTGTACGATCCTGCCGCACACACCCTTGACAGAGAACGATCTGCTTGAGGCGGTCACGGAGGTCGTGCCCGGGGTTGCGGTTCCGTTTCTGACGAGTCTGATAGCCGATATCTATGGAAAATCTGCCGGATTTATGCCGATTGCAGTCGTTGCGATGCTCTGGTCGGCGGCCAAGGGTGTCATGGCACTGATGCGCGGACTGAATGCGGTTCACGGAGTGGAGGAGAAGAGAAACTACTTCGTCATCCGGATGATAGCAACCTTTTATACGTTTGTGATGCTGGTGATTGAGATATTATCTTTGTTTGTCAATGTCTTCGGAAACCAGCTGGTCGACCTGATCCTGCATCAGTTTCCGGAACTGCACGGACTGGTATCGTTTCTGATGAACTTTCGGTTTATCGTCGTCTGGATCATCTTAACCTTTTTCTTCGCAGCTATTTTTACCTATGTCCCGGACAGGAAGCTTTCCATGAAACAGCAGATTCCGGGTGCGGTTTTTGCGGCAATCGGCTGGAGCGTCTATTCCTGGGGCTTTAGCATCTATCTGAATTACAGCGACAGATACGGTATCTACGGCAGTCTTTCGATCATTATCATCGTACTTTTGTGGATGTATTTTTGTATGTATATCATGCTGTTGGGCGCTTACCTGAATCACTATCGAAATGTAAAAATGATCGGAAAAGGGAGCGAAGCGGATTGATAAGTTGTTTTTTGCTAAGACAATAAAGAGGAATACTATGGCGATTACGAAGAATAAACAAAGCAGGGAAACGATCCTTAAGATGGCGGGTGCGGCTTTTCCCGAAAGAAAAGTAGCAGAGATTCGTGAATTGACGGAAGGAATGTGCAATGTAACCTACAAAGTCCGGTTTGAGGATGGGTTTGAATCGATACTGAAAATCAGCGCAGACAACAGTAGGGGAAATATTTCGAATGAGATTCAGCTGATGAAGGCTGAAGTCGAGGCGATGCGCATTGTGAGGCAGCAACAAATCTGCAAGGTTGCCGAGATTTACTATTACGACACAAGCAAGAGTATCTGTAATGGCGACTATTTCTTCATGGAGAAAATTCAGGGTGATAATCTGGCTTTTACAAAACAAGAGATATCGGAACCGATATTAGAGGAAATCCACTATGAGATAGGAGAGATTTCCCGGAGACTCACAGCGATCGGCAATCCTAAATTCGGGATGCTGGGAGATACGAACAGATACCTTTCCTTATATGATTTTGTGAAAACCTTACTAATGAATCTGATAAAGGATGCACAGAAAAAGAACATAGATATCATATACGATCCGGAGTGGTTTGAGACAGAGTTGGAGAAGGATCGGGCTTGTTTTGAAGCGGTGAGAGAAGCCACACTCATTCACTGGGACCTGTGGGAAGGTAATGTGTTTATAAAGGATGGGCATGTGTCCGGCATCATTGACTGGGAAAGGGCAATGTGGGGAGAAGCTTTTATGGATGACCGGTTTCGGTATCATAACAGAGGAGCCGCTTTTCTGAAGGGATTTGGAAAGACTACCTTTTCCGAAGAAGAAACCAGGAGACTCAGGTGGTATGATATTATCCTGTATCTTACGATGATGATTGAGGTTTTCTACAGAGAATATGAGGACGAGGGACAATATTTCTGGGCGAAGGAAATGCTGGAAAAGGTCGTATAGAAAGAAAGTTGCCTATTGACAAGCGGTCAGAAACTGAGTAAAATAGGCAAATAACAGGAAAAAACATTGATGGTGCACAGTAGAGCATTGTTTTCCGACAGAGAGAGAGGATCACCGGCTGCAAGTCCTCTCAGGTTCAGACAGTCGCTTGAATTTCCCACCGGAGTTGCCGAAGTGAAACGATATTAGCTTTGGACGTTGACGCGCGTTAAGCGTATGCGAGAGCTTCATGTACATGAAGAATTTGGGTGGTACCGCGGATTCATTCGTCCCATGCATAGAGATATGCATGGGATTTTTTATGCAATGAGGAAGGAAACCCAAAGGCAGAGAAGCAAAAGTGTTTGTGAATCAGTGCGGAACCCATGTATTTTGCAGCCAAACAGGAAACGGAGGATATGAGAATGAATGAAAGATTAGCAAACATCAGACAGGCCATTCTGGAAGGCATCGAACAGCGGGCACAGTCAAGAGCACAGGCTTTTGAACTCAGAAAGCAGTTCCTGGATTCCAAGACCGGCGAGATCAGTCAGCTGATGAAGGAGATGAAAACGATCGCTCCCGAGGACCGTGCGAGCTTTGGTAAGAGCGTGAATGAGCTGAAGGAATGGGCGCAGAAGTGCTTTGTGGAGCTGGATGAGAAGCTGAAGGCGAAGGAGCTTGAGAGGCGTTATGCTTCTGAGAAAATCGATGTGACCATGCCTGCGGTCGAGACCGTGACCGGTAATCTGCATCCGATCACACAGATGAGAAACCAGATCATCGATGTGTTCACGGGTATGGGCTTCGAGGTGTTCGAGAATAAAGAGATTGAGAACGATTACTATAATTTCACGGCTTTGAATACTCCTAAGGACCATCCGGCGAGAGATATGCAGGATACCTTCTATCTGTCTTCGGAGTTCCTGCTTGCAACGCAGACTTCCGCGGCGCAGATTCATACGATGGAGAGCAAGAAGCCGCCCATTAAGATTCTTTCTCCCGGCAAGGTATTCCGCTCCGATGATGATGCAACACATTCGCCTATGTTCCATCAGATGGAAGGTCTGGTAGTGGACAAAAAGATCACGCTTTGTGACTTAAAGGGCATGCTGGATATGTTCGTTCAGAAGATTTACGGGGAAGGCACCACAACGAGACTTCGCCCGTCCTATTTCCCTTTCACAGAGCCTTCCGTAGAGGTTGATGTCAGCTGCTTTGAGTGCGGCGGCAAGGGCTGTAAGCTCTGCAAGGGAACAGGATGGATCGAGATTCTCGGAGCCGGCATCGTCAACAAGAAGGTGCTTGAGAACTGTGGTATAGATTCTGAAGAGTACAGCGGTCTCGCATTCGGTATCGGTTTGGAGCGTGCAACCATGTTAAAGTACGGAATCAACAATATTAAACTGTTGTTTGAGTCTGATCTTCGCGTGCTGAAGCAGATTGATGATAACTAGGAATCGGATTGGAGGAATACTATGTTAGTACCGTTGAGTTGGTTAAAAGAATATGTAGAGATTAAGGTTTCTCCCCAGGAGCTGGAAAAGAAACTGTTCTCCTGCGGTTTCGAGGTTGAGGAACTGATTGAGGTCGGCAAGGATATCAGCAATGTTGTTGTCGGTCTGGTAGAAGAGTGCGAACCGATTCCCGAGACACACCTTCATGTGTGCAGGGTCAATGCAGGTACACACGGAACCTTCCAGGTGTGCTGCGGTGCGGATAATGTCTGTGCAGGCGGCAAATTCCCTCTGGCTCTGATTGGCGCAAGCGTATACATGACCGCGAAGGATCACAAGACCGTGGAAGGCGTGATGACGATCAAGAAGGGCAAGCTTCGCGGCTATGAATCCGAAGGTATGCTCTGCTCCGGCGTAGAACTGGGAGTCAGCGAGAATATGTATCCCGGCGCAGGATATAATGGACTGCTCGTCCTGCCTGCAGATGCAGAGGTAGGCGCTGATGTAAAACCCATTCTCGGATTGGACGACTATCTGTATGATGTTTCCATCACGGCAAACAGACCCGACTGTCAGAGTATTTTAGGTCTTGCAAGAGAGGTTGCGGCTGTCTTGGGCGAGCCCCTGAAGGAGCCCTCTTACGAATATCATGAGACGGAAGTGAAGAAGGATGGCTTTACCGTTACCGTGAAGGCACCTGACCTTTGCCCCAGATATATCGGACATTATGTATATGATGTAAAGATCGGACAGTCCCCGCTTTGGATGAGAAGAAGACTGGCACTGGTCGGTCAGGACGCCATCTCCAATATCGTAGATATTACCAACTATGTCATGCTGGAGATGGGTCAGCCCATGCATGCGTTCGACTGTGATTATCTGGAGGGCAACGCCATCTGCGTCAGACGCGCCGAAGAGGAAGAAAAAATCGTAACCCTGGATTCCCAGGAGTATACATTGAATTCCAATCATCTGGTGATCTGTGACGGTGTAAAGCCCGTCGCTTTGGCCGGCGTCATGGGAGGCTTAAATTCCGAGATCAGAGAGACCACCGCCGAAGTGTTGTTCGAGTCCGCGAAATTTGCAAGAGACAACATCCGTAAGACTTCCAGAGCACTCGGCAAGAGAACCGATGCGAGCGCGAAGTACGAGAAGGGTGTGGATGAGTACGCAACCGTATACGCTATGCGCCGTGCCCTGCACTTAATTGAAGAGCTTGGCTGCGGTAAGGTTTCCTCCACGCATGTGGATGTGAACACCGGTAATTCCATTGAACCCAGAGAAATGAAGGTTTCTGTCAAGAAAGTAAACGATGTACTTGGTATTATCGTACCGGATGAGGATATCATCAGAATCATGAAGAACCTGAGCTTTGACCCTGCAATCTGCGGCGACGAGCTCACCATCCGGGTACCTGCCTACAGAGAAGATATGGATTCCTACCCCGATGTGGCGGAGGAAGTGATCCGTATGTATGGGTACGAGCATGTGATTCCTACCTTTATGCCGGATGCACTGGTTACTCCCGGAGGACTGAATAAGAAGCAGAAGAAGGATCTGAAGCTGAAGAAGACCCTCTGCAGTCAGGGTGCTTATGAGGCAATTCATTACTCCTTCATCTCTCCTGCGGATCTTGAGCTGCTTCGCCTTCCCGAGGATGCTGCCGAACGAAAGGCGATCCGGATCCTCAACCCCATCAATGAGGACCTCTCTATCATGAGAACCACACTGGCAGCTTCTATGGTGAATGCGATTGCCAGAAACCAGAAGAGAGGAAATCTTGAGGGCAGACTGTTCGAGATGGGTAAGGTGTTTATTCCTAAGGAGCTTCCTTTGACCGATTATCCTGACGAGAGAGAACGCCTGAGCATCGGTATCTGGGGCAATGAGGAGAGTTTCTTTACCTTAAAGGGTATGGCTGAGAAGCTTGCCAAGGCCATGTTTGTCACATTTACTTACGAGCCGGTTCAGAAATCTTTCCTGCATCCTTATCAGACGGCAGCGATTCTTTGTGAGGGCAAAGAGATCGGCTACATGGGCAAGGTTTCCTATGAAGTAGCCGAGGAGCTGGATTACAGAACCGCTGCGTACTATCTGGAGATCGATTTGAAATCTCTCGAAGTAATGTATGACAGAAGGGCTGTCTTCGAACCTCTGTCAAAGTTTGCGGAGGAGAGCAGAGACCTCGCGCTTGTCATGGATAAGAAGGTGACCTGCGGTGAGGTTGAGAGCGTCATTGCGAAGTCCTGCGCATTTGTAAAGGAGATCAAGCTGTTCGATGTATATGAAGGCGGACAGATTCCCGCAGACAAGAAGAGCATGGCGTTCACCGTCCGGTTCGTGCCGGGAGAAGAGGCGTTTGAGGCGGATGCAGTGGATAAGTTCGTAAAGAAGATTCTTAAGAACCTGAAATTCCATCTTGATATTGACCTCAGAAGCTAAAAATGCGAAAATAGAAGTATGAGTAATGAACTTCAGTCCAATGATAACTGTGTCGTTGCGCTGGAGTTCATTATATGTTTGGAATTGTTTGGAAAGAATTGGTTGAATAGGAAGAAAGGAAAGAAAGACATGACAAGAAAGAATGTATGGGAAACCTATGACAAGAAAGCACTCAAAAAGCTGGAGAAGCTGAATGCAGAATACAGAGAGTTTCTTGACAATGGCAAAACGGAGAGAGAATGTATCGATACCATCGTCAATATGATCGAGAAGGAAGGATATCAGGAGCTGGAGTCAGTGATAAAGTCCGGCAAAACACTGAAGCAGGGCGACAAGGTTTATAGCGTATGGATGAATAAGTGCATTGCAATGTTCAAACTGGGCAGGAATCCCATGACAGAGGGCATGAACATCCTCGGCGCACATATCGACAGCCCCAGACTGGATGTCAAGCAGAACCCTTTGTATGAGGATCCTGATCATTCCTTTGCCTATCTGGATACCCATTATTACGGCGGCGTGAAGAAATATCAGTGGGTGACGATTCCACTTGCCATTCACGGCGTGGTGGTAAAAAAAGACGGTACGACCATTGAACTGAATGTCGGCGAGAATGAAGATGATCCTGTATTCTTCATATCCGATCTGCTGATTCACCTTTCTGCAGAGCAGCTGGAGAAGAAGGCGGCGAAGGTCATCGAGGGCGAGGCGTTAGATCTGATCGTCGGCTCCAAACCCATTCTTCTCGGAAAGGATGAGAAGAATACCGACGAAGGAAAGGCGAAGGCGAAGAATGCCATTAAGTCAGGCGTGCTGGATATCCTGAAGCAGACCTATGATTTCGAGGAGGATGATTTTCTCTCCGCGGAACTGGAGATCGTGCCCGCAGGTAAGGCGAGAGAGGCAGGCTTCGACAGAAGCATGATCCTTGCTTATGGGCAGGACGACAGAGTCTGTGCCTTCACTTCCCTGAAGGCCATGCTCGACATGAAGGAAGAGACCGACAGATGTGTCTGCTGTATCCTGGTCGATAAGGAGGAGATCGGCTCCGTCGGTGCAACCGGTATGCAGTCTAAGTTCTTTGAGAATGCTGTGGCAGAGGTGTTGAATCTTGCAGGAGAATACAGTGAACTGAACGTCAGAAGATGTCTTGCACACAGCACGATGCTTTCCTCCGATGTGAGCGCAGCCTTTGATCCTTCTTTCAGATCCTGTTTTGAAACCAAGAATACGGCATTTATGGGCATGGGTATGGTATTTAATAAGTTCACCGGCGCAAGAGGAAAGTCGGGCTCCAACGACGCCAATGCAGAGTATATGGCGCACATCCGTAAAATCATGGACGACAACAACATTGCTTACCAGACCGCCGAACTTGGCAAGGTGGATGTCGGAGGCGGCGGAACCATTGCCTATATCCTTGCGTTGTACGGTATGAATGTCATCGACAGCGGCGTGGCGGTTCTGAACATGCATGCGCCCTGGGAGGCTACGAGCAAGGCTGATGTTTATGAGACCTACCGTGGCTATATAGCGTTCGCTGAAGGAGCATCTCTGTAAATGGAACTGTTAAAATCAGACTTTTATTTTGAATTACCGCAGGAACTGATCGCACAGGACCCTCTGGAGGACAGATCCTCCTCCAGACTCCTTTTGCTGGATAAACAGACAGGCAAAACTGCCCATCGGGTGTTTCGGGATATCGTGGAGTATCTGCATCCGGGCGACTGCCTCGTGCTGAATAATACGAAGGTCATCCCGGCAAGACTGCTCGGGGAGCGCGAGGAAACGGGCGCTCATGTGGAGGTACTGCTGCTAAAGCGGCGCGAGGGCAACATCTGGGAAACCCTTGTAAAACCGGGCAAAAAATGTAAGCCCGGAACCAGGCTTTCTTTTGGAGGCGGTCTGCTTCGGGGTGAAGTTCTGGAGACCGTGGAAGAGGGAAACAGACTGATCCGCTTTGAATATGAGGGAATCTGGGAGGAAGTGCTGGACAGGCTCGGAGAGATGCCCCTGCCTCCATATATCACACACAAGCTTCAGGATAAGAACCGCTATCAGACTGTCTATGCCAAGTATGAAGGCAGTGCAGCGGCTCCCACCGCGGGACTGCATTTTACGCCCGATCTTCTTGCCCGGATTGAGGAAAAAGGCGTACACATAGCCTATGTGACCCTGCATGTGGGGCTTGGAACCTTTCGCCCGGTGAAGGAGGAGAATGTGCTCAATCATCACATGCATTCGGAATACTATCAGGTATCGGATGAGACAGCGGCAATGATCAACGAAACCAAGGCGCGCGGCGGACGCGTGATCTGTGTGGGTACGACGAGCTGCAGAACCATAGAAAGCGCTGCGGATGAGAACGGGTGTGTGATTGCGAAAAGCGACAATACCGAGATATTCATCTATCCCGGATACAGGTTTAAGGTGCTGGACTGCCTGATCACCAATTTTCATCTGCCGGAGTCGACCCTGGTAATGCTCGTGAGTGCCCTGGCCGGCCGCGAGCATGTATTGAATGCATATGAGGAAGCAATCAGGGAGCGTTACCGGTTCTTCAGCTTTGGCGACGCGATGTTTATATCGGATGAAATCGAAAAAAGCGGAGAGGAGTCGTAGTGAAAAAGAAACTGGCAATCACCATTCCGGCAGTGATTTTATTGATAGGCTTATACATGATGATTTTTTCGTTTTCGGCGGAGGAGGGAGAAGAATCGGCCTCCAAGAGCATGAAGATTTCGAAAACCTGCGTGGAAGTGGTCAATCAGGTGACAAACAGAGGCTGGACGGAGACGGTCAAGAAACAGCTCGCCGACTACTACGAGCATCCGATCCGGAAACTGGCACATTTTTCGGAGTATTGTCTGATGGGAATCCTCCTGTTCGTGATCTGGAGCCAGTGGATTCCGAAAGGCAAAGTCTTCTATGGGATCATCATTCTTTGGATCGCGATTTCAGCTGCAGCGGATGAGGTTCACCAGCTATTCGTGGACGGAAGAGACGGCAATTTCGTGGATGTGTTGATCGATACCTCGGGCGGCTGCTTTGGCATCCTGATCTGTATTGCTGCGGTATGGATGATACGAAGCTGCTGCAGTCACAGCCTCAGAAAACGAAAGCAAAAATGAACAGGTAAAACGATACACGATTTTGTCAGGATTTGCCCGAATTACGAAAAATTAAGAAAAACAGAGTTCTCTGAGACTCTGTTTTCTTTTTGGAGAAATATGTGGTAAATATATACAAAAAAAGTGCTGATTAATAGGATAGTATAAACAAATTGAACAGAAATGAGCATTTCTTTATTGACAATGAGAGACCGTGAGAATATGATAAAACTATGAAATAAAACGATTTACTTAATGTGTTAACATGAGTATTCGGTTCCGAAAGACAAAAAACGGAGGTGTTGTGTTTCATGAAGAAGAAATTCTTTGCAGACCCGAAGAAAGTGAGAGGATATAAGGAGTTCCTCTATATTCTCCCTTTGCTGATTCTGGTTTTGGTCTTTTCGTATTATCCTTTGTATGGCTGGGTATATGCGTTTTTTGATTACAAGCCGCCTTTCCCGCTGTCCTGGGACAGATTCGTGGGTCTGAAATGGTTTCGGTCCATGTTTGAGAATGAGGTCAGACTGAAACAGATTCTGACCGTTCTGCGAAATACCTTTGCGATGAGTGGTATCAGCCTGTTTTTCTCCTGGTTTCCGATGGTGTTTGCGATTTTCCTCAATGAGATCAAGTGTAAACCTTTCCAGAAGATCGTTCAGACGGTAACCACGCTGCCGAACTTTATCAGCTGGGTTCTGGTATATGCCATCGCATTCTGTATTTTCAACAGCACCGGCGTTGTGAATACGGTCGGAATGAAGCTCGGATTGTTCGATACACCGCAGATGTTCCTGCAGTCGTCGGAACACATCTGGTTTAAGATGTGGCTGTGGCTGACCTGGAAGAATGCGGGTTGGGCCGCTATCATGTATATGGCCGCGATAGCCGGTATCGACTCGGAACTGATAGAAGCCGCGAAAGTGGACGGCGCTTCCAGAATGAAGGTGATCTGGCATATCACGATTCCCAGTATCCTTCCTACTTATTTCGTACTCGTTATGCTGAATCTTGCCAACTTCCTTACCAATGGTATGGAGCAGTATTTTGTGTTCCAGAATGCATTCAACAAGGAAGCTATTCAGGTGCTGGATCTGTATGTTTACAACCTGGCAATGGGAAGCGGCGGATATTCGCTTTCCACCGCGATCAGTATTCTGAAGAGTGTGGTCAGCCTGGTTCTTCTGTGTGCTACCAATAAGTTCTCGAAACTCATCAGAGGCGAAGGCTTCATTTAAGGAGGGCAGGAAATGGGTGCAGATTTTAACAACGATAAGAATCCACAGCCTGAAACTGCTGTGAAGAAAAAAGTGAAATACAAGGGCAAGAAGGTCAAGTACAAGGTCAGCATCGGCGATCGTATCATCAGCGTCCTTACATATGTGATCTATTCTCTGTTTGCCTTCGTGTGTGCGTATCCGTTTTACTATATTTTTATTAACACAATCAGTTCCAACGAACTGAGCCAGAGAGGTAAGATCGTTTTCCTGCCGCAGGAAATTCACTTTAAGAACTATGAGAGAGTACTTCAGATTCCGAATATCTTTCAGGCGCTGGAGGTCTCCGTGGCAAGAACCATCATCGGTACCTTCCTGACGGTAGCGGTATCCGCGTTCCTGGGGTACATGTTTACCAGAGAGACAATGTGGCACAGAAAATTATGGTTTCGTTTTGTGTGCGCGACCATGTATTTCAATGCAGGTATTATTCCCTGGTACATTACCATGAAGAACCTGGGGCTGACCAACAATTTCTGGGCGTATATTCTGCCTGTGATTGTGCAGCCGTTCAATATTATTCTCTGCAAGACCTTTGTGGAGGCTGTCCCGAAGGAACTGCAGGAAGCGGCAGAAATTGACGGCGCAGGCACGCTTCGCATTTTCTACAAGATCATACTTCCGGTCATCAAGCCGATTCTTGCTACCGTGGCGATTTTCTCGGCAGTGGGACAGTGGAACTCCTTCCAGGATACCCTGCTTCTCGTTACCGATCAGAAGTATTATACACTGCAGTATCTGCTGTACAACTACATCAACCAGGCAAGCTCTCTGAAAGCACTGGTCAACAACACGAATTCAGGTGAGGCCCTTGCAGCCAGCCTGGCTCACGCGGCAACAACGACCTCCATCCGTATGACGGTCACGATCGTCGTGGTAACACCCATCATTCTGGTATATCCGTTCTTCCAGAGATACTTTACCAAGGGTATCATGATCGGTGCGGTGAAAGGATAATCTGCAGGCCGGAGAGCCTGTGAATTATATAGTTTTTATTTGCGCATAAAAGCGCGGAAAGAGAGGATATTATGAAATTAAAGAAAATTGTATCACTTCTTTGCGTAGCAGCGATTTCTGTCGGACTGCTTGCGGGTTGTGGAGGCTCTGACGGCGGAGCTTCCGGCGGAACCTCGGGAGGAACATCCGGCGGAACTTCCGGCGGAGACAGCGCTTCTTCCGGAACCATGACACTTGAGGTATTTGATGTGGCTGCTAACTATCAGGGAACTCAGTCCGGATGGTTTGGTAAGCTGATCAAAGACAAGTTTGATATTGAACTGAATATCATCGCGCCTCAGGTTGCCGGTGACGCTGTTTATCAGACCCGTGCTAGTGACGGAAACCTCGGTGACATCCTTGTCCTGGAGGCCGGACAGTTTAAGGAGTGTGTAGAGACCGGACTGATCAAGGATATCAGCTCTGACATCTGGAATTATCCGAACCTGAAAGAATTCCAGAAGCAGATCGATATGCTGAACAACAGCCTGGAAGGAAATGATGGTAAGACCTACGGTATCCCTACCGAGATGATGAACACATCACCTACTTCCTATTCCCAGGATGTGATTTACTCCAGCCCTCTGCTTCGCTGGGATCTGTATTCCGAGCTTGGATGCCCTGATATCAAGGATCTCGACGGATTGCTTGATGTATTGGAAGATATGATGGAGAAACATCCCACCAACGCTTCCGGTGATGCTTGTTATCCTTTCTCACTCTGGGCTGACTGGGACGGCGGCGACGGTATGCTTGGTATCGCGAATGTCGTTCAGCTGACCACATGGTACGGTGAGAAGATCAAGGGTTCCGTTATCCTGACTCCCGATGAGAAGTTCATTCCTCTGACTGACAAGAATGGTTCTTATTACAAGATCCTGAAGTTCTTAAATACCGCATACAGACGCGGCTTAGTTGATCCCGACTCCGCTACCCAGGACTGGAACAGTGCATGTGCTAAGATGAGTGCAGGTCAGGTGTATCTGATGTGGTACAGCTGGCAGGTTGGTTTCTGGAACTCTGTTGACAGACTGAAGGATGGTTCTGCTTTCATCTTCATTCCTGTAGAAGACCAGAAGTATTATACCGACGCTGACTCCTATTACGGAAGCGGCCGTGTATTCGCAATCGGCAGCAAGGTTGACGATGCTAAGTACAAGAAGATTCTTGAGTTCCTTGACTGGTATGCAAGCCCTGAAGGACTGATGTATCAGCATGACGGTATCGAAGGCTTCAACTACGAGAAGGGTGAAGACGGAAGACTGTATACCAAGAATACCAATGCACTCATGGATAACCTCCCTGTTCCCGAAGAGTGGGGCGGCAAGGGTTATAACGACGGTATGAACGCAATCAACCAGTGGATCGTTGGTGCAAACAGCATTAACCCTCAGACCGGTGAGACTTATTCCACCAGCTACTGGAGCACCTATAAGGAAGAGACCATGACCGATATGAAGAAGGAATGGGCTGCTAAGTTTGGTGCTGCTGAACCCGTTGATTACATGAAGGCGAACAATAAGCTGGTTATCAGCCCTAACGTAAGTGTATCCCTTCCTACCGATACCAACGATATCGCTGTTATCCGTAACCAGTGTAATCAGACCATCTGTGATTACTCCTGGCAGATGATTTTCGTAAATGATGATGCTACATTCGATGCAAAGTGGGATGAGATGACCACTACCATGAACGGTCTCGGCATGGAAGAGCTGATGAAGTTCGATATCGAGAAGCACACCATCGAGCTGAATGCAAAAAAGGCTGCTAAATAAGTAAACTGCTAAATAAGAAAGTTTCTAAATAATTTTACTCCTTATAAATTCTTTATTGAGGAAGGGCGCTGCTTTTAGCGGTGTCCTTTCTTGATAAAAGAGGTCTGTAACCATCAAAGGAGCTGCTATGATTACAGTAAAAGATATTGCAAAAATATGTAATGTATCGCCCAGTACCGTGTCCAATATCTTAAATGGCCGGCCGAATGTCGGAGATGAGACCAGAGAGAGGGTAATGAAGGTAATCAAAGAGACGGGGTACCAGCCGAATTACTTTGCGTCGAGTATGCGAAAGCAGAATTCCAGAACGATCGGTATCATCGTGGAGGATCTGAAGCAGTTTACGACCCCTCCGATTGTTGTCGCAATCATGGCGTATTGTGAGGATAAGGGATATCGAACCATTTTGCTCAATCTGCGAATGTATGACAGATGGCAGGATACCTGGTATCAGGACGAAAAGAAGCTGGCTAGTGTCTTGCATCCGGCCCTGAAGGAAATGTCAGCCATCAAGGCAGACGGGCTGATCTATGTCGCAGGACACGGAAGAACTCTGAATTGCTTTCCGAAGGATTTTTCGATTCCGACTGTGATAGCCTATGCAGCTTCTGAAAACGACCGCTATCCGTCCATTTTGATCGATGATGAAAACGGCGGATATGATATGGGCAGATTTCTGGTCTCACAGGGACATACAAAGATCGGTGTCATCACCGGCGTGAAGGATAACATGCACTCCAGAAAGAGACTGGCCGGCTTCCAGAGAGCACTTTTTGATGCGGGCGTCCTGTACAATCCCGGTTGGACGTTCCATGGCACCTGGCAAAGAGAATCCGGGTATCAGCTTGCACCAAAGGTATATGAGACCGGTGTTACCTGCATCTGGTGTATGAATGACCAGATGGCGGCAGGCGTTTATGATTTCTGTTATGAGAAAGGAATCGTGATTGGAAAGGATATTTCGATTGCCGGATTCGATGACATGGAGAATGCCGAATACATGTATCCCAGACTGACCACGAACGGAATTCCCCTGCGCCGTATCGGCAGAGCCTCTGCTGAGACAATGATTCATATCCTTGAGGAGGAAGGCTGGAAGCCCGAAACCATGAAGACCTGGATCCCCTGTCAGATGAAGGAGGGGAATTCGGTGGCTGACTTGAACTGACGAATACCGGATTAGACTTGCAATAATAGAGTTCAGTCCTTTTTGTAATGGTGTACCTGTCGTATTGGGCACCAGCCTGATGGTTCAAACAAGTATCAGCTGTTGGGAATGGATTGCGACTGATCCAAGCAGAGAAGACGCGATCACAGCATTAACCAAGGTACATCAGGCAATGGAAGATAACATATCTGTGTTGGAATTGTAAGAAACTCCCGTACGCCGGGCAAAGGTGTACGGGAGTTTTTTAGACCTTACTGTAAGGAAATCGTTATAAAGCGCAAAATTGGTGCGCCTGCTATTTTTTCCTGTGGATGGTAAAGCCGACAGCCTGTAAGAGCGACATGGCTTCTTCCATGGCAGCTTCGTCATAGACTTCAATGCGAAGTACGCCTTCCTCGTGTTCTCTGTTGTGCGAGATGCCAAGGTTTTTGATATTAATGTTACGGACGGCAAGCAGGGTCGCAATCTGTGCGAGAGCACCGGTTTTATCTGCAATATCAATGTTGAAGCTGTAGGATTTCTTGATCGGTCCGCTAGAGGCGTTGATAAAGGAATCCCGGTAAATTCTGGCCTCGTCGAAGAGATTGTACAGTTCGTTTCCCTGATGCGCCTCCAGCTGGGAACGAATCTTAGTCAGGGATTCGATGTATTTTGTGAGCAGCTGCTTGATGTTGTCCGTGTTGGTCAGACAAATCTGCTGCCACATCTCGGCGGAAGAGGAGGCTATTCTGGTAATATCCTTAAATCCTCCGGCCGCAACCATTTTCATGATGCCGTCCTCGGAATCGCTGTCCTTTACCAGATTCACCAGGGAAGCGGCAATGACATGGGGAAGATGGCTGATGGCTGCAGTCACATAGTCATGCTTCTCGTAATCCAGGACGATGGGGAGAGCGTGCAGATCGACAACAAGCTCCCTGTAGAAGGTAAGCTTCTCGTCCGGAACGCTTTCGGTCGGCGTCAGGATGTAGTATGCATTTTCCAGAAGCTTTGCCTTGGAATTGCTGTAGCCTGTACGCTCACTGCCTGCCATGGGATGTCCGCCGATAAAACAATCCTCCAGTCCGGCGGCCTTGATGGTTTCGTGGATGCTGGTCTTGACACTGCCGACATCCGTCAGGAGGCAGTCGGCATTCTTAAATTTCTTCACAAGCAGAAGATTATCATCATTTTTCTGAACGGGTGCGCATAAAAAAATGATGTTACATTCACGAAAGGCCTGGTTGATCTCGCTGACGGTCAAATCGGCAACGCCGTCTGCCTTGGCAAGGCGCAGTGTATCTGTATTCACATCGTAAGCAATGATTTTGCTGTCGGGACGGGATTCTCTGATCGCTCGGGCAATGGAGCCGCCAATCAGTCCGAGCCCGACAAAACCACATACTAATCTGTTCGCCATAGTTCACCTCATCATCTTATTTCATAGCTTACTATATCACTTTAAAGTATGAAATACAACTAAGAATTCTTGTTCTGCACACTGTAACGGTCTGCGAAAGAGCAATTATCGGTCATCCGGAACGGATCGGTCGGGAGCATGAAGACACTCTTCCTATGCGTATGAAAGGATTCTCCTTGAAATAATTGTAAATATATACAACAATTACTTGAAAAAAATGCAATTGTTTAGTAAAATATGAGTATCGGCAAAGTTGAATTCTCTCAATAGTTCGTGAAATTGCCGATATTACAGTTTAATTGGAGGGAAAAACTATGAAAGTTTACACAACTGACAAAATTCGTAATGTGGTATTGCTCGGACACGGCGGATGCGGAAAGACCAGCCTGGTTGAGGCAATGGCTTATCTGTCCGGAGTGACATCCAGAATGGGTAAGATTTCCGATGGAAATACCATCAGCGATTACAGCAAGGAAGAGCAGAAGCGCCAGTTTTCCATCAATACCTCCGTTGTTCCGATTGAGTGGGACGGTTACAAGATCAATATCATTGATACACCCGGATATTTTGACTTTGTAGGTGAGGTTGAGGAGGCAGTCAGTGCAGCCGGTGCGGCAATTATCGTAATCAACGGTAAGGCAGGCATCGAAGTCGGCACCATCAAGGCCTGGGAGCTTTGTGAGAAATACAAACTGCCCAGAATCATCTATGTTTCCAATATGGATGTTGACAATGCGTCCTTCCGACAGGTCGTAGAGGATATGACAGCTTCTTATGGCAAAAAGATGGCTCCTTTCAATCTGCCCATTCGTGAGAATGAGAAGTTTGTCGGTTATGTCAATGTCATCAGTGAGAAAGGTAACCGCTGGCAGGGCAAGGATGTTGTGCCGTGCGAGGTGCCTGAATATAACAAAGCGAACCTTCAGATCTGCCGCGACACTCTGATGGAAGCTGTTGCAGAGACCAGTGAAGAGATGATGGAGCGGTATTTTGGCGGAGAGACCTTCTCCGAGGCTGAGATCAGAGCGGCCCTTCGAATCAATGTATGCGACTGCAGCATGGTTCCGATGACCATGGGCTCCAATGTGCTCTGCCAGGGCGTATATACCCTGCTGGATGACATTATCAAGTATTTCCCCAGCCCGGATAACCGTACCTGCGCCGGCATCAATATGAAGACCAGCGAGATCTACCATGCAAACTATGATTTCTCCAAGGCAAAGAGTGCCTATATCTGGAAGACCATCGTGGATCCCTTCATCGGTAAGTATTCCCTGATCAAGGTGAATTCCGGCGTTTTGAAGACAGATGATGTCATCTACAATGTAGACAGAGATCTGGAGGAGAAGATCGGTAAGCTTTATGTGCTTCAGGGGAATAAGCCGATTGAGGTACCTGAGCTTCACGCAGGCGATATCGGTGCCCTGGCGAAACTGACCGCTGCAAGAACGGGACATAGCCTTTCCACCAAGGCAACGACCATCAAATACGGCAAATTCGAGATTTCGACTCCTTATACCTACATGAGATATAAGCCGAAGAACAAGGGCGATGTCGACAAGATTTCCCAGGCTCTGCAGAAGATCGGACATGAAGACCTGACCATGAAGGTAGTCAATGATGCGGAGAATCGTCAGACCCTTCTTTACGGTATGGGTGACCAGCACCTCGAGATCATTGTCAGCAGACTGTTAAATGAGTACAAGGTTGAGGTAGAACTTTCCAAGCCTAAGATTGCGTACAGAGAGACAGTCAAGAAGACTTCCGATGTAGAATACAAGTACAAGAAACAGTCCGGCGGACATGGACAGTATGGTCATGTTAAGATGCGTTTCTCACCTTCCGATGATTTAGAGAAGCCTTATGTATTCGAACAGGAAGTTGTCGGCGGCGCAGTTCCCAAGAACTACTTCCCCGCAGTGGAAAAGGGTATTCAGGAATCCGTTCTGAAGGGGCCTATGGCTGCATATCCCGTTGTCGGAGTAAAGGCTGTTTTATATGACGGCTCCTATCATCCCGTAGACTCCTCCGAGCAGGCATTTAAGATGGCGACCATTCAGGCATTCAAGAAGGGCTTCATGGAGGCTTCTCCCGTATTGCTCGAGCCGATTGCGAACCTGAAGGTTACGGTTCCGGATGCTTACACGGGCGACATCATGGGTGATTTGAACAAGAGACGCGGTCGTGTGCTTGGCATGACTCCTCTCGCAGGCGGCAAGCAGATCATTGAGGCAGACATTCCCATGAGCATGCTGTTCGGCTATTGTACCGACCTTCGCTCCATGACAGGCGGACGCGGCGAATATGCTTACGAGTTCGTTCGCTACGAGCAGGCTCCTTCCGATGTTCAGGCAAAGGAAGTCGCTGAAAGAGCAGCGAAGGTAGCCGAGAACAATGTGGAAGAATAAATCCTTGACATACATGCGAAAACAGATTACACTATTTGAAAGATAGGATGAAACATTGATGAGGAGCAGTAAGAATAGGGAGCTTTCAGAGAGTCGTCGGTAGGTGCGAGACGATAGTGAAGTATTCCGAACTCGCCTCGGAGTTCCTTGTGCGAAGCAGTCTGTGAGTAGTATAAGGCGGCTAACCCCGTTATCGGTTCCAAAGTGCATGCATTCGCATGAAGTAGAGTGGTACCACGGAAAACAAGCCCTTTCGTCTCTATACAGACGAAAGGGCTAATTTATTTTTTGGAGGAATTAGTATGGCAGTACCGTATAACCACCACGAGGTGGAGACAAAATGGCAGGCTGTATGGGATGATGAGAAGGCTTTTCGGACTTCCGATGATTATTCCAAGCCGAAGTATTATGCATTGGTTGAATTCCCTTATCCTTCCGGACAGGGACTTCATGTAGGTCATCCCAGACCTTACACCGCGCTGGACATTGTTGCCAGAAAGAGAAGAATGCAGGGCTACAATGTACTGTATCCCATGGGATGGGACGCTTTCGGCCTCCCTACCGAGAATTATGCAATCAAAAATCATATCCATCCCAAGATGGTGACGAAGAACAATGTGGCGCGTTTCAAGAACCAGCTGCATTCCCTCGGATACTCCTTTGACTGGGACAGAGAGATCAACACCACGGATGTCGAGTATTATCACTGGACACAGTGGATTTTCCTGAAACTCTTCAATGCCGGCCTCGCCTACAAGAGTGAGATGCCGATCAACTGGTGTACCTCCTGTAAGGTTGGTCTTGCAAATGAGGAGGTTGTCAACGGCGTCTGCGAAAGATGTGGCGCTGAGGTTGTCCGTAAGGTAAAGAGTCAGTGGATGTTAAAGATTACCGAGTATGCGGATAAGCTGATCGAGGGACTTGACAGCGTTGATTATATTGAGCGCGTTAAGGTATCCCAGAAGAACTGGATCGGCAAGTCTACCGGTGCCGAGGTGGATTTTGCCCTGACCGGTAAGGAAGATAAGCTTCGCATTTATACCACCAGACCGGATACCCTGTTTGGTGCTACCTATATGGTGATTTCGCCCGAGCATCCTCTCATTGAGAAATATAAGGCTGAGATCGCAAACTATGACGCTTTGGTGGCATACAGAGAGCAGGCTGCCAAGAAGTCTGACTTTGAGCGTACAGAGCTTGTGAAGGATAAGACAGGTGTACAGATCGAGGGCTTAACCGCTACCAATCCTGTCAACGGCAAGGAGATTCCCATCTGGATCTCCGACTATGTACTGATGACTTACGGAACCGGTGCCATCATGGCAGTTCCCGCACATGATGAAAGAGACTGGGATTTTGCAAAGAAGTACAACCTTCCCATCATTGAGGTTGTAGCAGGAAGCCCTGTCAGCGTACAGGAGCAGGTATTTACCGATGTTGCAACCGGTACTCTGGTGAACTCCGAGTTCCTCAACGGTCTTTCTGTTGCGCAGGCAAAAGAAAAAATCATTGCTTTCCTCGAAGAGAAGGGCATCGGCCACAGCAAGACCAACTTCAAGCTTCGTGACTGGGTATTCTCCAGACAGCGTTATTGGGGCGAACCCATTCCGATCATCCATTGTGAAAAGTGTGGTTATGTGCCCCTGAAGGAAGAGGAGCTTCCGTTGATGCTTCCTGAGGTAGAATCCTATGAGCCTACCGACAACGGTGAGTCACCTCTGGCAGCAATGGATTCCTGGGTGAATGTAACCTGTCCCTGCTGCGGCGGCGCGGCAAAGCGAGAGACCGATACCATGCCCCAGTGGGCCGGTTCCTCCTGGTATTTCCTTCGTTATACCGATCCTCACAATGATAAGGAGCTTGCAAGCAAGGAAGCCTTAAAGTACTGGCTGCCCGTTGACTGGTACAACGGCGGTATGGAGCATACGACGCTTCACCTTCTGTATTCCAGATTCTGGCACAGATTCCTGTATGATGAAGGCGTTGTTCCCTGTCCCGAACCTTATCAGAAGAGAACCAGTCACGGCATGATTCTCGGCTCCAACGGTGAGAAAATGTCTAAGTCCAGGGGAAATGTGGTCAACCCGGATGATATCGTAAGAGACTATGGTGCAGATACCTTGAGAACCTATGAAATGTTCATCGGTGCATTTGACCTTGCTGCTTCCTGGAGTGAAGACGGCGTGAAGGGCTGCCGCAGATTCCTGGAAAGAGTATGGAAGCTGCAGGATATCTTGGTGGAAGGCGATTCCTACAGTGCGGATCTTGAGACCAAGATGCATCAGACCATCAAGAAGGTATCCTCTGACTTTGAAAACCTCAAGTACAATACCGCAATCGCTGCGATGATGTCTCTGATCAACGAATTCTATCGCAAAAATGCAGTTACCAAAGCAGAGTTTAAGACATTCCTGGCTCTGTTGAATCCTGTGGCACCTCATATCACAGAGGAGCTGTGGCAGGCAGCCGGTTTCGAGGGAAGAGTATATCAGACCTGCTGGCCTGAGTACGAGGAAGCCAAGACTGTGGAAAACACGGTTGAGATCGCTATCCAGGTGAACGGTAAGATGAAGATGACCATTTCCGTTGCGAAGGATATCGAGAAGGAGGCAGCGATCGCTGCCGCAAAGGAGGCTCTCGGCGACAAGCTTTCCGGCAATGTCGTAAAGGAGATCTATGTACCCGGGCGTATCGTAAATATTGTAGTAAAATAAACTGACAAACAAAGAAGGCATGTGACCGACACATGCCTTCTTTTATGTTACCCGGAATCAGGTTCCTTAGTCCGCTGAAGTGTTCGTTCGTGTTTTCTTCAGCAGCCGGTCGATTTTCTCGCATTCCTCATCGGTGCTGTGCTTTTTGATGGCTGCGAAGGCTGCCTGCATTTCATCCGGCGTGAAGGTAAGGTGTTCTTCCCTGGCTTTTTTCAGCAGAGGGATCAGGTAGGCGGACAGCTGCTTTTGGTTCTTGCCCTGTCCCTGTCGGAAGACTTCTCCCAGAAATTCCAGCTTTTTCTTAGGTATGTGTTCCACAAGCGGATCACTCATCCAGTCAGGTTGATTCGACATTGTCACTCCTTTCGAAACAGATCAAAAATGGCTGAAATATCCTGACCGGACATTCCGGACATACCGGACAGGATATCCATCGGATTGTTGTCTCCACCCTGAAAACCTTCCGGAAACAGTTCTTTTAGCAGATTGATCATATCGAACGCTTCCTTCATCCGGGACATCATCTGCAGCATTTCCTGTATCCGGCGGATTTCACGGCTTTCGGCGGAATTGCTGTAAGGGATGAGCTCGTTCAGAAAATCAATGAATTCTTCTCCGCTTTGGTTGTCCCGAAACCGGAAAGAGGAGCATTGAAAACAGTTTTTACAAGCCGGGGAGGAGAGGGATTGTGTATAGGAAAGCTCCATACATTTGATAACAAGGGCAAATGTATTCAGATAGGAAACGGGAAGTGCGGAGCACATGATTTTGAGCATTCGAATTCTGTCTGTTGTAAAATAAGAATCAAATGCTTTGATTGTATTCTGCCCTGTCTCGTCCATATCTGTGTTCCTTTCACCGTATGTATAATGCATCCTATGTTTGCTTTTCCATACTTATTCCAAGACTTCATTCATCTGCTGTTTTAAGCCCCGGGCGTTGGAGCTTTTCCTTCAAAAATCAGGCTCCCCGGGGGAGCCTGATCCTGAGAGGATATGATCCGCTTAGTCGCAGCAGCTGTTGCAGCCGAAACCGTTACCGCAGAAGCAGGAAATCAGAAGGATCCAGATTAAGATGCTGCAGGAATTATTTCCGCCGCCCATAGATCCGAAGCTTCCGCAGCCACAGCCGTTATCGCAGCCATTGCCGTTGCACAGGAAGAGCAGAAGGATGATCCAAATACAGCTGTTGCCTCCGCATCCGCAATTGTTGTGGTTGTTGCCGGAACGTCCGCAGGTATCGTTGCAGCCGCAGTTCGTAGCAGTTAAGTCGCTCATGTTGAGTGCCTCCAATGAATTATTATGGTGTATAGTATGTTGATATGCCTGTCAATGTTTCCGCGCAGATCAAAACTTTTCGAACAAAACTTTTAATCAAAACCTTTCTGCAAAACCCTTCCGTCAAAACTTTTCAATCAACACGGAGAGCTTCGGCATATGATAAAGAAGGAGAAAGGAAGGAGGGAGAAAGCATGCAGAGAGTAAGGCGTCAGCTTGACCTGCCGGGACGGAGGGAAGAGACGGCAGGTGCATTCGTCACGGTCGCAGTTTTGGATTCGGGGGCTGAGCTTCATCCGGATCTGGCTCAAAGAATGATTGTATTTCGGGATTTCGTGAACGGAGAGCACTTCTATTATGATGACAACGGTCACGGGACCCACATCTGCGGTATCATCTGCGGAAGCGGAGAGATGTCAGGCGGACGCTTTCGCGGAGTCGCGCCCAATGCAAGACTTGCAGTGGGGAAGGTATTGGATGAACGGGGGAACGGTGATCTGGCCCATATGATAGAGGGACTGAACTGGGTCCTGTCCATAAAGGATGTTTTGAACATCAGAATCTTAAACATGTCGGTCGGAGTCGCCAGCGGCAGTGATTCCAGCCGGATCTGCGAGCTGCATGCAGCGCTGAAGGCGATCTGGGACAGCGGGATTTTGATCGTGACCTCAGCCGGAAACCGCGGACCCGGAGAGAATACAATCTCTGATATCAGCGGTAAGTCCGGGTGTATGGTAGTCGGCTGCTACGATGCCGAGTATTATAGATGGGACCCCATGCGGTGTGAGACCTATTCCGGATGCGGAAGCTTACGGGATGCGGAGCGCAAGCCGGACATCGTAGCGCCCGGCACCAAGATCATTTCCTGCAATGCAGCCTGCCGACAGACCGTAAAAGGAAACAGAAGCCGCGCTTATTGTGCGAAGAGCGGAACCTCCATGGCGACTGCCATCTGCAGCGGGGCCGCCGCACTGACACTGGGAAAATATCCGCACCTTACCAACACAAAACTAAAGCAAAGGTTCCATCTGACTGCACGGGATGTGGGACTTCCGTGGAACAGACAGGGATATGGAATGATAAATGTGAGAGGACTTTTGGATTCTTTTTCGGAAAAGGATTGACACGCCTCGTATTATTGTATACAATTATTCGAGACATACAATATAGGAGGCATAACAGCCATGAACGATATGAGAGATAATGATCTGTTTCAGAATCGTCCGATCTCAATGAATGCAAAAAACAACCTGCTTGAAATCGAAGAGCATATGTATATCCTGGATGATGTGGAGAAGCCAAATGTATTCCGAAATATGTTTCCTTATTCCGAGATACCCAAGATTCCCTTCAATGACAGAATCGTTCCACACAATATGCCAAAGGATATCTGGATTACAGATACTACATTTCGTGACGGTCAGCAGTCCCGTGCACCGTATACCACAGAGCAGATTGTTACGATCTATGACTATCTGCACAAACTGGGCGGACCAAACGGCATGATTCGTGCGAGTGAATTCTTCCTTTACAGCAAGAAAGACAGAGATGCGGTATATAAATGTATGGAAAGAGGTTACAAGTTTCCCGAGGTAACCAGCTGGATCCGCGCAAGCAAGGAGGACTTCAAGCTTGTAAAGGAAATTGGTATGAAGGAGACCGGTATCCTGGTAAGCTGCTCCGACTATCATATTTTCCTGAAGCTGAAAATGACAAGAAGACAGGCAATGGACCATTATCTCAGTGTCATCAGAGACTGTCTGGAGGAGGGAATCAGTCCCCGCTGTCACCTGGAGGATATTACAAGAGCAGATATTTACGGATATGTCGTACCTTTCTGCCTGGAACTTATGAAGCTGATGAAGGAATATAATATTCCGATCAAGGTACGTGCCTGTGATACCATGGGCTACGGGGTCAACTATCCCGGCGCCGTGATTCCCAGAAGTGTACAGGGCATCATCTATGCGATTCATACCCACGCCGGAGTACCACACGAGCTGATCGAGTGGCACGGACACAATGATTTCTACAAGGCTGTGTCGAACTCCACCACTGCATGGCTGTATGGCTGTTCCGGCATCAATACTTCCCTGTTCGGAATCGGGGAGAGAACCGGCAACACACCCCTGGAGGCTATGGTATTTGAATATGCGCAGCTCAAGGGCGACTTAAACGGTATGGACACAACGGTCATCACGGAACTCGCTGAGTATTATGAGAAGGAGATCGGATATCAGATCCCTCCCAGAACACCGTTCGTCGGTAAGAACTTCAATGTGACCAGAGCGGGGATTCATGCGGACGGACTTTTGAAAAACGAAGAGATCTATAATATTTTTGATACCGAGAAGTTCTTAAAGAGACCCGTATTGTGCGCTATTTCGAACACCTCGGGACTGGCGGGAATCGCTCACTGGATCAATACATACTTCAAGCTCCGTGATGAGAAGCAGGTCGACAAGAATTCCGAGCTTGTCAGGGAGATTAAGAAGTGGGTCGATGAGGAATATGCAGGCGGCCGTGTCACTGTGATGACCGATGAGGAGATCATCGCCTGCCTGAACCGTGTATGTCTGGAGAAGAACATTACACTGGGTTAAGCATTCATTGAAATGGAGTCAACATGAGCAGTTATGATGTAAAGCAGGAGGTTACGGACAAGTATTCCCTGCGAGGAAGGGTTTTTCATAAGCTTCGCGAAGATATTCTGAGCGGAAAATATGAAGACCACGAAGAATTGAAGGAAGTTGCAATCGGCGAGGAGCTCGGTGTCAGCAGAACCCCGGTCCGCGAAGCATTCAGACAGCTGGAGCTGGAGGGTCTGATTCAGATCATACCCAACAAGGGAGCCTATGTCACAGGCATTACCGAGAAGGATGTCAAGGACATCTATATCATCCGCTCCATGCTGGAGGGACTGTGTGCAAGATGGGCGACCGAGCATATCAGACCGGAGCAGCTGGATGAGATGGAAGAGAATGTGTACCTCGCGGAATTTCATGCGAACAAAGGTCATCTGGAGCAGCTTGCCGCGCTGGACAACCGATTCCATGACATTATGTACGAGGCTTGCAACAGCAAGATTCTGGAGCATCAGCTGAAGGATTTTCATCAGTATGTACTGCGCGTGCGCAAGAAGACACTGAACAATGCGAACAGAGGTCCCAAGTCAAACGCTGAGCATAAGAAAATTCTGGAAGCAATCAAGGCGCATGACGGTGAGCTCGCGGAGAAGCTTGCGCATCAGCACATGATAAACGCTTACGAAAATATGGTAAAAAACGGCTTACATGAAGCCTATGAAAGGGAAAAAAACTATGGACAAAATTAAAATGACAACCCCTCTTGTAGAGATGGACGGAGATGAGATGACCAGAATCCTCTGGCAGATGATCAAGGATGAGCTGATTCTTCCTTTTGTGGATCTGAAGACAGAGTATTACGATCTCGGTCTGGAGAATAGAAATGCAACCGACGACCAGGTAACCGTAGATTCCGCAAATGCAACCCTCAAGTACGGCGTTGCAGTCAAGTGCGCAACCATCACCCCCAACGGCGCCCGTATGAAGGAGTATGACCTGAAGGAAATGTGGAAGAGCCCCAACGGAACCATCCGTGCCATTCTTGACGGTACGGTATTCCGCGCACCCATCCTCGTAAACGGTATTGTTCCTTATGTCAAGAACTGGACCAAGCCCATAACCATTGCGCGTCATGCCTATGGTGATGTCTATAAAAACACCGAGATCAAGGTTCCCGGCGCCGGCAAGGCAGAACTCGTGTTTACCGCTGAGGACGGAACCGAGATCAGAGAGACCATCCACAATTTCAACGGAGCAGGTATCATTCAGGGTATTCACAATACAGAAAAGTCCATCTCCAGCTTTGCAAGAGCCTGCTTCTCCTATGCAGTGGATACGAAGCAGGACCTCTGGTTCTCCACCAAGGATACCATCTCCAAGAAGTATGACCACACCTTTAAGGATATTTTCCAGGAGATCTACGACAACGAGTACAAGGAGAAATTCGAAGAACTCGGCATTGAGTACTTCTACACCCTGATCGATGATGCGGTGGCCCGCGTCATTCGCTCCGAGGGAGGCTTTATCTGGGCTTGTAAGAACTACGACGGCGATGTTATGAGTGACATGGTAGCGACCGCTTACGGTGACCTTTCCATGATGACTTCCGTGCTGGTTTCTCCAAGCGGTGTGTACGAGTACGAGGCAGCTCACGGAACCGTTCAGCGTCATTACTATAAGCACCTGAAGGGAGAAGAGACCTCCACCAACTCCATCGCAACCATCTTTGCTTGGACCGGCGCGCTGAATAAGAGAGGCGAGCTTGATGGAAATGCAGAGCTCTCCGAGTTTGCTAAAAAGCTTGAGAAAGCCTGCATCAAGACCGTGGAAGACGGTAAGATGACCAAGAGTCTGTCCCTGATTTCTACCTGTGAGAACCCTGTCATTCTGAACAGCCTTGATTTTATCAAAGCGATCAGAAATACACTGGAGGAGCTTCTGTAAAAAAGCGATCCGGGAGAGAGTTTTAAGGCAACTCGCATTGACAGTTTTTTAACAATTTGTTAAAATGATAACAGGTAAAAGTCGGCGGGAGGCATAAGTCTTGGAAGAAAAAGAAATATCCCAGGCCGTCATCAGCCGCCTTCCCAGGTATTTTCGATATCTGGGAGAGCTGAAGGCTGACGGCGTGGAAAGAATATCATCACAGGATCTGAGTAAGCTGATGAATGTGACCGCATCACAGATTCGGCAGGATTTCAATAATTTCGGCGGTTTCGGTCAGCAGGGATACGGTTACAATGTCGAGTTTCTGTATGATGAGATCGGCAAGATTCTGGGCTTGGATCAAACACATAATTTTATCATTATCGGTGCGGGAAATCTGGGAAGGGCACTCGGCAATTACATGAACTTTGAGAGAAGAGGTTTTTTATTCAAGGGTATGTTCGACCGAAATCCTGAATTGATCGGCATGGATGTCAGAGGCGTCACGGTTCTGCATATGGACGAGCTGGAAGAATTCATAAAAAAGAACGCCATTGAGATTGCCGTTCTGACCATACCTAAGACCAGCGCGGTTGAGGTGGCTGAAAAAATCGTTTCCTACGGCATCAAGGCTATCTGGAACTTCGCTCATGTGGACTTGGAAGTGCCGGAGGGAATACAGGTTGAAAATGTACATCTGTCTGACAGCCTGATGAAGCTTTCCTATAATTTAAGCCGATACAAAAAAGAACAGGAATAATACTTTGAGAGGCTGTTGCACCGCAACAGTCTCTTCTTGCAGTACCAAAAGGAGCCACGAAGATGCAATACCTTGTGACAGCACAGGAAATGAAGGAATATGACAATTACACAATAAAAGAGATCGGTATCCCCGGGCTTGTATTGATGGAAAGAGCGGCTCTGGAGGCATGCAAGGTCGCGATGTCAATGCTTGAAAGCTCTTCCTCCGTGCAAAAACGGGCATTTCTGATAGCAGGGTACGGCAATAACGGAGGTGACGGTCTTGCTCTGGCAAGAATGCTGTCCGAACGAAGGGTAAAGGTTGAGATTCTCTGTGTCGGAAATCCCGAAAAGGCTACTGAGAGTTGGAAGGCGCAAAGAAAGATTCTGGAGCATTTTCCGGTGGAGTTCGTCAAGCAGCCAAGCTTTCCTGAATATGATATTATCATCGATGCGCTGTTTGGCGTCGGGTTATCCCGAACGGTCGAGGGAGAATATGCGCGTGCAATCAACTGTATGAATGCACTGTATGGCAAAAAGCTCGCCCTGGACATTCCGAGCGGGATTCATTCCGACACGGGGGCAGTGCTCGGTGTGGCGGTGAAGGCAGATGTCACGGTTACCTTCGGCTTTTTAAAGAGAGGTCTGATGCTGTTCCCCGGCTGTGAGTATGCAGGTAAAGTGATTCCCGCGGACATCGGCATCACAGACAGGGCCTTCCACGGGAAGCCCCCGGGCATGTTTGCGCTCGACGGTACGGCCGAGGAACTTCTGCCCGTGCGAAAAGCGGACGGAAACAAAGGGACTTTCGGAAAAGTACTTCTGATTGCGGGTTCTTACAACATGGCGGGTGCGGCAGTCCTTGCGGCGCGTGCTTCCTTCCGTATCGGCGCAGGGATGGTGAAAGTGATTACCCCAAAGGAAAACAGGGTGATATTACAGACCTGTATTCCGGAGGCAATGCTCGGCACCGCGGATACGCTGACACAATCGCTTGCGTGGGCGGATGTGATTGCAATCGGTCCGGGGCTCGGAAGAAGTGATGAAGCAAGAAAAATGCTGCATACGGTACTTTTTGAAAGCAGGCTGCCGATGGTGATCGACGCGGACGCCCTCTTTTTCATCGCAGAAGATATTTCCTTAAGACAAGGCCTGAAGGACTGCGGAGCACAAGGCAGGAAACTGATCCTGACACCGCATCCCGGAGAGCTCTCCGGTCTGATGCACAAACCGGTTTCGGCGCTCAAGGGTCATCTTTACGCCTATGGCAGTGAACTGGCCATGGAGCTTCAGACTGTCGTCGCGGCGAAGGATGCCAGAACGGTTATCTGCAGTCCCAAGGGAGAATTGTGTTTGAATCTGACGGGAAACAGTGGTATGGGGACCGCGGGAAGCGGTGATGTGCTGACAGGTATGATAGCAGGACTCCTTGCCCAGGGAATGCAGGCATTCGAGGCAGCTTGCGTGGGCGTCTGTCTGCACGGCTTATACGGAGACCGTGTCGCGGCGCAGGTGAGCGAATACTCCTGTATGGCGGGAGATCTGGTGTCGGAGCAGTTTTATCCCGACGAGGAACAAAGTCCTGAATCATCGTAAGCTTTATCTCGGATTTGCCCGATATGTTAGCTGTTAGAAAGGATGAACTTAGTTATGAAATATTTATATAAAATACCGGACGATTGCAGTCGCGGATATGCAGAAGTCAATGTGGATGCAATCGTCGATAATATGAAGAATATGAAGGCTGTCCTCAAGAAAGATACCAAAATGATCGGTATTATCAAGACGGACGGCTATGGTCACGGAAGTGTGCCGATAGCCAAGGCTCTCGAACCGCTTGATTTTATGTGGGGCTTTGCGGTTGCAACTCCGGAAGAGGCACATGATTTGAGAAAAGAAGGAATCTGCAAACCGATTCTGATTCTGGGCTATACCTTCCCTTATTGCTATGAGATGCTTTCGGAGGAAGAGATCCGCCCGGCGCTGTTTCGTGAGGATGCGGCACAGCTGCTGAACGATGCGGCAAAAAAGTGCGGGAAAAAGATCAAGGTTCATGTCAAGGTCGATACCGGCATGAGCAGAATCGGTATCCGGCCGGATGAGGAAGGACTTTCGTTCCTTCGTTTTCTGATGGGTCAGGAATATCTTGAAATCGAGGGAATCTTTACGCATTTTGCCTGTGCGGACGAGGCGGATAAGTCGGATGCGCTCGCGCAGCTGAAGCAGTTTCAGAGCTTTCTTGACAGAATCGAACAGGAGCTTGGCCTTCAGATTCCTTTGAAGCACTGCTCTAACAGTGCGGGAATCATGGATCTTCCCGAGGCCAATATGGATCTGGTTCGTGCAGGTATCACATTGTATGGACTGTATCCTTCCGATGAGGTCAGAAAGGATGCTTTCCGGCTGACCCCTGCGCTTTCCCTGTACAGCAAAATCGTGTATCTAAAGACCATTCATGCAGGGGAGTCCGTCAGCTATGGTAAGACTTATACGGCAGGGGAAGACAGACGGGTGGCAACCATACCCATGGGTTACGGAGACGGTTATCCGAGAAGCCTCTCCAATCGGGGCTGCGTGTTGATCCGCGGCAGGAGAGCGCCGATTCTCGGAAGAGTCTGCATGGACCAGTTTATGGTCGATGTCACAGACATTCCTGATGTGCAGCTGGACGACAGAGTCGTTCTGCTTGGCTTTGACGGTGAGGAGCATCTGAGCGCGGAGGAATTGGGAGCTTTGTCCGGAAGATTTAACTATGAGCTTGTGTGTGATTTTGGCAAGAGAATCCCCAGAATTTATCGCTCAGACGGCAAAATCATCATGGAATAAACGGGATGGGCTCATTTGTGTATAGAAGAAAGGAATGCGGTAATACTTTTCCCTGAAAACAAAGGTAATTTGGAGGGAAAATGAGGCGAGGAGACATCTATTACGCAGATCTGCGTCCGGTGATCGGATCGGAACAGGGCGGTATCAGACCGGTTCTGATCATTCAGAACGATATCGGAAACAGGCATAGTCCTACCGTGATCTGCGCTGCGATTACGTCTAAGATGAACAAGGCAAAACTGCCCACTCATATTGAATTACACGCTGATCACTTCGACATGGATAAGGATTCCGTCGTATTGCTCGAACAGCTTCGAACCATAGACAAGAAGCGCCTGAAAGACAAGATTTGTCATCTGGAAGGCGACATCATGAGAAAAGTGGACCGAGCATTGATGATTAGTCTGGAACTGGATACATAATCCCGCGAAAAACGCCGTGGAATTGTCCGGTTCTTGACGAAATCACACTACAATGATATAGTATCATTCATTACGAAACGACAGAAACGAAACGGAATAGAGAAACGGAATAGAGAAAAGGAATAGAAGAACAGAATAGAAAGGAACATACCATGGAAGATGCAGGGCCCGGTGCCAATTTTATCATTTTTTTAATTTTGCTTTTCGTCAATGCTGTCCTGTACAGCTTTGAATGTGCGATGAAGCATATGAACGAGGCGGAGGCTGAGCGAAGGGCAGAGGAAGAAAAAGACAGCAAATCAATCAGGATCAAAGCATTTCTTGACCGGCCCGAACCGGTTGAAAATACGGTAAGACTGCTGACGACCTTTCACTATTTATGGATGGGCTGCATCTGCTTTAGATTCATGCAGTCATCCGTGTGGAAGTCCGCGAAAGAGATTCTTTCAAATGTGTCCGGAAAGACAGCCTTGCCGGAGGAGCTTTTGTACGCAGTCGTTTTGGCACTCGTCTTTCTGGCTGCCCTGTACATAATCATGACACTCGGCGTTTTGCTTCCGAAGAAGCTCGGGGAGCATTTTCGGGATAGATGGGTGTATCTGTGGATCACACCGATCTATGATCTGAAGCTTCTGTGTACGCCCATGAATGCGCTTGTGGGAGTCGGCGCAGGGCTTGTGATGAAGCTGTTTGGTGACAAAAAGAGCGGCAACGAAGCAGAGGTCATCGAGGACGAGATCATAAGCATGGTCAATGAAGGCCATGAACAGGGGTATATCGAGGAAAGCGAAGCGAAAATGATTTCCAACATCTTTGAGTTCGGCGACAAAGAGGTGAAGGATATCATGACGAACAGAAGTCAGGTAGTTGCATTCGACGCCGATATGACACTGGAGGAAGCCATTGAGTGCATGCTTACGGAGAGGTATACCAGATATCCGGTCTATCGGGAGAACCTGGATCAGATCATCGGAGTGTTGTATTTTAAGGACGCCATGAGACTCAGGGCTTCCGGCAAGATGCTCAAAAAGCCTCTGTCCGCTGTCGAGGGACTGCTCCGCAAGCCCGTATATGTGCCGCAGACCAAGAATATCGATGAGCTTTTCCGCAAGATGCAGGCAGAGAAGGTTCAGCTTGCCATTGTCATCGATGAATACGGTCAGACGGACGGACTGGTCGCCATGGAAGATATCCTTGAGGAGATCGTCGGCAATATTCTGGATGAATATGATGATGAGGGTAAATTCATTGAGGAGACGGGTGCGGATGAATACAGGATGGAAGGGCTGACTCCGCTGGAGACCCTCGAGGAGCGCTTTGGAATATCGTTCGACGGGGAGCCGTTCGAGACGCTGAACGGATTTTTGATCTCCAGAATGGATAGAATCCCCGAGGCGGACGAGCAGTTTGAAATGGATTATCAGGGCTTTCATTTTCGGATCCTCTCCGTGGAAAACAAGATGATTCAGAGCGTTTTGGTCAAAAAGAATCTGGAATCTGTGGAAATGGAACCCGATTCGGAAAGCGACAATAATTTTTCTTGAAGAAATTCACGGAAAATGATATGATACAATTTGATTACAGACAAAGGAGTAAACAAATGTCAGGACATTCTAAATTTGCAAATATTAAGCACAAGAAAGAAAAGAACGATGCGGCGAAGGGCAAGATTTTTACCATCATCGGCCGCGAGATTGCAGTCGCAGTCAAGGAGGGCGGTCCGGATCCTGCAAATAACTTCAAGCTTGCAACCGTTATCGCGAAGGCAAAGGCAAACAATATGCCCAACGATACCATTGAAAGAGGAATCAAGAAGGCTGCCGGAGACATCGGCGGCGTGAACTATGAGTATGTTTCCTACGAAGGATATGGTCCCAACGGTATCGCGATCATCGTAGATGCGCTGACTGACAATAAGAACCGTACCGCTGCCAATGTCAGAAGTGCTTTCACCAAGGGACAGGGTAATGTCGGAACACCCGGATGTGTATCCTTCATGTTTGACAAGAAGGGACAGATCATCATTGACAAGGAAGAGTGCGATCTCGAGGCAGACGACCTTATGATGATGGCTCTGGATGCCGGTGCAGAGGATTTCTCGGAGGAAGAGGACAGCTACGAGATCCTCACAGACCCCGATGTATTTGAGGAGGTCAGAGCGGCGCTGGAGGCACAGAAGGTTCCCATGATGAGCGCTGAAGTGACCATGATTCCTCAGAACTATGTGACTCTTACCGATGAGACAGCGATCAAGAACCTTCAGAGAACCCTGGATCTTCTTGAGGATGACGATGATGTACAGGCTGTATATCATAACTGGGACGAGTAATACAGAATGTGTAGATGAACTTAGGCACCACCCGAAAAGGTGGTGCTTATCCGTATTGGCAAAAGGCTTCCGCGAGCGGAAGCGGACGCTTCGAAAGAGGTAGTATTATGGATAGACTTGCAATTGTCGTACCCTGTTACAACGAAGAAGAAGTGCTGAAGATTGCTTCCGAAACACTTCGCGGGGTGCTTGGTGATTTGATCGAGAAAGAAAAGATTTCGAAGGACAGTTACATCCTGTTTGTGAATGACGGAAGTAAGGACAGAACCTGGCAGCTGATCGAAGAGGAGCATGCTGCATACCCTTCCATGGTTTTCGGTCTGAAACTCGCGGGGAACGTGGGCCATCAGTTTGCGCTGACCGCGGGTCTTCTGACGGCGAAGGATATGTGCGATATTTCCGTGTCCATCGATGCGGACCTGCAGGATGATGTCAATGTCATTGAAAGCATGGTGGATTCCTTCCATGCGGGCAACGATATCGTATACGGCGTGCGCAGGGAGCGGAAGACGGATACCTTTTTCAAGAGAACGACAGCACTGGCCTTTTACAAGGTGATGAAGCTGATGGGCGTCAATTCCGTTTACAATCACGCGGATTTCAGACTGATGTCAAAACGCGCCCTGCAGGCCTTCTCGGAATATGGCGAGAATAATCTGTACTTAAGAGGCATGATGCCTTTGATCGGCTATCGGACGGACAGTGTGTACTACGACCGTAAGGAACGCGTCGCAGGCGAATCGAAATATCCGCTGAAGAAAATGCTGGCGCTTGCATTTGACGGTATCTCTTCCTTCAGTGTCAAACCGATCAGCATGATTCTCGGGATGGGATTCTTTATCGTGTTTGTGTCATTCCTTGCATTACTTTATGCGTTGATTTCTTATTTTACGGGTCATGTCGTAGCCGGGTGGACCTCCCTGATCATTTCCATCTGGTTCCTCGGAGGACTGCAGCTTTTGGCCATCGGACTGGTAGGAAAATATATCGGAAAGATCTATGTGGAAGTAAAGCATCGCCCCAGATATCACATTGAAAAGCTGCTGACCGATCAGACAGAGTAGCTCGTCAAAAGAGAAGGTTGTGTATGAAACAGAAGAAATCAATCATTGCTTATATCACTTGGGTTCCGTTCTTTCTCCTGACTGTTTTGGGACTGTACGCATCCTCTATGGTCTGGAGAGCATATTTTAAGCTGCCGGTATATGTCAGCGCTGTGCTGACAGCGGGAGCGGTGACTGTGTGTGCCCTGATTGCAGCGGCGGCGCAGCTGTTACATAAAAAACTGAAGCGTAAGCGCGGCGCGGAGAATCCGCTTGTATTTCCGTTCATGCTCTGCCTTGTGGTTCTCGCCGGGGCGGTGTATCGCTTTTTCCGGGTGGATACGGCGACAGCTGCGAACGCAGCCGATTCCGTGTTCTATGAGCTTACGAAAGTGGTTGCGGGACAGACGGTTCCGGCCTTTGTTCACGGGGCGGTAAACTGCTATGTGCAGCTGCTTCGGAAGGTCTATTTTTTCCTGGGAAATCGGGCAGTGACAGGCATCTATTTACAGATCGTACTTTGGATGGGTGCGACGCTGTTTCTGGGTGTCGGAATGAAGCGAATCTGCGGGCGCATCGGAGCGCTTTCCTTTGCCATCCTGTCGGCATTTCTTCCGGTCGCAGTGGAATGGACGCTCGTTTTATCACCGATTCCGCTGTATTTACTGCTTTGGAGCGTGTGCTTTTGCCTGATAGCGGGTACCTCACAGCTCCCTCAAAAGAAGACATTCGCTGTCATCGGGGGACTGTTTGCGGGGATATTGACTTATCTGGATGTGGCAGGACTGCTTTTGCTGATTGTTTTTTTTGCAATCTGTGCTGCTGTAACACAGCCGGAAGATAAAAAGCTTCCCCGTATGCTGATCTTCCCGGGCGTGATGGCTTTGTCCTGTGTCGTTTGTATCTGCGCGGATGCTTTGGTGAGCGGGTATTCTTTTGCGAGAGTATTTGACGCCATGAGTCAGCTTTATGAATTGAACGCCTTTACAGTTCCTGCTTTGTTTTCCGGCAAAAGTGTTGACCTGAGTCTGCTTCTTGTGTTTGGACTGGTGGGTGTTGGAGCATTTACCTTTTTTGTACAGGATAAGAAGCATGTTTCGACCTATGCGACATTGCCCTGGATCTGTGTCCTTGCAGCGGAAGCGTTCGGCCTGATGAATGACCGGGTACCTGCCTGCGTATGGACAGCTTTGTTCGCGATGCTGATCGCGGGAGCGTGTGTACAGAGCCTGTTTACGAGAGGCAGTCGGACCGCATCGGCGGCACCCCAAAAGCCAAGGACAGTGACAGACGGCAGTACTGACCGTGATAAAACAGGCGACAACCACGGAGAAACCGAAGCTTCTAAGAAAGATACAAAGGAAGCTGTAAAAGAAGATAAAAAAGAGAATACCGATACCCAAAGCGCTGCCAAAGAAGCGACAGCCGGAAGGCCGGTTATGACAGAGACCGGCGTATCGGACGGTGAGCCGGAAGACGCAGCGTTAATTTCCCAAGGAGCTCCTAATGTAGTTCCAAAAGAAAATACAATAGAGATTGCAATAAATCGTTCGAAAGGAATCGTACAAGATATCGTAACAGACGAGCCTGCTGCAGCACGCAAAGAATTTCACTTCAATGCGGAACCTGCCGGGGAAATGTTCGAGGCAGCACAGGGAACGAAAGCGCAGGATGAGACCGGACAAGCCCCGGATGGTTCACAAGAACAAATCGCGCCGCCAAGAGAGATTCATTTCCTTGAGAACCCGTTGCCGCTTCCCAAACAGCATGAGAAGAAAGTGATGACTTATGCTTTGGAGGAGGATGCGGAAGATGATTATGATGTAGAGGTCTCTGATGATGACGATTTTGATCTGCCGTAAGATAAACCGTAAACTGAAAAACATGCATGTTTTTTAAGGAAAAGGGCATGCTTTAGGGAGTACAGGCGATTGTACTCCCTATTTTTATAGGATAGGAAACATCGTTCCCTATCCTATAAAAATGCTCCGCGAGGATGCGAACTCGCGCGAGTTGAAAGATATCGCATTTGCGACCGCGCAAGACGCGAGAGTTTCGCAAGCGAAACTTTTTGTTATGGAAAGGACGGTCAGAGTATGGCAGAAGCAGAGTTCGAAAGCAGGAACAGTGATCCGGAGGACAACAAGGCACAAAACGAACGGGAGAAGGTTCCAAGCGATTCCGAAGCCAAGATGGATCGTGAGAGCAAACGGGACGAAAGAATCCATCAGACCGGACAGGTGTCACTGGCAGAAGGCGGAGAATCCATACATCTGATCTCGATCATCGGTGAGATCGAAGGACACGAATGCCTTGGCAATGCCTCCAAAACGACAAAATACGAACACATTCTGCCTTCCCTCGCTGCGGTGGAGGACAGTAAGGAAATCAAAGGTGTGCTCGTACTCCTGAATACGATGGGCGGAGATGTGGAGGCGGGACTTGCCATTGCGGAGATGATTGCATCGCTCAGCAAGCCGACGGTATCTTTAGTCATGGGCGGCAGTCATTCCATAGGAGTTCCCATCGCCGTCAGCACGGACTATTCCTTTATTGTGCCGACCGGCACGATGGTCATCCATCCGGTCCGATTGACCGGCATGGTGATCGGCGTGGCGCAGTCTTTTGAATACTTTCAGCTGATTCAGAAACGCATCACGGGTTTTGTAAGCGGTCACAGCAGAATCGAAGAAGAAACTTTAGAGAAGCTGATGATGAAAAACGGTGTTCTCACGAAGGATATCGGCTCGATTCTGGTCGGTGAAGAAGCAGTAAAATACGGAATCATAGACGAGGTCGGAGGAATTGACAAAGCCATCGCCAAGTTATATGAATTGATAAAAATGCGCGATTCAGACTGATTTATGATGACAACAAGTGAAAAAAATGTTATACTCTTATGGATAATGTGGTTAAACCAAAATATACGAAAAAGAGGTAGATGAGATGGCAGGTTCTACCGGCAAAAAAACATCAAAATCAACTAACCATAAAAAGAATAGTACTGCTTCCAGGCAGCCTTCGAAAACAAACACGAAAGGAAGCAGCAGACCCGGCGCAGAGGATAGCGCCCTGTTTCATGAAATCGGTCTGATCGTGATTTTTGTTGTCATGATTGCTTTGTTTTGCTGCAATTTCGGCATCATCGGACCGGTCGGCAATACCATCAGCGGATGGATGTTCGGCCTTTTCGGTACCGCGGCTTATGCGGCGCCGATTCTGTTCTTCTTGGCAATCGCCTTTTGGTTTGCGAACGAGGGCAATCCGTGCGCTGTCCGAAAACTGATCTCGGGCATCGTACTGTTTTTGATGTTTGGAATCGTATGTGACCTGATTACCAAGAATACGGCGGCGATTCCTACTTACAGCGCTAAGGCGATCTACGAGAGCAGCCGCGACGGACATAACGGCGGAGGTGTGCTTGCCGGAAGCATCAGCTATATGCTGCAGCACTATCTTGAAACCATCGGAACCGTGTTGGTGGTGGTTCTGTGTTCGCTGATCAGTCTGATCCTTTTGACGGAACGCTCGCTTCTGGACGCCGTGAAAAACAGCGGCAGCCGTATGCGCGAAATGTCCAGAGAGGATGCCATGAGACGCCGGGAGGCCAATCAGGCCAGACGCCGGGAGCAGGAAGAACAGCGTGCACGCCGGGATGAGGACAGAAGACAGCGCGAGGAAGAGCGCAGACTGCGGGAAGAGGAGAAGGAGAACGAGAGAATCCTGCGCATGCAGAAGAAGGTCTCCGGCGTGATGCAGAATCCTACCGTGACGAAGCCGGACGATTTGCCCAAGCGCAAAAATGATATGCATGAGATCACATATACTGAGGATTCCGAACAATCACCGGAGAGTGTTGTGCAAGAGCCGTCCGCGACTCCCATCGACTTTGAAAAGGTCAGAATCAGAAGCGTTCATCAGATGACCATGCGCGAAGTGACCGCTGAGGAGCTTCCGGAGCCGCCCCTGCAGCAGGAACCGGAGAGAGAGATTCCCGCTTATGCGCCGGTCTCCGGGAGAACCGCTGCTAAGCCGGTGCAGGCAAATGCTGAGAATGAATTGTTCGGCGTGCCGGCAGAACAGCAGATCCCGCTTGAGGAGCCTGTCAGAAGGGCGCCGGTCCGCCATGAACTGTCCGGTCAGAATATTCGGATACATAACGAGCAGACCAGGGAAGGTCACACCGACGGTGCACCGATTCCTTCTCCGAGCAGAGAAGCGATGGAGAGACCGAAAGTGGAAGCTCCTAAATCCGATATGCAGAAAGAGATGGCCCGCGCAGAGAAGAAGATTCCCAAGAAATATATGTTCCCGCCGCTTTCCAGATTGCAGAAGGGCGTGACTTCGACAAATGATTGCACCGCAGAACTGAAGGAAACCGCAATGCGCTTACAGCAGACGCTCAATACCTTCGGCGTGCGGGTTACCATTACTGATATCAGTCAGGGCCCCAGCGTGACCAGGTATGAGCTTCAGCCCGAGCAGGGAGTCAAGGTTTCCAAAATCGTCGGTCTTGCCGATGATATCAAGCTGAATCTTGCGGCTACCGACATCCGTATCGAAGCCCCCATCCCCGGCAAGGCAGCCATCGGCATCGAGGTGCCGAATAAGGAGAATATGGCGGTTGCCCTGCGGGATCTGCTGGAAACGAAGGAATTCAGAGAGTTTCAGTCTAACCTTGCCTTTGCTGTCGGCAAGGACATTGCGGGTCAGGTCGTGGTAACCGATATTGCAAAGATGCCCCATATGCTGATTGCCGGTGCGACCGGTTCCGGTAAGTCCGTATGTATCAATACCCTGATTATGAGTATTCTCTATAAGGCGCATCCGGATGATGTAAAACTGATCATGATCGACCCCAAGGTGGTTGAATTGAGTGTCTACAACGGCATTCCCCATCTGTTGATCCCTGTTGTGACCGATCCCAAGAAGGCTTCCGCAGCGCTTCACTGGGGTGTGTCGGAGATGGAGGACCGATACCGCAAATTTGCAGATTTCAATGTGCGTGACCTGAAGGGCTACAATAAGAAAGTGGAGTCCATGCAGGAGCGCGGGGATGAGGAAGCACCGAAGAAGATGCCGCAGATCGTCATCATCGTGGACGAGCTTGCCGATCTGATGATGGTTTCTCCCGGAGAAGTGGAAGAATCCATCTGCCGTCTGGCACAGCTTGCCCGTGCCGCAGGCATTCATCTGATCATTGCCACGCAAAGACCCAGTGTGGATGTCATCACCGGACTGATCAAGGCGAACATGCCCAGCCGTGTCGCATTCTCCGTTTCCAGCGGCGTTGACTCCAGAACCATTCTGGATATGAACGGTGCCGAAAAACTGCTGGGAAAGGGTGACATGCTCTTTTATCCGCAGGGATATACGAAGCCTGCGAGAATCCAGGGCGCGTTTGTCTCTGATAAGGAAGTTTCGGATGTCGTTGATTTCCTGAAGAATCAGACACTCGGAAATGTGTATGATGAAGAAGTCCTTGAAAAAGTCAGCAAGGGCGTAAGCGGTGCATCAGGCTCATCCGAAGGGGATTCCGGCTCAGAGCTGGATGAACTGTTTGAAAAGGCCGGCCGTTTTATCATCGAGAAAGACAAGGCTTCCATCGGTATGCTGCAGAGAGTGCTGAAGGTCGGCTTCAACCGTGCGGCAAGAATCATGGATCAGTTATGCGAGTACGGTGTCGTCGGAGAAGAGGAGGGAACCAAGCCCCGAAAGATTCTGATGAGTCCGGAACAGTTTGAACAGCTGATAGAAGAATTTTTATAAAGAGAGGTACTGATTGTGAAAACAGATATTGAAATTGCCCAGGAAGCGGTCATGGAACCGATTGTCAAGGTCGCGGAACGAATCGGTGTGTCCGAGGACGATCTTGAACTGTACGGAAAGTATAAGGCTAAGATTTCCGACGAATTCATTGACAGTGTGAAGGACCGGCCGAATGGTAAGCTGATTCTGGTTACTGCAATCAACCCGACCCCTGCGGGAGAGGGCAAGACGACCACGAGTGTCGGTCTCGGACAGGCATTCGGCAAACTCGGCAAGAAGGCAGTCATTGCCCTGCGAGAGCCTTCTCTCGGTCCCTGCTTTGGCGTAAAGGGAGGAGCTGCGGGCGGCGGTATGGCCCAGGTCGTTCCCATGGAGGATTTGAACCTTCACTTTACCGGTGACTTCCATGCGATCACTTCCGCAAACAATCTGCTTGCTGCACTGCTGGACAATCATATTCAGCAGGGAAACGCCCTCCGTATTGATACCAGACAGATTGTCTGGAAGCGTTGCCTGGATATGAACGACAGAGTGCTTCGAAATGTCGTAGTCGGTCTGGGAAGCAAGATGGACGGGTTTGTAAGAGAAGACCATTTTGTCATCACTGTGGCAAGTGAGATCATGGCCATTCTGTGTCTGGCTCAAAATATGAAGGATCTGAAAGAGCGTCTTGCGAAGATCATCGTAGCATATGATCTGGACGGAGCTCCCGTGACCGCAGGCGACCTGAATGCGGTGGGTGCGATGGCAGCGCTTTTGAAGGATGCACTAAAACCCAATATGATCCAGACGCTCGAACACACTCCCGCTCTGGTCCACGGCGGACCCTTCGCGAACATTGCCCATGGCTGCAACTCTGTCAGAGCGACACAGACAGCTCTGAAGATGGCGGATTATTGTATTACGGAGGCAGGCTTCGGTGCTGACCTCGGTGCAGAAAAATTCTTTGACATCAAGTGCCGTATGACAGGCTTGAAGCCGGATGCGGTCGTTCTGGTGGCTACTGTGAGAGCGCTCAAATACAACGGCGGCGTTGCGAAGGAAGACCTTGGCACAGAGAATCTGGACGCTTTGAAAAAGGGTATCGTTAACCTTGAAAAGCACATTGAAAATGTGCAGAAGTTCGGCGTACCTGTCGTTGTTACGCTGAATGCTTTTGTCAGCGATACACAGGCAGAGCTTGATTACATCCGCGCCTTCTGCGAGGAGAGAGACTGCGAGTTTGCGCTCTCCGAGGTTTGGGCAAAGGGTGGCGAGGGCGGTATCGCCCTGGCTCAGAAGGTACTTGATACCCTTGAACACAAGAAGAGCAACTTCCATGTCCTGTACGAAGACGAGCTTCCTCTGAAGGACAAGATTAAAAGAATTGCAACGGAGATCTACGGCGCCGGTTCCGTTTCCTTCTCTGCGACCGCGACCAAACAGCTGCAGAAACTGACAGAGCTTGGTTTTGGTAATCTTCCCGTCTGCATGGCGAAGAACCAGTATTCCCTTTCCGATAATCCGAAGCTTCTTGGAAGACCGGAGGGCTTTGACATTACCATCCGGGAGGCATATGTTTCCGCAGGCGCAGGTTTTGTCGTTGTTCTGACAGGGGATGTGATGACCATGCCGGGACTTCCCAAGAAACCCGCCGCCTACAGCATCGATGTCAATGAAGACGGAGTTATCACCGGATTGTTCTAAGTTACTTTTGAAAGCCCTATTACAAATTTACAATAAATCTAGAGAGGTGGATTATGTACAAGATCGTAAAGAAACAAGAGTTGACCACAAACATTTATCTGATGGATGTGGAAGCAAAGCGTGTGGCAAAGTCCTGTATGCCCGGGCAGTTTGTCATCGTCAGAATGGGGGAAGACGGAGAACGTATTCCTCTTACCATCTGTGATTATGACCGCGAGGCAGGAACCGTTACCATCGTTTTCCAGTGTGTCGGCGCTGCAACAAGGATGATGGCTGATTTGAAGGAAGGGGATGCGTTCCATGACTTCGTAGGCCCTCTCGGATGTCCTTCCGAACTCGTAAATGAGGATGTGGAAGCACTGAAGAATAAGAAGATTCTCTTTGTTGCCGGCGGTGTGGGCGCAGCTCCTGTTTATCCCCAGGTGAAATGGCTTCATGAGCAGGGCGTGGCAGCCGATGTGATCATGGGCAGCAAGACCAAGGATCTGTTGATCCTGGAGAAGGAGATGGAGGCAGTTGCCGGTCATCTCTATGTCACCACGGATGACGGCTCTTACGGCAGAAGCGGTATGGTTACCCAGACCATCAAGGATCTGGTTGCCGAGGGAAAGCAGTACGATGTCTGTATCGCAATCGGACCTATGATCATGATGAAGTTCGTCTGCCTGTTAACCAAAGAATTGAACATTCCTACCATTGTCAGCCTGAATCCTATCATGGTTGACGGAACCGGAATGTGCGGTGCCTGTCGTGTTACCGTTGGCGGCAAGGTAAAGTTTGCCTGTGTTGACGGTCCCGAGTTTGACGGACATCAGGTGAACTTTGATGAAGCAATGAGACGTCAGCTGATCTATAAGACTGCTGAGGGCAGAGCAATGCTGAAACTCGAAGAGGGCGATACTCACCACGGCGGATGCGGCAACTGTAATTAATTACTTTTTGGAGGATAACAATGGACGTTTTAAAGAGAGTTCCTGTCAGAGAACAGGATGCAAAAGAGCGCGCAACAAATTTTGACGAAGTATGTCTTGGATATAACATGGAAGAGGCTATGTGCGAGGCTTCCAGATGTATCAACTGTAAGAATGCACAGTGTGTAAAGGGTTGTCCCGTGGCAATCGATATTCCCGCATTTATCGAGCAGGTCAAGCTTGGCAATATTGCGGAAGCATATCAGATCATCAGCAAGTCCAGTGCACTTCCCGCTGTCTGCGGACGCGTATGTCCTCAGGAGACCCAGTGTGAAGGAAAGTGTATCCGCGGATTCAAGGGCGACCCGATCTCCATCGGTAAGCTTGAGAGATTTGTGGCTGACTGGGCAAGAGAGAACGGTATCAAGCCCGAAGGCGCTGTGGAGAAGAAGAATAAGAAGGTTGCCGTCATCGGTTCCGGCCCTGCCGGCCTGACCTGCGCGGGCGACCTTGCTAAGATGGGCTATGATGTAACCATTTTTGAGGCGCTTCATGAAGCGGGCGGCGTGCTTGTCTATGGTATTCCCGAGTTCCGTCTTCCCAAGCAGGCAGTTGTTGCTAAGGAGATCGAGAATGTTAAGGCTCTCGGCGTGAAGATCGAGACCAATGTAGTCATCGGTAAATCCATAACCATCGACGAACTCATCGAGGAGGAAGGCTTCGAGGCTGTATTTATCGGCTCCGGCGCAGGACTTCCCAAGTTCATGGGAATTCCCGGCGAAAATGCAAACGGTGTATTCTCTGCCAACGAGTACCTGACCAGAAGCAATCTGATGAAGGCATTTGATAAGAATTCCAACACACCCATTATGGAGAGCAAAAAGGTTGCCGTCGTAGGCGGCGGAAATGTAGCCATGGATGCTGCAAGAACCGCTCTTCGTCTCGGTGCCGAGGTTCACATCGTATACAGACGAAGCGAAGAAGAGCTTCCCGCGAGAGTGGAAGAAGTACATCATGCAAAGGAAGAGGGTATCATTTTCGACCTTCTGACCAATCCCACCGAGATCCTCTGCGATGAGAAGGGCTGGGTAACCGGTATGAAGTGTATCAGGATGGAGCTTGGTGAGCCTGACGCCTCCGGCAGACGCCGCCCTGTGGAAGTTCCTGACTCTGAGTTCATTATGGAACTTGATACCGTCATTATGTCCCTCGGTACTTCACCCAATCCTTTGATTTCTTCCACGACCGAAGGCCTTGAGACCAATAAGTGGAAATGTATCGTTGCTGAAGAGTCCGATGGACATACCAGCAAGGAAGGTGTATATGCGGGCGGTGACGCTGTGACCGGCGCGGCTACCGTAATTCTTGCCATGGGCGCAGGTAAGGCCGCAGCAAAGGGAATTGACGAGTATCTTTCTAACAAATAGTACGGTATGAGAAAGAAGGGAACAGATATGCCTTGGTGTCCAAAATGTAGAACTGAATACAGACCCGGATTTACGAAATGTGCCGATTGCGGCAGTGAACTGGTAGCCGAACAGCCGCCCGAGGAAGAAAAGATTCCCGCCTGGCTGGAGGGAATGCCTGAAGAGTATACGAGGGCTGCTATGGAACAGCAGAAGGCAACAGGCAGCCGGGAGGCAGCCTATGCGCAGATGGCTGCCATGGCAATGGCGGCAAAACAGATGGAAGAGCAGGCAGGTGCGCAGCGCGGTGAGGCTCCTGTCAGAAGACAGGCCGCACCGAGAACGGTATATCAGGATAATGCCTCCAAAGCGAATGACAACAGATCTTCCGCATGGACCCTTTTGCTGGTTGGTGTTCTGGGCCTTGTATTTTTGGGATTATGCATTACAGGCGTATTGCCGGTTCACTTCGGCAACCAATACCTGTTCTATGGAGTGATGGGCGCCATGTTTGTCGTGTTTATCATCGGCGGTCTGGTTTCCATGAAGAACGCGAAGATATTCGGCAAGGCTGCAGAGTCTGAGAATTCCCTGCGTAACACGCTCAAGGAGTGGTGTCAGGAGAATCTCGATGCTGCAAAAATCGATAAGCTGATCGAAATCGACAAAGAGCCTGAAGAGCTTTGGTTCTTCAAACGCTATGCATATCTGAAGTATATTCTGAACAACCAGTTTGTAAATCTGGATCAGGACTTTCTGGATCATTTTATCGATGATTATGCCTACGACGCCGTATTCGGAGACGATAACGCATGAAGATAACTGTCGTCTGCGTGGGTAAAGTCAAAGAAAAATTCTATCGTGATGCAATCGCTGAGTACGAAAAGAGATTGTCAAAATACTGCCGCCTCGAGATCATCGAGGTGGCAGATGAAAAGACTCCCGATGGTGCGGGAGAAGCAGCGGAAGAACAGATCAAAGCCAGGGAAGGCGCCAGAATTCTGGAAAAGATAAAAGCCGATGCCTTTGTATGTACGCTGGAGATCGGTGGAAAAAAGCTCTCCTCGGAAGGTCTGGCAGAATGGATGGAGAAGCTGACCGTGAGCGGAAACAGTCACATCGCTTTTGTGATAGGAGGTTCCCTCGGACTGCATAAGACTGTCACTGCGCGCTCCGATATGGCGCTGAGCTTTTCTGATATGACCTTCCCACATCAGCTGATGCGGGTGATCCTGCTGGAGCAGGTCTATCGCGGATTTCGCATTAGTAACGGCGAACCGTATCATAAATAATGGTTTGGAAAATTTCAAAGTGTTGAACTTAATGGAAAGGATGGTGAGTTTACCATCCTTTTAATAATTGGAAAGAACATGGCAAGTCGATAGTCGCCAAGTGACCTGTGTGTATAACAATCATTGAAACTATTAAGGTGTGAATGAAGGCAATATTGGTTAGAAAATCTACAGTATATGATACGCCTTTTTCTACTAAGTTAAGCTTCTGTAGACTAATGAAAAAAGCAGTATACAGAGTTTTTGACTCTGTATACTACGATTTAGCAAGTAACGTTTTTTAATACAAATTGACAAAACGTACGTTAAATATTAAAATAAACGTACGATTAGTAATGCGAATATGTACGGAGAATTCATTATGATATATGCAAAAAGTATGGATGTAAGAGATAATTTTAAATCGTGGTGTGGACAAGCAGCTAGCGGTGAAATAATACAGATATCCAGACCGGGTAATAATTTTGTTTATTTGATTAATCAAGAAACGTACGAAAAAATGTCAATGGAAAAGCGGATTACTGCACATACCTCATATCTCTACGGGAAGGATAATCTGGTTAATCTTAAAAGACTGTCAGAAATTGAAAAATTACCTGATAATTGGAACAATAACGGAGCAGAACATATTTCTCAACAAGTTATTAAGAGGGTTAGAAAGCTGTTGATGAGTATTGCTTATCAGCCGGAAGTGTTTCCGACCACGTGCGACGCTATTCAGCTTGAGTGGGAAAATGATAAAAAAGAATATCTTGAGATGGAAGTGCTTGATGGAACAATCAATATTTTTCAAATTGACGCGGAAGGTGGAGAAGAGCAATGTACTATCTCCTTTGATGAAAACGTAGTTAATGCAATTGTGGAGGAATTCTATGACAGAACAGTTTGATAAATTTGAAAGATTATATAGAGCTGTTTATCCCCCTAATATTATGCCTATGTTTTGGGAAGAAAATGGTGAGTTATCCTCAGCAGTTTTTAAGGATAAGAATAGTTTATCAGTTGACCGAATTGGTGGATGTGATGAGAATGCAGTAGTTGACAATATGCGTTTGTATTTTTGGGGATATATAATTACTGTTTTTTTTAATGATTGTATTGCATGCAATGCTGTTGTTAAGTATTTACCGACACAAAGAAGTAATTATCATTCTGAAATTAACGGAAGCAATCGTGTCAAGCTACTATCACAGTCTCAATGCAAGCACCTTGCGAGAGTTGCTAATATTATTGGTCAACACTAAAATATGTTTTTTAACTCCGTAGACAAAATCATTGGTAGTCTACAGAGTTATCACTTCTGTAGACTAATGAAAAAAGTAGTATACAGAGTTTCTGACTCTGTATACTTGTAAAAATTAATTCTTGACATTGACGTTACGTCAAGTGATAAGGTATTAATCAGAGGTGATAGTAAGTTTGAAAATAAATTTCATACTTGATTGGTGATTCAGATACAAGTTCAAGCAAACATGACTTGTGCTTTAATCATGAGGGCAAAAATGGAAATGGTTGATACTTATGACATAGCTGATGTATGCAATGATTTGAAGATTTCTTCAAGAACACTTAGATATTATGAGGAAATAGGCTTAATTGAGAGAACAAAAGATAATTGTTCTAAGCGAAGACGTTATACGAAAGAGCAAATTGATAAAATACAATACATATTATCATTACGTTCTATAGGGCTTTCGATTAAAGCGATTCAGGAATGCTTAAGTGGAGATAGGTCTATAAAAGACATTGTTAATTTACATAGGGCACAAATTGAGTCATTAATTTACGAAAAATTAAATGAGATACATATGCTTAATGTAGTGCTTGATTTATTGGATGAGGGGCAGGAATTATCTGCAATTAAGGAATATAAACGACAAGCAGCGGTCGGTAGCAAAGCAGAACTTACACGAGAATATTCCTTGCATATTGTTAAAGAGCAACTTGAGCCCCTGTATTCAAATTTTAGCAAGAGAATGAAAGATTATATGCCGAAAGAAGCTTTTAGTAAGATGTGGAAAAATTCTATTTCGGGGCTAGGCTACTATATAGGACTCGGAGAAACTACAAAAGACGCTGTCACCAATGATTTGTATGACATTTATTATCAAATTCTCATATTTGAAAAAATGAAAATACAACTTAAGTTTGTTTATAGCGAAAATATAATTGTGGGATTGTGGATGAATTACATTGGATTGTGAAAATGAGTGTTTGAAAAAACAAAAACTGAAAGGAGAATTCTATGAAAAAATTATCTGATTTACAACTAAAAATAATGCTATATGTTGTTTCGGCACTGGGAATAATAGGGGGCTTTTTAATGTGGAGATTCCTTCCGTATACCTTTAGAAACACATCATTTTTTCATGTTGGAAATGGGGAATTTGGAAATAAAATTGGAGCACTTATTATTTTGCCGCTTCAATTATTGGCTTTTGTTCGTAAGGATAATAGCATCGAAGAAGTGCATACGGATGATCCGGGAGAAAAGGCCAGACTTGAGGCTATCAATGCGAGAAAAATACTGGAACTTCAGGTGCTAAGAGCAATCGGGTTGGCAATTACTATTTGTGGAGTTATGGGATTAGGTGCATTGATTTTATAATTTTGTTATTTAGTAACCAGTAAGTACGTG
>JAEDDX010000102.1 GCA_016293615.1 Acetatifactor sp.
CCTCCTTCATCTGGAATATAGTCCATAATATCACCATAGTTGCAGCTTAATGTATCTTCTTTATGATCTCAGGCGTAAGGGCCTCTGTCATATTTTCTATCACCATACGGACGCAAGCGAAATGGTTGATTGTTTCAATCAAATCATCTACCTTCATAGGTTCAAATGTGGGGGATATTTTATTGGTACGAAATAATTCCATCACCTGTCCAAGTGTCAAACGATTGCTTGCCATCCGATTGGAACTATATGTTAGGTTCAACTGGATGTATTCATAGATGCCAAAATGGTTATTTTTCCCTTCTTCGTAAATAGCCCTTTTCGCAAGGGAACTTAGCTCTTTATGTTTGCGGATCTTCTCCGCATTCTTTTTGCTAGGTTTTTCTGCATTGGCGGGTATTTTGAAATGCTTATTGACCATAATTGCGCCCGCAACTTGGCCCTCCACACAGTAGCGACGAACACTACGTTCCGTAATTACCCACTTCTCAGAAGCTTCATTAATTGTAATGTATTTCATATAGGTACAGGTCCTTTCAAGTGTATTTTGTGGCAAATTCCCGTTTCGGACATTTTCTCAAAACGGACATTCTTGACCATAATTTTGACCATAACAGCTGCGAGACGCTGTGTACCTATTATCACATCCTGGACTCAAAACTCAGGCGTTTTGTCCATTATGTGTTGTTTTGATATATAATTTCTGTTGCGTATCGGCCTCAAAAACCATGGCATTCAAGAGGTCAGCGGTTCGATCCCGCTATTCTCCACCAAAAAGACCTGAAATCATAAGATTTCAGGTCTTTTTTCGTCTGAAATCTGCCGTTTTTGTCCATTCTGTGTGATCTTTTCCAAGAGCCGCGGAACACTTGCACCCCGCGGAACTTTTAGTACCAGAATTAGTACCAGAATGACCCTGTCACATAATGGACGCATTATCATGTTATCCAACATTGGGAAACTTAAGCACCTTGCAGGAAGGCTCGTCCGGGCCGTCTGGGTCGCTGTGGCCTGTTGGAAAGGCTTGGCTGAACCGGTCAACGGCATCCATGCGAATGCTTTCCTGAACGTGTAAGTAGTGCTGCGTCATGCTCACATCGGCATGTCCCACGATGCTCTGGATGGTAGAGAGGTCTACGCCCAGCGCCTGCATCTGGCTGACATAGGTATGTCTGCAGCTGTGAGGCGTAAGCAGCCGCACCTCTGGGATGGCTTCCAGCGCTTTTCGGAACTGATCCCGAAAGTAAGTGGGGTTACAGGGCTGATCTACCTTGCGGGCTTCCCAGATATACTTCCTGTCCGTCTCTCTCAGTGCCACCGCGCAGTACCGCAGACTTTTGGGAACAGGGATGTTCCGGTAACTGTCGCGGGACTTGGGAACACCGATGGTGGCTGTTCCTTTCTGCATGTTGATGGCCTGTTCGATATGGATGACCGAGCCATCCGGTTCGATGTGTCGGGGTTCCAAAGCCAAGATCTCTTGGGTGCGCATTCCGGTTCCAAGCATCAATCGGATGCTGATGCCGATGCGGTCTTCTGGCAGCCGTTCCATGAGGATGGAGACTTCCTCCGCAGTAAAGGCATCCTTCCGCTTCACCGGTTCGCGGTAGCGCATCTTTTCTGCGAAACGTACCGGATTTTTGCGGATGAGGTCATTGGCCTCGGCCTTGTTCATGATCTGATACATCATGCCCCTGCACTGAGTCAGGCAGGAAATGGAGCGCCCTTCCCGACGAAGGTTCTTGAGCATGGTCTCCACATCGATAGGCTTGATATCCTTGAGCTTCTTGCGGGGAAAGTTTGCCTTGAGGATGCGCAGCGTGTATTGGTAACTTTCCTGTGTGGTCGGCATGATGTTGTCCTTGTGATTCTCGAACCACATATCGGCCCAATCTGCGAAATAATAGACCGTGTCAACATCCAAGCCTTCTGCCTTGGCGCTCTGGTACGCCTTGGCTTTTTCTTTGACTTCTTTCTGAGTCTTTGCGTAAAAACTTTTGTATTTGCGTCTTCCGTCACTTTGGAAGCCTACCATCAGTGTCAGCTCCCAAATGCCATTGGGACGTTGGCGAAGACTTCCTTCGCCGTGCGCCCTTTTCCTTGCCATGTTTACTCCTTTCTCTGGCACAGGCGTTTTGCAATTCTATTATAGATCACGCCGCCAGAATTTGAAATACCCGGTTCCGCCGACCACGGAGAATTTTTGCCGTGATCGGCGGTTTTTTGTTGTCAGGCGGATACCTGCTCGTCCATCCACTGAATGAACTTGTCCCGGTAGACTACCATTCGCTTGCCGATGAAGATGGTTGGGAAGCCCTTGCTTCGCATCAGGGTGTATGCACCGGCGCGGGAAATGCCGAGGACGGCTGCCAGTTCATCTGCGCGGAGGGTAATGGGCAGCTGATCAAGGGATGTATAGGTCATAGTTTCGGTCATATATGAACTCCTTTCATGGGTAAAAATGTAGACAGATTGAAACGGATTTTGTAGGTGTCATGGGAAAACATTCAGCCACCATTGATGTGGCCTCCGGAAACCCTTGAAATGACTGGCTTTTTGAGGGGTTATTTGTCTACGCTCGACCTCTTTTTTCGGGCGTAGGCTGCCTTCTGTTTCCGGTGTACTTCGGCAGCACAGTCAGGGCAGTATTTGGAGCGTCCTGAACCGGCGGTGTAACGAGCTCCGCAGATTTTGCACCGGCGCATATCTTTCGGATTGAAGATATCTTCTTCCAGCTCCGGCTCTGACGGCAGGACTGCACGGCGAAAGTATTTGCAGATGAGCGTGTACGCGATGGATTGCGGACAGACACAGCCTTCTCCGTCATCCAGCAGGAGGCAGTCGCCGTCAACATTGTTGCAGCAGAGCTTGACCAACCGCCAGGCGCGTCGAGTTTGCTTGGGTGTGAGGCGGAACAGTTCTCCATCCGGCCTTCGCTCTATGGGTTTCATTTTCCGGACTTCATCCCACATCCACATCATCCTCCTTCATGATCAGACGGGCATCTGCCGGGTAGTTCAGGGTGATGACTGCCGGTTTGCCGAGGCCCTGCTTCTTACGGATGATCAGACCGCTGTATTCCAACTCACGGAAGATCCGTGTAGCGCTCTGACGGCTGCGGTGCAGTTTCTTCTGCACCTGCTCCACTGAGAAGTACAAACGGATCGTACCGTCAGGATCGATGTAGCCGTTCTGGCGGGAGATACTTGCCCTGTCCAGCAGAAGAGCGTAAAGGACTTTTGCATCGTTGCTGATGTCCTGCAATTCTTCGTCCAGCAGCAGAAATCGTGGCAATGGTAAGTAGGAAGCCGCTGGGCTTTTCACTGTGAACTTACAAAGATTTTTCATAGAACCTCCATCCCATCCTATCAATCCAATTTCGGTATTGATTGGATTGATAGATGATTATCTTGAGAGTTAATTTATTTCTTATTATTTAGGGAATGAATTTCATCCCCGGTGAAGGTCAGGGAAACCGGCATCCAGAAATCCAATTATGGAACGCTCCGGAGCGTCAGGGCATCCATCGTCTGAAAAACCGATGCCGGGAAATCCATACATGGTGTGCTTATGGCAGCAGTTCATCCTTCTGTGTCTGCTTCAGTAGTTGCCAGATTTTAACCTGTCGAGCTTTTAGATCAGCCACATCCTCTGCATAGAAATGGCCGGTCTGATTGATGCGTCGGCAGATGTGGTTAATATTGGCAGCTGCTCTGCTGACGGCATCCGCCAGCTTTTTCTGCTCGGTGTAGTCCACCTTAATGATGTAGCCGTCGATTGCCATCTTGCGAAGATAGGCTCCCATGTTTTGAGTGCCCAACTGCGCCATTTTGTTTTTGATGAGCCGGTGTTCATAGTTGCTAACACAGAACTCGATGCGGATTGGTCTGGTTCGATTTGCCATGATGCGCCTCCTTACCAGAGGTTGAGCTGAAAGATGCTGTCGCGCTCTTCGATGGTGAGAAAACCGATCTCGCTTAACTCAGACAATGCAGGGACGATCCTTTCGTCAGGGACGTTCAGCAATACAGCGAGCTCCTGGAGATCATGATTGCCCGTGGGAATTGCTTGAAGGATTCCTGCAAATGCTTTTGCTTCGATGGAAATCGTCGGATCCAGCAGCAGATCGGTGGGAACGGCAGTCATGCGACGGCGATGAAAAGTGATGTTGCTCATGTGGTTTGCTCCTTTCGGTTTTGAAAATGGTCTTCTACTTAACCAAGTGAAATAGGGGCAGGTTTTGTCCCAAGTTTCCTGATTTTTCTCCTTTCACAATCCAACGGACATTACGCAGGAAAGTGTCTCGTTTTCGTCACGATCGGAGCTGATTGTGAAAAGGCCCCTTTCACCTTCCAACGGACATTTTGCTGCGAGCTGTCGCGAAAGTGTCACGGACGCAAAAAAGGCACCTGCTTTTTCAAGCAAGTGCCTTTGCGCAGAAGTATGTTATTCGGTTTCGTCTTCCTCTTCCGGAACTTCCGGTTTTCGGTACAGCCTACAAGTTCCGTCAGCCTGATCTCTTTCGTGGAGCAACCGGGAGAATGCGTCAATCAGTGCCGCTTGTCTGCGTTCGATCACACCTCGATTGACCTGCAATTCTTCCGCAGCCTTTCTGACGGACAACCCTTTGGCGAAACGGGTTTGGAATATCTCGATGTGATCGGATAGGACCGTCTTCAATGACTGGTGCAGGAAGGAGATGTCCTCGCACATGGCGGAATAATCTGCCTTGCCGGATACTCCGATATATTGCCGACGTTCGTTGATAAGCTTGCGCCGCTTTTGATCCAGCCGGTAATTGGCGCAGATATCTTTGGCGTATTCGTGATAACTGCTGCAGTGTCGAATATAGCGATCTGCATACTCGTTATCGTGGTATGTGAAGGGCTTTCTTTTGGGACCTTCAAATCCGTCTTCTTCAACTTCCAGAACCATATTTCGGTCTATTTCTTCGCGGGTTTGGCGGACGTATTTATCCCGGAGAATGCCATCAACTTCAACCTGTTCGCAAAAGGAGGCTTTGGTAATCGTATAATAATCTTCGTTGTCTTTTTTACTGAAGCTGGCATCCTTGCAGATGACAATTTCTTCGCCGGTGTCAATATCTTTTACGACAGGGACAACATAGATCCGCTTCTTATCCCATCGGGTGTAGTATCCGGCGTACACACGTTTCAGAGCATTTTCTTCCAAATTCCTGCGCCTCCTTTCCCAGCTTGTGCTTCAATTCTACCGATAACAGTGTACCATAAGCAGGACTGAAAAGCGAGAGCAGCTTTTGAGACGAATAGGATTTTAGAGAATAGCAAGCACAGCCGGTGTCCGTACGCACGGCGATTTTGGGATAATCCCAGACCCTTATACTGTTGACTTTGATATCGAAATCGAGGACGAAATTATGATGAAAGTCAACTTTATATTGTTCCGCTAATTCGATGGCATTGTTCCGATAACACGGGTTTTGTTCCGATAGAGACAGACTATGGAGAAGATATTTTAGCGACTCGGACTCGAAATTAATCTGCACATTACCCCTCAAGGGTTCGAACGAAAACAAGATGA
>JAEDDX010000041.1 GCA_016293615.1 Acetatifactor sp.
GAAGCGCTGCAGCAACAACCCTTGGCAGGCCGTCGCGCAGCGACTTAGTTCAATTGGAATTTTTTCTGCCTATATTATATAACACACAAATGTAAAAAGGGATTTAATTTTAACAACCTTGATATCGGAGCGCTCCTTGGCAATCTCCTCTACCAGAGGAACTACCATGCGGCAAGGACCACACCAGGGAGCCCAGAAATCCATCAGGACGGGCTTGTCCGAGTTCAAAACCTCTTGATTGAAATTGTTTTTATTTACATTGATAGCAGACATATTTAAGTCCTCCTGTTTTCTTTTTTATGGCTTTATTATATCCAGTAGTCGTTCCTTGTTCTGTGATTTTATCACTTATCGCCGGTGACTGTTTCACCGGGCCAACTATTCATTCCGCCGATCTCAATGATATTGGTGTAGCCCAGTTTCACCAGTTTTTCAGATGCCTGCTTACTCCGATTACCGCTGCGGCAGTATACCAGGAACACAAATGCATTGGCAATATCCTTCGGCTGACCCAGGCGGCGCTCTCCGTGATAAAATCACATTTTTCCAAGAAGGATCCCCCGCCTCCGCTATTCCTCAATATTGATCTTCTCGCGAATCACATACTGAGGGGAATTGTTCAAGGTGATATAGATGCGTCCGATGTATTCACCGATCAGTCCCAGCATCAGCATAATCATACCGCCGAAGATCACGATTGCAGCCATCATGGAGCTGAATCCGATCGGGACATCAGGGTTTACGAACTTCTTGATGATCGTATATAAGCCATACAGGAAGCCGAACATTGCGCTGACCGCGCCGAAAACGGTGGCGATACGCAGCGGTTTTACCGAGAAGGCGGTAAAACCGTTGAACCACAGACCAAGCAGCTTCTTCAAGGTGTAGCCGGATGCGCCGACCTCACGCTCACGGTGTGTCACGGCGACATTGGTGATGCTCTTCGTCGCCCGAAGCACCAGCCCGATGACATAGGGGTAAGAGTTTTCGTAGCGGATCATATCGTCCACCACGAAGCGTTTTACCGCAAAGTAGCTGGAAACATACAGCTCCTTCGGCTTGCCGAGCATCATTCGCGTCATTCTTTCGTTTACCATGCTGCCGAGGTTCCGGAAGGCGGAATGCTGTTTGTGCTCATACTTTGCATAGACCGCGTCATAGCCTTCCTCCAGCTTGTTTAACAGCTTGTCCACCTCGTCCGCGGGCGTCTGTCCGTCGTCGTCAAGGCATACCACGAAATCACCGTCCGAATATCGGAGCCCGGCCATCAAAGCGGAATGCTGGCCGAAATTCCTGGCAAGACTGATGCCCCTGATGTTCTCATGCTCCTGACAAAGCTTCCGTATCACCTCGAAGGTATTGTCTGGAGAGCAGTCATTTACCAGAAAAACATTGTAGGTGTACTGCGGCAGGCGCTTCATTGTTTCGGAAATCTCGGCGATGACGCCGGGAAGGGTTTTCTCCGAACGATAACAGGGAATGACAAAACTAACCTTTTTCATCTCTTCATCCTTCTTTTCTATTGTTCCGGGCAGATGGCTGCCATCCACACGATATCTTCATAGGTTCCGTCGATGCAGACATCTCCCCGCAGGAGTCCCTCCTGCACGAAGCCTGCTTTCTCATAGCTGCGGACGGCCTGTCGGTTGAAAGCAAAGGCCCGCAGGTAAACGCGATGCAGCGCTTCTTCCTCGAAGCAGTAGCGAAGCATCAGTTTCGCCACTGCCGTGCCGAGTCCGCGGCCTCTCGCACGCTCCTCCCCGATAAAAATACCGTACTCCGCCTTGTTGTTCTGTCTGTCGATGTCGCGGATGTACACAGAGCCTACCGGCGTGTCATCCTCCGTCTCGCAGATCATCATCTGCACGGCCTTACCGGTCTCTATCATGGTACGGATCCAGTTTTCATGCCCCTGCCTGGTAAACTCTGCCCGGTATATAAAATTTTTCCGCACCGCATCCGAGTTTCTCCAGGAAATAATCAGGTCGGTGTCGTCATAAGTCATCCTGCGAAGATAGATCCCCGCCTCGTGATCTCTGTACTCCTTCATGCCTTTTCCCCCATTTCAGATTCTCTGCGCCGGATCATCTGCGATAGTAAGCGATCAGTTTTTTCACCGCGCAAATGACATCCTCCGCATCGTTGTCCGTCATCGCATAGAACAGCGGAATGCTCATGACTTCTCCATAAAACTTCTCGGCGCACGGGCACAGCCCCTTCTCATAACCAAGCTTCTCATAATAAGAATGCCAATATACGGGCAGATAATGCACCTGCGCGTATATATTCTCAGCGTGCAAAGCATCAAAGAACTCTCTCCTGTCACAGGTGAGCTTCTCAAGGTTCAGGCGCAGGATATAGAGGTGTCTGGTCGTCTCGGACTCGGGAATCTCCCTTTGTACGACAAGCTCAGGCATCTCGGAAAACGCACGGTCATACCGCTTCACGATTTGCGCGCGTCTGGCTGAAAAGACGTCAAGCTTATCCAGCTGGCTGGTCAGAAGGGCTGCCTGTATGTCGGTGATACGATAGTTAAAGCCCAGCTCCACCTGTTCATTGTACCAGCCCGCATCGGTGGGATGCACCATCTCGGACTGATTTCTGGTGATGCCGTGTGTGCGCAGACGCATCAGTTTCCGGTACAGCTTCTCGTCATTGGTCGTGATGGCACCGCCCTCACCGCTGGTGACGGTCTTGACAGGGTGGAAGCTGAAGGTGGTCATATCTGCCATACTGCCCACGGGGCGTCCCTTGTATTTCGTGCCGATGGCGTGTGCCGCATCTTCGATGAAAACAAGGTTATGCTCCTCGCAGATTCTGCGAATCTCATCCTGTTCCACCGCCTGTCCGGTAAAATCTACCGCTATCACACCCTTGGTCGCAGGAGTGATCAGCTTCTCGATCTGCCCGGGGTCGATATTGCAGGTATCCGGTCTGATATCCGCAAACACCGGGGTTGCGCCGCAGTACAGCACACAGTTGGAGGATGCGGCGAAGGTGATGGAGCTGACAATGACCTCATCCCCGGGGCCAAAGCCTGCCGCAAGCGCCGCAAGGTGAAGGGCTGCGGTACCGTTTGAAACCGCCACCGCATATTTCGCGCCGGTAATCTTACAAAGCTTTCTCTCCAGCTCTGCCACATACGGGCCTCCCGTCAGGAAATCGCCGCGAAGTACCTCCGTGACTGCCCGGATGTCATCCTCATCGATATATTGTTTTCCGTAGGAGAGAGGTTTCTCTCTGACCGGTATTCCGCCATATAAAGCAGGTTTTTCCATAGAACACCTTCCTTTCCGTCCACTTCGAAATGAGGCACCGGTCGAACCAGCGACAGTGCCTCACCAAAAACGATTGTTGTCTGTACTCAGCCGGATCGCTGCCCGCTCCGGGGACTTGCGCATCCATTCTGACTGAGTGTTTTATTGTTCTAAGTCGACTGTTTCCAGCAGCTCCCGGATCTGCTCCACGGTCAGCCACTCGGTATTATTGCCGGAGCTGTAGGAAAAGCCCTCCGGTACCTTTTTGCCGGTGGGTACGGCTCTTCTGTTCTCGCTCCAGACCATCTGGGGATACACGATGAAGTGCTTCTCGTACTCGTAGGTATTCATGGAGTCTTCCACGGTCACCATGATCTCATGCAGCTTCTCGCCCTCGCGGATTCCCACCTCAGGCATCTTACAGCCGGGAAGCATTGCCTCCGCAAGGTCGGTAACCTTGAACGAAGGAATCTTGGAGATAAAGGTCTCGCCGCCCTTTGCTTCCTCGAGCGCCTTAATGACAAGCTCGACACCCTGCTGCAGGCTGATCCAGAATCTGGTCATACGATAATCGGTAATCGGAAGCTCTGTGCCTCCGTTTTTGATGATGTTGTGGAAGAACGGGATGACAGAGCCGCGGCTTCCCGCCACATTGCCGTAACGGACGATGGAGAAGCAGGTGTCCTTGCTGCCCGCATAAGCATTGGCCGCAATGAACAGCTTGTCGGAAACCAGCTTGGTGCCGCCGTACAGGTTCACGGGGTTCACAGCCTTGTCGGTGGAAAGTGCAACGACCTTCTTCACGCCGCAGTCAAGCGCGCAGTCAATGACATTCTGTGCGCCGTTGATATTGGTCTTGATCGCCTCCGCGGGATTGTACTCGCATGCGGGAACCTGCTTCAGGGCTGCCGCATGGATGACGAAATCCACGCCCTCAAAGGCTCTCATCATACGCTCCTTGTCGCGGACGTCGCCGATAAAAAAGCGCAGCTTATCCTGATACTCCTTAAACTCATTCTGCATGATGAACTGCTTAAACTCGTCCCTGGAGTAGATGATGATCTTCTTCGGATTATAGTGTGTCAGAACATATTTGGTAAACGCTTTGCCAAAGGAACCGGTTCCGCCGGTTACCAGAATTGATTTATCATTTAACATGGATCTTCTCCCTTCAAACATGGCCGTATGAACGGCAATTCAACTTATCATAGCATATCGCGGAAAAAAAGGCAATTTACTTCCTTTTTATGATATACTATCTTTTTTCATTTGTCAGTATGTTTCTCCCAAAATCTGATATCGATACACAGAAGGCGCAGAAAACCCACACCGCAGTGTTCTCCGCCCCTAAAGCGCAAAGCTCCTGATGAAATCACATTCGACCTACAGACTTCCTCTTTCAATTCCGTAAGTTTCACAGAGTCCGGTAAACTCAAGGGACTCAATCAATGCTTTCAGGATATCCCGCCGGGTCATCCGGCTGTTTTGGAGCTGTTCCGCCCAGCCGGCCAGTCCTGCTTCGTCCGCTTCTCTGCCGAGAATGGTTCTGTACAGGGTTTCGACATATCCCTCGTCTGATACCTTCTTATTCACGAATTCCTCGCTGAAGAAAAAGCTTTCCGCGATCTGCGCGCCGTTCACATAACCGTGCTGCAGCTGCTTTACCCAGCCCCGGTGGCCGGCCTGGTCTGCGGGGCGTCCCAGACACTCGGTGTAGAAGCGGGACACGAACCGCTCAATGCTGCCGACTGCCCGGTATTCACCGCGGAGAATACCATAGCTTTCACAGATGGCGGTAAACTCGGCGGATTCGACGAACGCCTTGGTCACTTCGCTGCGGGTGGAATACTCGTTCGCAAGCTCTTTTAACCAGCCCGCAAGTCCTGTCTCATCGGCTTCTCTTCCCAGCATGGCGCGGTAGAGGACCCTGACGAATTCTTCGTCGGACAGGTTCTTTTGTAGCATCTCATCGCTGAATACAAAGGCTTCCGCGATCTGCGCACCGTTCATCTGACCGGTCATGAGCTGCTCCGTCCAGCCGGCAAGACCTGCCTCGTCGGGCTCCCTGGAGAGGCACTGCCCGTACATGCGGGTGATAAAATCACGAACCGCTTCTTCCTCCGGGAAGACGCCTGTCGTGAAGGGATAGGTGATGGTCAGAACGCTGCCGTCGCCGCTGACGGTGATGCCGTCTGTGAGGGTTTGTCCGTTGATGATCACGGTAAAGTTCTCCGGGAAGGCATAGCCGTCCTCAGCCCGGAATGTGACATGAAAGACATAATCCCTGCCGCCTTCCAGCGCCTCGGAGCCTACGGTGTCGCCGGTTGCGGCATCCGTATAAAAGAAGCTGCTTTGCTGAAAATGGCCGGCTGCACTGCCCGGACCCGGTTCCAGCGGGAATGTCAATCCGGTGTCACCCGCCTTCACCGCAAAACCTGCCTCATACGGAATATCAATGGTTTGTGTAGGCGACGGTTCCTTGCAGGGCTCTGCAGGCATATTTTCATATACCGGAATCTTGAACACAAAGGTGCTCTCCAGCGCTCCCGCACTTTCATACAGTTTCCGAATCTTCGCAGCCTCCGTCGTCGGTGCGGAGATATTCTGCATGTACTGATGCGTGTAGAGCGGATTCGAGCCGTTTGGATTCACATTGTATTTCTGCAGATAGAGAGTGTCCTGACCCTTTTTGATATAGCCGGCGGAGATAACATCCGCACCGCCCTGAATCGACAGATAGGCGTTGTTCCAGCCCTGCTTCTTGGCATAGGTCAGTCCGTTGACGATGACCTCCGTATTGGTCGTGCCGGACGCCTTAACATTAAAGTAATTGTAATACCCCTCAAACCCGGGATAAGTTCCGGAGATCAGGGGAGAGGTTCCGCTTCCCTGCTCCTGCATCACGCGCGCCGCCAGATGGAAGGGACTGACCCTGCGTCCTTCTTCTGCGCCGATATACCAAAACAGCTCCGCAAAGGTCATGGTGTCCATCCCCGGAGCGGGCTTGCTGCCGTTCATAAAGGTATTGCTTAAGATCTTCTGCAGTGCCTCCAGCGTGTGATTTTCCTCGTTGTAGGTGAGCTGTTCAAACTGGAAGACGGCGCTCTCCGTCAGAGAATTTCTGGGGTCCATGTAGATTTTCAGCACCGGCTCCGTCGCATAGTACCAGTTCCCGGAGTCATACAAACCGTTCTTCGCCCAGTCCGGAAAGCTCTTGTAGACCAGACTCTTGTCTCCCATCTCGTTTTGAATCACGCTGTTCCAGTCGAGCGTCGTATTCATCTTGACGAAGGTCCATGTCGGGTGCTGTGCCTTCAGGGCGAGCAACGCCGGCTGATAGCTCTCCGGGAACTGCGCGATATCGGGATAGGACCTCGCCTCACCTTCCTCCAAATCAAACCGGGAGTACACGGAGGAAAATCCGTACTCCTCCTCCCAGGCGAGAAATCCGGCGTCTGCCACGGCAAGATTCTGTCTGGGAACAAAGCCGGTATACTCCGCGGAATTGTATTCTAACCTGACGCGGTACCACACTTCGCCCTCGTCATCCAGATAGACATCCTCAATATTGACCAGCTGTCCGCTCAGCACCGTCACCGCGGCGGGGCTGTCATAATCGGGCAGCACGCGCACGGGATAAGTATCGGCAAGATAGACCAGCGCATAGATATCCCGCCCGGCGGCAAGCTTTTCCAGCGCTTCTCCGGCTTCGTCCAGCCACGCTCCGTATTCTTCCATACTCTCGGCCGAACATCTTGCTGCTGCAGCCGCATATGTCACGCCCGCTGCCCGGGGCATCCCACCCACGAGCAGCAAGGCTGTCAAAACCGCAATCCATCCCTGCTTTCGGATTTTTTTCCGTTTCATATGTACTCCTTTCCTGTACTCCTTTCATGGAAATCAGGCAAATCAGATGCAGACTCTGTGCCTGCTTTCCTGTCTGTTATCCTAACACACCCGGTCCGAATCATTTGCAGGTAGTTTCTTCCAGACACTTATCACAGCTTCCGTATCAGGCGGTGCAGCCGTCTGATTCCCTTCGGGCAGACCGCAAAGAGGGTGTGATACAGTTTGTTCTTCTTCGTCAGAACCGGGTTCTTCATCGAGCGCAGCCAGTTGCGGCGCAGATATGTTACGATTGCCCGGTAAGTCTCGTGATCCCTCCGCATCTGCGGAATCGGAATATGCAGCATATAATCGATTCTCTGAAAGATGCCGAACCGGAATACGACCTCCGAAAGCTCCGGATAGTGTTCCTCCACCAGTTTCGCCGCAAGATCCGCATTGTCCACATTGTCGGCAAACACACGGGAGAACTCGTTTGCGGAGGCCTTTCGGGAATTGCTGCCCACACGGTAGACCACATGGTAGGTATGGCCCGGCAGGGATACGACCGGACCGCTTCGAAGCAGCATGTACAAAAGCAGGTGAAAGTCCTCGTTCAGGACTCCCACCGGGAAAGCATTGTGCTCGGCCGCATGTTCGATGCCGCCCTCGAAAAAAAGATTCCTCCGGATGAGCTTCGTGCAGAAAGAGCAGTCTCCTCTGTGCATAAGAAGCTCCTCCATGAAGTGCGCCGCGGAAATCACCTCCGTCTCGTCCGCCGGTTTACAGATGTCCGGCATCACTTCGCCTTCCGGCGTGATCTCGTCGCGGCCGACCTGCGCAATGTTGACGCCGAACGCAAGGATCGCTCCGTACAGGCGCTCATACATGTCGGCGTCCACATAATCATCGCTGTCGACAAACCCTAAGAAGCTTCCGGCTGCCTGCGAGATTCCCACATTGCGGGCGGAGGAAGAACCGCCGTTTTCCTTGTGGATGACGCGTATCCTGTCATCGGTCAGCGCCAGTTTGTCGCAGAGCGCCCCGGTTTCGTCCGTGGAGCCGTCGTCCACCAGCAGTATCTCGAGGTTGCGATAGGTCTGTTCCACCAACGACTGTACGCATTTGGGAAGATATTCTTTTGTATTATAAACCGGTACGATGATGCTGATCAGTTCCTGTTCCATGGACAAATCGATACATTTTCCTTTCCGAGATCACCGGCGCCGGCCCGCAGGGGGAAAGCGCGGTGACAAAATGCTTTGTTTGTGCTGTCTCTTTGAGCGTGTCGGGCGCTTCCGTAAGCCCTAACCGTACACTGAGACGCAGCAGACTCTGCGCTGCGTTCTCCGCATTCCAGACCCCGGTGATGGTCTCGTATGCATGTCTGCCAAGCTCCCGGCGCAGACTTTCGTCGCGCACCAGTTGCTCAGTCAGCGTATATAATTCCTTTTCCCGGCCGGAGCGATATACCATACCGTTCCTGCCGTGTGTGATCAGATAGGGCACCGCGCCGATCATATGGTCGGCAACCACGGCGCAGCCACTGTTCATGGCTTCATTCACCACTGCCCCCCAGCCCTCCTGCCTGTCGCTGGTCACCAGAAAGATGTCAGCCTGCTCCATCTGCCCGCGCACCTCTTTGGGGGAGAGAAAACCGAGCAGCTCCACACAGTCCGAAAGGGCGTACTCTTCCACCAGGCTTTCCACCTTCCCGGCGAGCGCACCGCCGCCGATGATTCCCATGCGGAAGTTCAGACCTTTTTCCTTCAGATACTTTGCCGTCTTCACGGGCAGGTCCGGATGCTTCCAGTCAATCATACGGGCTGCCCACAGCAGATAGGGGACACGCTCCCCGGCGGCGTTCACGGCTCCCTTGCCGTTCATAAGGGTATCGACATCATACCGCACGGTCTCGGGGAAATATCCCCAGCAGAACATTTTGTCCGGATACGCCCTCACAATGTGAAAGTCAGAGGGCACATACGCCCCCGCACAGAGCAGATAGACCGCTTCGTTTCTGTGTCTGGTATGGTCGTGATATTTCTTGCGAAGTCCTCTGGGCGAGACCGCCTTCCACTGCCCCGTCTTGTACAGGCGTTCACTGTAGCGAATGACCGGCTTTTTCGCCTCCAGGCGCTCCTCGATATAGGCTTCCTCGTCCGTGCCGCCAAACAGCACCAGCTCGGCATTCAGGACCATCTCCCGGCAGGCCTCCGGCTCCTCGTAGAACAGCCGCAAAAAGGCAATGTCCTCCGGCTTTTGCCAGCCCATCCGGAGGCGTTCTTCCTCCATAGGTTCTGTCTGGATAAAGACAAAATCTCCCTGAAGGAGTCTGTACATTTCCTTACAGAACGGAATCTGATGGTGATTGAGATAATTTGATACAAATACAAATCGGGTCTTTTCGGCCAATTATCGTCCCTCCGCCGCCTCACTGATGGTGCGATACACTTCCACCGTAAGGCGATAGTTTCTGTCCCTGTCATGATTTCTGCGGGCGTGTTCCCTCGCGCTTTGGCAGTATTCCTTCTCTTTTTGGGCGTCCGACCACATCAAAAGCACCGCCTCGGCGAGGTTATGGGCAACGCCCTCCAGACTGCTTGCGCCGTCCGACAGATCGTCAAAGCTGTTTTTATCACTCTTACAGCCCCTATAGAGAATCCCGTCCGCTCCATCGGTAAAAATGCCGCGGACGCCGCCCACATCCGCGCTGACACAGGGCATCCCCAGAAGCATTGCCTCGCCGAGCGAATTCGGCGAATTTTCGATGGAGGAAGGGCACACGAACAAATGACTCTTCAGATACTGCTCCTTCATCTGGCCCGCGGTCAGTTTTCCGAGAAAGGTCACCTTTCCCTCCAGATGCAGTTTGGCGATCAGTTTTCTAAGATATTTACCGTATGCGGAGATCTTGATCTTCTCCTTCAGGGTCCGATACCCCACAAGGCTGTTGCCCGCAACCGCGACCGTCGTGTCCGGATACTTTGCGAGAATCTCCGGCAAGGCCAGGAGCATATAATGGAGTCCCTTGATCGGATAATCCCCCTGGCTTAGGAAAATGCTGTGCGGTACGCAGCACTCTCTGCTCCAGGCACCCTCATAAAACTCTCTGCGCAGGGTCTCATTCATCTCAAAATAACGGATGTCCCCGTTCCATTCCCTCGCATAGTGAAGGTCCCAGGGGGTTCTGCCGCCGGCATTGCCCGCCAGCTTCAAGGCTTCGATCTCCATCGCGCCGCGCTTTACGAACTTCTCCTTCTGCCTGGGCAGGGTATCTTTCCTGATCAGGTCGCGGAAGGTCACTGAGCGGATGACTTCCTCGGGCAGATCCGCGTAAAACACATTGGCATAGACCGAGCAGAGGCCCTGAATGGTGATGAGGAGCCTCGACTTATCCGGGAAGGTCCTGCACATCGCGAGTGTGTGCGGATATTCGGTGCCGAAGCAGTGGACCACATCCGGCTGACAGTCCTTCGCGATCTCTGTCATGACCTGCTCTAAGGAGCTGTCGTACACATCCGCCGCAAGCGTATCCTCCGCGAAGCCATAGAAGGTCAGTTCGTAGCCTTCCACGGGCACGGTTTTTTTCACATATCGTCTGCCGGCCTCCAGCAGTAACGCCGGCGCAGGGAAGGCAACGGCGAGCTCCACGCCGTTCTCCTGCCTTCGCTTCAGCAGCACATCGGCCAGACCCGATATCCAGCCCTCCTTGTTGGAGGCCTCTATTCCAAGCTGCCCTGCGATCACAGGCAGCATCACATTGCACAGCCACAATATCTTCATCGGTTTTCCTTCCAAATCCGTGTATCAAACAGTTGCGCCGAAGAACGCCTTACCGGTAAAGTACCCGCTTCGCCTTCTGGTACCACTTGCCGAAGACCTTACTCTCTGCGAGAAAGGTGCGGACCGGCTGCAGCGTCAGCACGAGAACGGCCCGATACTTAAGAATCTGCGCCCGGGTCATATACTGCGCCACGATCTCCTGATGCTCCCTTGCGGAGCGCCTGCGGTTTTCCTCTGTCTCGGAGAAACCGCCTCCCTCATAATCAGATAAGACGACAGGCTGGTACTTCGGGTTCGCCTGCGCGCAGAAAAAACTCCATAAAAAATGCTCATAGTCGGCGCGGATTCTGTACTCAGTCCGATACCCCCTCTGCGCAAACAGGCTTCTGTGATAGATACAGGCCTGGTGACAGGGCACATTCCGATAACAGCCGAACGCATCCAGCCTCGGGTTGGACGAAACCACACTGCCGCGCAGCATATCATAGACATCACCGTAGTGGATCAGTGAGCCCGGATCGGCGTCGATTCCTTCCATCATCTGCCCCAAGGCGTCGGCGGAATGCAGCAGATCTCCGCAGTTTAAGAAATAGAAATATTCACCGTCCGCAAGCTTCGTCGCCTGATTCATGCCGTCATAGATGCCTGTATCCGGCTCGCAGACGATACGAATGCGGCCAGCCTCCAGCGCTGCCTTCACCTCGGGCAGGCTGCGCAGGTCTTCGACGGAGCCGTCGGCAGAGCCGCCGTCCTTGATGACCAGCTCCCAGTCATCGTACTCCTGCGCCAGGACCGTTCTTACGGTCTGCGCCAGCTTCTCCCCGGAATTCAGGCAGACTGTGATAATACTGAGTTTACGCATCGATTCCCTCCGCCTCCGTTTTCCTGCCCTCACGCACACCGCGAAGCAGGAGTGCATACGCCTTGTACCAGGGAATCTCTCTGCACATCACCTTGCGCTTACAGAAGGTAAAGCGAAAGCCCCAGAGGAAGGCCAGTCGTCCGTAGAGGAAGTGAAACAAGACTCCTCTGTCAAAGAAAAACTTCTCGTGATAACCGGTAAACCAGGTGGACGGTCTGGGAATCTCCTCGCCGATTCGCATCGGCGTCTTATAGATCTTCAGCCCGGCTTTGATACAATCGAGGAGAAACAGACTGTCCTCGCCGTTGCTGTACTTCGCGCCGCCGCCAAACAGCAGGGAAAATCTTACGCCGGCAGCGATGAGCCTGTCCCTGCGAAAAGCCATGCTGTATGCCGGATACCTGCCGCAGTTGAATCTTCCGACCGGTCCGAAGGAATCGATCCGGTAGGTTCTTCTGGAAGGGTCGACATCCACCTGAAACAACAGTCCGTCTGCCTCCGGGTGCCTGTCGAACTCTGCCTGGATCTTCTCGGCATAGTCCGGTTCATAGACAATATCCTCATCGCTGAAAACGCAGACAGCCTCGCCGGCTCTCTCAAGCGCCAGGTTTCTGCTGCGGCCGACGCCGCGTTCGTTACGACAAATTGCCGTGATTCTGCCGCCCGGCAGGTCAAACTGCTCTTCGCTGTCCTCCTCACACTGGTTGACGATGACCGCCGGGGAGGAAATATGCATTTTTTCAGCCAGTGCACGCCCATCCTTGTGCATGCAGGATACCAGTAATTCTACCGCCATAGCTTCCCTTTCCGCGCTCAAAGGCAGCGCCTGCCTACAGGTCGTCGCCCTTATGTTTGCCCTGCTCCAGCTCCGTCTTCAGCGCCGTGATCTGTTCGGCTTCCACGCCCTCTGTGCTGTCAGGCCAGAATAACACCTTCAGCGTCAGCATCATGAGCTTCAAATCCATCCATAAGGAATAGTTTTCAATGTAAGTCAGATCCAGCTTTAACTTATCGTAGGGGGTCGTATTGTATTTTCCGTAGACCTGTGCGAAGCCCGCAAGTCCCGCCTTCACCTTCATACGGAACGCGAACTCCGGCATCACCTCCATGTACTGCGCAATGATCTCGGGGCGCTCCGGTCTGGGACCGATGAAGGACATGTCGCCGCGCAGAATGTTGATCAGCTGCGGCAGCTCATCGATTCTGCACTTTCTGATAAACTTACCGATGGGGGTGATTCTGTCATCATTCTTCTGTGCCAGTCTCGCCACGCCGTCCTTCTCGGCATCGGTTCTCATGCTTCGGAACTTCATGATATAGAACTCTCTTTGGTCGACGGTACAGCGGATCTGCTTGTAGAGAACCGGTCCCCTGTCATACAGCTTAATGGCAATTGCCGTGACCAGCATGATCGGAGAGGACAGAATCAGCAGGATGAGGGAACACACGATATCCACGGTCCTTTTCAGGAAGCGCTGCTCCATGGAGAGACTGTACTCTCTGGTCAGAAGCATGGGACTGTCAAACACATGCAGCTCCTCGGCTCCCATCAGGATCACATCACTGATCTTCGGCAGCAGGTACACGCGAATGGAGCGGCCGTAACAATACTTTAACAGCGGGTCTCTCTGCGCTGTCGAGATATCTCCCAGAACAACCGCGGTACACTCTCCCGTCGAGATACTTTCCTCAATGATCCGGCAAAGCTTCTCATAGCCCTCGTCGATGTGCACCTTCCGGACTACCGTGTATTTGTCTTTTCTGCTCTCAAACTTGCCGCAGAGGTCCTTCGTCGGACGGTTTCCGTGGATCAGCAAAAGCCTTCTGGGCGGAAAAATATGCTTGTACAGGTAATTCACCACATTGATATAGACCAGCACGATGGCCGTCTGCTTCACCATCATCACGATGAACATGTTCAGGACAAACAGCTGGTGCGCCATGATGGACAGCTGCAGGTAAATGATAATGTTGGCGAGTAAGGTCGAAAGCACCTGGGAGAAAATGATCTCCGCATTTTTCTGATACCCCAGGCGCATACCGCCGTAGGTCGCAGACAGAAATACCAGGATCGTACCGTACAGCGCGATCTCCGCCACATTGGCCTTGACCCAGAGATCCCGCAGCTCCCACACAAGACTCGGCTTAAAGTCCGCCTCCCAGTGGTACGCAAAGACCGCGATCTCAAGCGCCAGACAAATGCCCACCAGGCAAAGGTTAATCAATCTCTTAAAGGTTTCTCTTTTTCTGATTTTTATCTCGTTCGCACTAATATTCAAAGCTAAACAACCTCCGAATGGAATCCATATTCGGTACTATTCTATCACATCGCGACAAATTCGTACACAAAAAACCTAAACTCGTCTTTTTACGGCACGATACGCCCAAAAGCAGAAATACCAGGCACTTTGAAGGACGCCCAGCCCCTCCGCCCTGCGGTACAGCGCCCAGATTCTTCTGATGGCGCGAAGCTTATTTGAGGAGAGCGACTTGCCGGGTCTGCGGTATCTGACAAGATTCTCATCCAGGCCGTGCGCCACAAAGCCCTGCCGCAGGATCTTCCACCAAAGAGCCGTGTCCTCGCTCTCAATGATGGGCATCTCCAAAAGGCTTTTCTCGATTTTGTCCGTATCGATCAATACCGTCGAGGTAAAAATAGTCGTATTCTTCAGCGCCTGTCTGTAGGAAAGCGTCTCCGGCACCCGCACTACGATACCGGTTCCGACCGCGTTCTCATCCGCAAACTCATAGCCCGTAAACACAAACGCCGCGTCCTTTTCCCGCAAAAAGGCAAGCTCTCTCTCCAGCTTGTCCGGGCTCCAGACATCATCCGCATCCAGATATGCCACGAACCGCCCCTTTGCCTCCGAAAGCCCCCGATTGCGCGCCTTCGCTGCCCCCAGCTTTTCGGGGGAGGTAATGAGGCGGATTCTTGTCTCCTTTGTTTCGGCAAGATAGGCTTCGATCACGGCCCGGGTCGCATCGGTGCTTGTATCCTCCACCATCAAAAGCTCCCAGTCCGGGTAAGTCTGCCGCACCACACATTGAAGCGTGTCCCGGATAAATCGTTCCGCATTGTAGACCGGCATGATAATGCTGACCAGTTCATTCATCCGCATATCCTCACTTTGTCAGTAAAAAGTATTCCACAAAACTGTCTTCGTCTATCGTATAATCCTCCGAAAAAACGCAAAGCGCCTCCGCTCGGATGGTCTTCGGCAGCAGGATACAGTTCACATCATATTCCCGCGCCGCCTGCAGACACTCTTCGTCGGAGATCTCGGCGATCAGACTCCTGCCCTCCATCCACCGGTAAGGGTCCTGCATCCAGACATACATCTCCTGCATGTTGTCCGGATAGGTGTCATAAGAATACGCATTCAGATGCGCATCCCACATATTTCTGCCATACAGAAGCAGGATACTTCCGTCATATTCTCTCACATGCGTCAGAATCTCGCTCGGCGCCCAGAGACGGACTGTCGTATCCGGCAGCTTCTCATGAATGGTTGTAAGCATCTTAGAAACCTCCGGCCCGCTCAGTCCCGCAGGTTCCTTCGTCGGTTTAGGGGAGCCTGCCCCGCCTGCGAGAAACAGCATGCCAAGCAGCAGAAGCAGAACCACCGCCTGCCCTGTCCGGGATTCCTTCAGCCGCTCCTTCAGATCCTCCGTCACGAATACTGTCGCCGCGAACGCTGTCATGGCCGTCGCGGGCACAGCGCTCCAGATCCATTCGTAATCATAAAACCTGGTCTGATACAGCATCAGAAGCACTGCCGTCACAGGCAGAATCACCGCCGCCGTCGAAACCGCCGCATAGAGCAGAAGGGAGGTTTGCCGGAGCTTCTTCCGGTGATAGAGCAAATAGCACAAAGCGACCAGCCAGACACCCGCAAGCTTCCCCGGCGTCGTCATGTCACGCCAGCCCAGCCAGGCATTTTTCAAAAGCTCCGTCATTCACAGGCCTCCTTTCCCGGACGGTCATGGCCGCAGATCAGCTGACAGGCAAAAAGCCCCGCTAAGACAAGCAGACACATACCAAGTCCGTAAAAGGTCCATACGATGCAGCCTTCCGCACACACGCAAAGAAGCTGCCTGAAATATTTTCTGCGCATTCCGAGGGAGAAGCAGTAGGGAATCAGTACGACATTGCGTATGGATACGCCTCTCCATCCCGTGGACAGAAGCGCGAAACCGTCCACACCGCAGGCGTAATTACCGGCGCAGAACAAAAGGGCTGTCGCCACCAGAAAAACAAGCTGTTTCTTACGGGATGCAGGAAATAAGCTTTGCCCCAGGGAGGCGAACGCCAGATAAGCAAACACCAATACCACGCAGGGTACGACCCTGTGGATGAGCAGCACGGGAGAAATGCCCGTCAGCCTGCAGACTGCGCCGTACAGTGTGGGCAGACAGAGGATCTTAAGCCGGGCAGGCATCCCTGCGGCATACGCCTCCCCCGTCATGGGATTGACCTGATACAGGGCATCCGTCTGAAGAAAGCTGACAACCGTCTCCACCGTCATATCCGCGTCTCGATAGACAGAGTCTCCGGACACGATAAACGCAAGCTGCGCCGATAGGATACACCCGAGAATCACAAGAAGCAGTTTCTCCTGCCCGGAGAGCGCCGCCGCTTTGCCTGCTTTTTCGGTCTTTTTCCTGCGTGCCTGCAGCGCGAGGAGGCCGGCGTACCCGACCCAGACAACGCTCACGGCAACAGCGGTCAGCAGGGCGCAGAAAGAAAACCGCCCGTGCAGCACAAGCGTGCACAGGTGGGCCGCTTCCGCCGCACCGATCGTGAGCAGAAAGGCTGTTATGCATCTGTCTGAGAAACGGTCTTGTTTAGGCATCCCTCGGTCACCTCGCATCCTCACACGAAAATCCAGGTCAGATAGGGTAGAATCATGACATAATCACTCTTTCCCTTGATCAAAAACATCACAAAATAACAGATATAAGCCGCAATCACCGCACCGCAGAAAAACCGGCGCATTTTCCGGTCCTGAATGCTTTGCAGCACCGGAGGCAGCAGGAAGATCTGCCCGATGACCATGTAATAACAGATTCTCGTCAGCTCCGGAATATAGGAGCCGCAGCTATACAGAATCAGTGCGAACAGATTCAGGTTGAAAAACATGCTGTTTTTGGCGTTGTCCCTGATGGCCGCCTTGTAGAACAAAAGGCAAAGCACCAGAATGGCCGCACATTTTGCGATGTTGACATAGGACACCGCACCCACGTCCAGAATGCTGTCTCCCTCATAGAAGGGGTAAATCAGAAACAACAGCCTTCGGATCACGGGCTTTCCGACGACCAATACCACGCAGGCGGCAGGGATCATCCAGAGCGTCTTCTTAGACCATTTCAGGTAATACGCCACAAGATAGGCCGGAATCACCAGGAGCGCCGTCTTGTGAAACAAGGCCGCCAGAATGATCCAGAGTACAAAGGGCAAATACTGTTTTCCGAGCAGATACTTGACGGAATACAGGCAGAAGGCCAGCGCCAGATAATACCGCACCGTGCTGAAGCTCATGAAATAGAAGCCGTTTGCCATGAACAGGAAGAACGAAAACACGAACCAGTCCGCCGTGTCATAGATGCCCTTCAGGGAGAAGGCGCAGGTGAGAAAGGCCACCGCCGCGAAGGTTGTCCTGTAGTTGTCCTGCCCGAAGAGAGCCTGCATCAGCCGCACCAGCCACTGAAACCCGATCTCATAGGAGATATCGCGGTCACCGCCCGAAATATACAAAAACTGCTGTCTGTAGGTCCAGTAGTCATTTCCGATGCCGATGCGGAGTGCGGAAAGGGCAAAGAGGATGGTAAAAATACCAACCAGCAATATTTTGTTCAAAAACTCCTGTCTGGAGGCGACACAGGTCTGCCTTCGGCCGCGGGCGCCGCCCGCGGCGGTCGTCCGATAGGAGCCGTTGACAAAATACCCCATCGCAACCACGACAGTTGTGATAAAAATATATAACGCCATAGTCTCTTTCCTTTACGGGGAAGCAATCCTTCCCGCCTACTTCCGATAATACGCCCTGAGTAACCTCTCGTCCTCCTCCACCAGAACCGCTGCCGTGACGGATATCCCCTGTCTGGCAAGCTGCTCGATGGTCCTCTGGGTCTGTCTGCCGTTGTGGGCGCCTGCCCTCACGCTCAAGACCACCGCGTCGCAGGCGCGAATTTTATCGTAGGCATCTTCCCTTGTGATGGGTGCAAACACGATTTCCTTCTTACCGCAGTTTAGCACAGACTCACCGGGAATCGGGGAATCATCGGAGGGAATCAGCGCCACTGTCTCCGCATCCCGCAACAGGTACTGACAGTTGGCCGCAAACTCCTTCATGGAGCGTGCTCCGAGGGTCACCAGATGAAACCTTCTCTCAAGGGTCGCCGGCAGGTAGACGGAGGTGTCCGCCGCCATCAGTGCAAGCATCGCAAACAGGGCTGTGAAGAAACCGATAAAACCGCCGAGAATGACTGCATTTGAGGTGCGGATATTGGAATTGTCCTTCGCCTCCGCAGCCGCCTTCACCACAGTGATGCTTCGAAATTCCTTCTGCGCGTCACCAAATTCCGCAATGCACTGTTCCAGCGCCTTCGCCATCCGCAGGGATAAATCCGGATCGGGAGTCGTGCACCGGATATAGAGGTATCTCACATCCGAATCAATGGTTGCCGCGGTATAACAGGCAGCCTGATCTGCCGTCAGCTTTCCGCCCGTCTGTTCGCAGACCGCATGCATGAAGAAATCCGTGTGAATCACTTCATTCCAGGTATAGTAGTTAAAAAACTCGTACGGTTCGCCCGCACCATCCTCCGCAAAATCCAGATAACAGATGCTCTCAGTCTGATAGGTGCGTCCGCCGCCCGGGAGCATGTGATACGCATAATATCCGCCGCCGATGACCACCGCGCCCACAAGCGCCGCCGCGACAAGCACCCACAGCTTTCTGACAAGCCGCAACAGGAACAATCTGTAATCCATCGGTTCCACGGAGTATTCACATTCCCACATACACATTAATCCTTTCTTTCACCGTCCGGAAAAACCTGTTTCGTCTTACTGCTTCGAAGATACAGCAGATACAGAATATCCAGAACAGCCGTGCAATAAAAATACGCGTGAAAATACGCAAGCACCCCGGCAGGCATCACCAGCACGATCGCTGCTGCCTGTCCGAGCAAAACAAACGCCATCCCCGCCATTCCGAGGCAGGCGCTCTTTTTTCTGAAAAATAAAATCGTTTCTCTGCAAAACAGAACCGCCTCCAGAAGACCTGCCAATATCAGAATCAGGCTCTGAAGATATGCGCGGCGCAGGAAATCCGACACCGCCGTCCGGGCCGTCCTCCACCCCTCGGCAAGCGTCCGGCGAAGCGGCAGCTCGTACCAGGCTTTGACGCCGGGTGCGGCGAAGAGGTCTTCCCTTCCGATGTCCCACGCATCATAGTGCCAGGGTTCCATCGTAACGCTGACTGCGGATTTTTCGATATAGCAGTACTCCTTCAGGCGGATCGCCTGCAGAAGCATGGAACCCTGCGTCCTGACATAGATCGGCAGATTGTGAAGAATCATCCTGTAATATGCCTTCTTATACGCGGCCCCGGTCTCTGCGTCCGCTCCGCTCTGGTTGATGTCCCGGTAACCGTTTCGGACATTCTGCCTGCGATAGCCCTCCATGCCGTAAGCCTGAATCACCTCCACCGGCGTCACCTGTCCCAGGGCGGTTAAGTCTTCCGTGGCTCCCTCATATCCCAGGTTCGCAGACGGCGCATTCAACACATTCTGCAGGGTCGGGAACGAATTGATAAACGAATAGTCGTTGCCGTAATACTTCTCGCTGCCAAGCTTCTGCGGGAGATTGATGACGAGAAAGGCCGCTGCCACTCCCGCCAGCAGAAGCAGACATTTTTTCAGGGAATACCGATATCCGAAGGCAATCAGGACCCCAAAGCCCAGAATTCCCAGCACAATTCCTTCCGTCCGCCACACCGATAAAAAGCCGCACAGTAAAACCATGCCGGCGAGCTCCCTGCCGCTTCGCTCTCTCCTGTCAATGATATCCATCACGGCAAGCGTGACGAAGAAGGCACTAAGCAGGGCGTAATGGCTGGTCCTGTAGGCGTCCGTCAGAAGATAATAGGAATCCGGAATCAGTAAAATGCCGAAGGCAAGCCACTTTCCCCGCCCTTTCAGTACGGGGCTTGTCCGGATTCTCTCGTACAGATAGGCGATCACAAGCACCGCGGCAAGCCATTGAAGGAGACTGACGGAGAACGGATGCGGCAGCACCATCAGGCAGGCACAATAGACAATGCTCGAATAAGCGGAGTGCCAGTATTCCGGCCAAAGCCTGATCGCATAGGAATAAGTGATCAGATTGTCCTCACTGCGCAGGAAACCGTCCGGCCACTGCAGGCTAAGAAGCAGTCCTCCCGCAGCAAACAAAAGCACAAACAGTCTGACCCCGCCATCTGTCTTCCAATGGTCTTTCACATAAAACACAAGCTTCCACAGGGCAAACACGGCAAGCATGGCGAAAAGCTTCGCCACCGCGTAGGCAATGATCTGTTCCGCCCGGTCGCTGATGGCATTGTTGAGCGGTATCGCCGCAACCACATCGATATCGGCTCGGAAAATCAGGATGCATCTCTCATACAGAAACGATGCCACGATATGCAGTATCGGCAGAATCAGCCGGATGTTTCGCAACTCTTTTTTCACGCAGGAACTCCTTTTAGATTGATCGCAAGGCTCAGTATATCACAGTCGCATAGTCCAAACAAGCAAAAGAGACCGCAGCTGTATGCATACGGTCTCCATCACTGTTCTTTCGGTTTTCCTCCATTTTACCCTGATCCATACCGGTCGTACGCCCGACTCAAAGTCCCTATCTGGCCTTAATGTCAAGTCGTACCTTGTCGGCAATTCGCGCTATGTACTCACTGTTCGTAGGTCGCATGCGCCCGGTAGAAGCCGAATAGCCGAACATCTTCTCGAAGGTCTCAGTATTTCCCCTTGTCCAGGACACTTCGATGGCGTTGCGGATTGCGCGCTCTACCTTTTGATCAGTTGTCTTAAAATGCTTTGCAATGGTAGGATACAGCAGCTTCGTCACACTGCTGACAACCTCCATATCCTTTTCCGACAGCATAATGGCATCCCTCAGATAGTGATACCCCTTCAAATGCGCCGGAACTCCGATATCCAGCATGATATCCGTAATATATCTTTCCAGTTCATAATCTTCTACAGCACTCAGTTCCACAAAAATCCCCCTTTACCTATGTCGATATCCACTCTGTTTTCCCGAAGAACAGGTTTATTCTACCATTAGTGTCGTTTCTTGTGAATGGTTTGGGGCGCTAAGAAAATGTTAAGACCGGAAGCCGCATGTCATATATTAGATTTCTTCACGGACCACATAGATCGGTCGTCGCTTGACCTCCATGTAGGTCTTGGCCAGGTACTGACCCAGAATACCCGTGCAGAAAAACTGTACGCCGCTCAAAAACAGCATGATACACACGAGCGAAGGCCAGCCGGAGACAGGGTCTCCGAAGATCAGCTTTCTCACAATGACAAACACCACCATGCAGAAAGCAAGCACACAGAACAGGACACCGACCAGGGAGGCAAACATCAGCGGTACCGTTGAAAATGCAGTGATGCCGTCAATGGAATAGACGAACAGCTTCCAGAAGTTCCACTTTGTCTCCCCTCTGGCTCTCTCCACATTTTCGTACTCCAGCCATTTGGTCCGAAAGCCGACCCAGCCGAAGATTCCCTTGGTGAAACGATTGTATTCCCGCATGGAAAGGATGGCATCGACCATGTTTCTGGTCATCAGGCGGTAATCCCTCGCACCGTCCATCATCTCGGTCTTGGAAATCCTCTTCATCAGTTTGTAGAAGCATCTGGCGAAGAAGCTTCTGATGGGCGGCTCGCCCTTTCTGGTCACCCGTCTGGTTGCAACGGAGTCGTAGCCCTCCTGCAGATAGCCGAACATCTCCGGCAGAAGGGAAGGCGGGTCCTGCAGATCCACATCCATGATGACCACATAATCGCCCTTCGCATGCTCCAGTCCTGCGAACATGGCCGCTTCTTTTCCGAAGTTTCGGGAGAAGGAGATCAGTCTGACACAGTCATCCCTCTGCTTGAGCTTCTTCACTTCAGAGACAGTCTTGTCCACGGAACCGTCGTCTATATAGAGAACCTCCACCTGAAGATCGTTCTCCTCAAAGAAGGGTTTGTTCTTCATCAACTCATCAAAAAAAAGCTCCACGCTCTCCTCCTCGTTGTAGCAGGGAACGATCACACTTAACAGACTCATAGGCGAACTCCTTTCCGAACGCAGTCTATAGATTGAGTATACTATCCGTGGGTGGTCTTTGCAAGGCAAAACCGCGCTTTCGGTTCTTAGTATTCCCTGTAGCGTTTATTAACAAATCTTAATTTTCTGTTCGAGAGCGTGACTATTTCCATGGCTTGTGTTAAAATGTGTCGTTGTAATGATGCCGATACCGGCATGGATGCCGGCATATCGGAAAAGTTTCTATTGCAAAAAGTTCTGTTACGAAAGGTTCCGTTACAATGAGAATAAAAAGAGCATTCAGATACCTTCTTCTGGCTGCGGTACTGCTTTTATGTGCCTGCGGTCAGGATGAAGCACCTGTGAATGAAACACAAGGTTCCTCCGAATCCCGGGAAAGCTACGGCAGTGAATCGGCCGGCCTTTCTTCGGAGCAGAATGCATCGGAGGAGGCGGACACCCCTCCCGCCCCGGGAATGGTGCGAAGCAGGCTTACCAACGAATGGATCCGCGAGGAGCTTGCCGACAGGCGGCCCATCGCCGTGATGATTCCCAATGAGTACAAGGCAACTCCACACTACGCTCTCTCCGAGGCCTCCGTTTTGTACGAAGCGCCCGTGGAGGGCCGCATGACCAGACTCATGGCTGTCTTTGAGGACTGGGAACCGCTGGAAAAGATCGGAAACATCAGAAGTGTCCGCTCCTATTATGTCTACTGGGCCTTCGAGTGGGATGCCTGCATCATCCATGCGGGACAGCCCTTCTTCGTAAATGACCTGCTCTCGCAGCCACTGACCGAGACATTGAGCGAGTCCAAAGCCCCCGACTCACAGGCCTTCTACCGCGACCCGGACCGGAGCATGCCGCACAACGCTTACGCGACCGGCAAAGGCATTCTGGCTGCCATGCAGAAGAAGAACTACTCGCTGACTTACCACGATTATGCCGCTTCACAGCATTTCTCCTTTGCCTCCGAGAAGGCGCCCAACACATTGGAGCAATATGGGGAGGCGGCGCAGGATGCCACCTACATCGATATGTCCTCCTGCTATCCTCTCACCCGCTGCTATTTTACCTACAATCCGGAGGATGGTCTGTACTACCGCTACCAGCACCTCTCCAGCGGCACGGACGGCCCTCACCTCGACGGTGCAGACGGCGAGCAGTTGGCCTTCCGCAATATCCTGGTCCAGAACATCAAATACGAAGACCTCGGCGAAGGCTATCTGGTGTTCCAGTGCCACGACACGACCGAGGACGGCTGGTTTTTCACAAACGGCAGGGGCATTCATGTCACCTGGGAGAAAACAGCCGATTTCTCTCCCACCCGCTTCTATGATGACGATGGCAATGAGGTCATGCTCAACACCGGCAAGACCATGATCTGTGTGGTGCAGAAAGGCAGCAATTTTACATTTCGATAAACCGAAAAGACCGATGCAGGAGATCACCGCATCGGTCTTTTTGATATCACGATACCTGTTCAGAGCCGGCTTCCAAAATCTGCCCGTCGGCTTATTTCATGTTTCTGATGATTCCGGAGAAGAGAATCGATCCGTCCCGGCCTGTCACCAGAAACAGGAACGGACGGTCCAGGACAAAATCAAGTTCTTCCTCGGGAGGGGTTCCCGCTCCTGCTAACAGAATCTCCGTATACGCCGCGCCGGTGACTCCCTGCTCATCAATCTCTATCATCGCAGCATGCTCAGCCTTGCTTAAATAGATATCATCCCTTTCCGTGGTCAGCGGCGTAAAATCCGACAGGGCAGCATCCAGGGCGTCCGTGACTCCAAGCGCACGGGCTGCCGCCGTCAGATCGGTCCTGCCGGACACTCTGAATTTCGGAACTGACAGATTCACGGTATAAGAAACCCACTTCTCCGGGTCCTGTTCGTGATCCAGGATCTTCATCAAGTCCGGGTCTGAAACCAGCGTGTTCACATCCACTCCCTCAGCCGGCAGCACGAAATACATCGAGCCACTGTCTTTCAGGCCGAGCGCGAGAGAAGTAAACCGCTGCGTACAATACACACCTGTCATGAAGGTCCGGTGCATCATATCCACAGTCGTGTCACCAAAGGTCCCATGGAAAACTTCCTTCGTTGTCTGCGCTTCCCGGAACTCGTTGGTCCACTGTGCCTTCAAATAAATTGTGGATACGACCTCAAGCACTGCGTCCGGAGCAATCGTCATGTTCTTCGTATCTTCGGACAAAAGCCCGCCTGTAGTGTCATCCGTCCACATCCGCAGGGCCTGATTCATTTCTTCCGACCCGGAAGTGCCCCTGAACGCAGCGGCGTAATACTGTTCTGCCAGCCGCTTCAGCGTCTCATCCCGATAGTCAACCTCACTGTTCAGCCACAGAGAATTTGCCAAAACACTTTTCACAACAGGAGTGTCCAAATAGTTGCTGTTCCATATGGCGGCAACATTTTCTCTCAGCGTTTCGATATCGGCCACACCCAGCAGCTCCAGAATCTGCTGCCTGGTATTTCCGTCGGACACTTCCGCCAGCATCGCAAACGCAATATAGATATTGATCGGTGAGCAGACCGTATTCTCATGCTCCGAAGGCAGCAGCTGCTCCATCAAAGCCGTATAATACCCACGCATTCCCGCCTGCAGGGAATGTGACTCCTGTGCCAGCTTCGCATGAGATAACTGCCACTGCGTGCGGACATCACTGCTGTAGAATTCCTCCGCGCTCAAAGCCGAGGCTACCGGCTCCGGATATTTCGGTATGACCGCCACAACGCCGCGGGGATATGCGCCGTTGGTGCTTCCCGCACTATGATCTCTGAGGATCGGCACTCCGTAGATTGCCCCCACGACGATTGCTGCGCATGCCGCCACCGCGATCCACCGCATCCATACCGACTTCTTCGAGCCATGATAGGAGCGTGCCTTTGCTACCGTGTCAGGATCTATCCCGCCCAACGCCTCAAACAGTTCTTCCTTTTTCATACATCAAATCCCCTTTCCATCAGGTGCTGCTTCAGCCTGCTTCGAATACGGCACAGTGAAACAGAAACATGATTTTCACTCACATGCAGCTGCCCGGCGATTCGGTTGATACTTTCGACATACCAGTATCTCAGGACAAACATGCAGCGCTTGTCCTCCGGCAGGGCAAGCAGGAACCGTTCAATCTCCTGTATCAATTCCTTCGCTTCCCACTGTCCTTCCGTACAATCGTTCCCCGAAACACATTCCGCCAGCTCATCCAGAGCCATATCCAGATTGCTTCCCCCGCGTTTTTCGCGGTGGAGCCTCCTGTAGCGGTCAAACGAAAGATTTCTCGTGATCTTTCCCAAAAATGCTGCCAACGCCGATGGCCTGTGCGGCGGCATGGCATTCCAGGCGTGAAGCCAGGTGTCATTGACACACTCTTCCGCATCAGCCATATTGTGCAGGATATTGTGCGCAATGGAAGTGCAGTATCCGCCATATTTTGCCGACGATTCCGATATGGCAGCTTCATTCCTGTCCCAGTACAACTGCACAATGCGTTCATCTTCCATGGGAAACTCCCCCTTTCACCTATATACACGGCATATTTGGGAATATCTTACAACGATGCTGTCATTTTGATGCCGTGGAGTTGATTGCAATACTAACTTCGGGTTTGGTCTCTCATCAAAGAGATTGCATGACTAACTTCTGTTTTCATGCATCAAACCAGAAATAAAAAACAAATAAGTATTTTGATGCCGGCGGG
>JAEDDX010000042.1 GCA_016293615.1 Acetatifactor sp.
ATGACAGATGCAACAAATGTAAAGAACATGAAGAAGATTTTACCCTATTTATAAGTCAGGTAAGGAGGAAGAAGAGACATGGCAAGAATTAAAGGCGGCATGAATGCCAAGAAGAAACATAACAGAGTATTGAAGCTTGCAAAGGGCTACAGAGGCGCCAGAAGCAAGCAGTATAGAGTAGCTAAGCAGTCCGTAATGAGAGCTCTTACCAGCGCTTACGCAGGCAGAAAAGAGAGAAAGCGTCAGTTCAGACAGCTGTGGATTGCTCGTATCAATGCAGCAGCAAGACTGAACGGTCTTTCCTACAGCAAGTTTATGTACGGCCTGAAGCTGGCCGGCATCGACATGAACAGAAAGATGCTTGCAGAGATGGCAGTGAACGATGCAGAGGGCTTCAAGACCCTTGCAGAGCTTGCAAAGAGCAAGATTGCTTAATCCCCTGTAAAGAGAGAGATACAACCCAGCGCAGCGATTGCTTCGCTGGGTTTCTTATGCCATCTTAAAACAGCCTTCAAAGGGAACACATTATGAACGGAGTATGGATCGTATGCTGATTTTTTTTGATATCGACGGAACCCTGATTGATGAGGAGACACACCTGATGCCGGAGAGCGCACGGGAAGCCATAGAACAAGCGAGAAAAGCCGGGCACATCTGCGTGATCAACACCGGAAGAAGCAAGAAGCTTGTGGATGCCGATATCGATAAACTCGAGGGCTTTGATGGGATGCTGATGGGCTGCGGAACCATGATCGTCTATCATGGGGAAGTGCTTTTGCACAAGACATTCTCGAAGAGAGAGACAGAGCTTATGATAGAGGGACTGAGAAAGTACCGGATCGATGCCTGCTTAGAGGGGGCGGAGAACAATTATGTCGATGTCCCGGAGCGCATGCATAACGAGTGCTGGAAAGAATTTGCCTCCGGGTTTGCTCATCTGCATTACGGCACCTTTGAGGATGCGCCCGGACACTGCGACAAATTCTACTGCTACGCCGGTGACAAAGAGCGAATGGATCTCTTTATGGCGGAATACGGTCATAACCTGGAGTATGTCGACCGTAAGAAGGGCTTTTTTGAGGTCATGCCGAAGGGATACTCCAAAGCAAGCGCCATGGATACTCTTGCAGACCTCCTTGGAATTCCCCTGGAAGAGACGGCAGCAATCGGTGACAGCAGCAATGATATTCCCATGATTGCGCATGCACATATCGGTATCGCCATGGGGAACGCCTCGGCGGATGTGAGGGAGATTGCGGATTATGTGGCCTCAGAGCTTCAAAAGGACGGTATAGCGGACGCCCTGCATTTCCTGGGGGCAGCGGAATCACCATCCTGTCGATAAATTTTCAAAATTTTACTTTTTTTAATAGATATTTTCAGAGGTCTGTGTTATAATACCTTTGTTACGCAGATATAGTTCATCGGTAGAACATCAGCTTCCCAAGCTGAGGAGGCGGGTTCGATTCCCGTTATCTGCTTACGGCCGGCTCAAATGCGTTGTGGAAAAACGATGCATTTGAGCTTTTTTTATATCTGCGGAAGTTTTGTGCCATTTGCCCAAATTTAAGTCCGCACCTGTCGGTTTTTGGTAAAAATTGTTGCGCCACAAGGCGCTTTATGGTAAAATAAAAAAGTCAGTATAGCCATTTGGCTAATGAACAAAGGAGATAGATTCCATGGCAGATGAAAGTATTATGCTGAATGCAAAGGCGACCTACCGCACTTTGTGTGATATGTTCGAAAAGATCGGCTGGAAGTGCCAGAAAAATGATGAGAGGATGATTGTTGAGTGCAGAGTCAGCGGGGACGACCTGCCTTTTGATGTCAAGATGATTGTCGACGAGGACATTGAACAGGTGATTCTGCTTTCTCCCATGCCCTTTAAGATTGCAGAGGACAAGAGAATCGATTTGGCCCTTGCGGTTTCCTTTGTGAACAACAGACTGGTAAACGGATGCTTTGATTACGATTTCCGTGACGGCGGCATCTTTTTCCGGATCTCTGCCTGCTTTGACGGTTGTAAGCTCAGCGTAGATGCGCTGGAATATCTGCTTCGCTGTGCGTGCGGTACCATCGATGATTACAATGACAAGTTCCTGATGATCTCCAAGGGCATGCTTAGCCTGGAAGATTTCATGAAGAAAGAAAACAACTAAGGACGGGGAGGATAAATCAATGTCAGAGGAATATAAATTGGCTTGTGCAAAAACGGTTTTCAGACAGTTTTGCGATGCGCTGGATGCCAGAGGCTGGAATTATAGAGCGAACGAGGAAGAGCTGACCATCCGTTATGCCGTAAACGGCGAAGATCTGGAGATGACATTCCTTGCATGGATGGATGTTGACCGTGAACTGATCAGACTGATCTCCACAATGCCGTTCAAGTTCGCCGAGGATAAGAGAATCGACGGTGCCATCGTTACCTGTGCAGCGACCGACGGTCTGCGCCAGGGATGCTTTGACTATGATCTTTCCGATGGCAAGATCAATTTCAGAATCGTTCAGACCTATAAGGATTGTGTCCTGGAGCAGTCGCTGTTCGATTACCTGATCGACTATCCCGTGTTTATCGTGGACAAGTACAATGACCAGTTTTTCGGTGTGAATAAAGGGATGATCTCTATCACCGATTTTGTGAATAAGAAATACAACTGATAAGTATGAGAGAAAGCTCCGGCACTGCTTCGGAGCTTTCTTTATGAAACTCTGATACCGGCGGTTTCTTCGCCGGGAAGGAAAACAGACCGTAAAGAAGAACGCGGGAGAAGATACACATGTTTTGGACAATTAGCTTTATTGTATCAGTGCTGATACTGGCACTGACGATTGTGACGGTTACCCTGAAATTGGTAAAAAGGGATATTCGCGGTAAGATTTTTACGCCGATGAACTTAATGATCGGCGGAGCATTTCTGGCCCTTTTCGTTGTGCTGCTTCCGATTTATATGGATTTTCCGGAGGAAGGTTACGCTGCGGTAAAAGCATTCGGCATCTCTTTTTACAATACCATGTTGTTTTTTACGCTGAACGGAGACAGCGGAATCATAGCAGACTGCATTACCCCTGAGACAACCTCCATCAGCACGATATACTCGCTGTATGTTACGGCACTATTTTCGATTGCTCCCATCCTGACCTTCAGTTTTCTGATTTCTCTGCTGAAAGATACCTCCGCATTTTTGCGGTATCTGGTTCACTATTTCGAAGAGGTTTATGTATTCTCGGAACTGAATGAAAAGGCGCTGACCCTTGCGGGGGATCTGCGCAAAAAGCATCCGCATGCGGTGATCGTCTTTACCAACGTGATCGCAGGAGACAGCGACACATCTGATGACATGGCGGATCAGGCGGAGGCAATCAATGCGATCTGCTTCAAAAAGGATATCCAGACATCCCTCTTGAAGAACCACAGCAAAAAGAAGGAGATCACCTTCTTTATCATCGGCGATAATGAGTCCGAAAACATCGGGCAGGCCCTGGTTTTGACGGAGAACTATCGCGAGCGGGACAACACATCTCTGTTTTTGTGCTCGACGCGTATTGACGGCGAACTGTTGATGCCGAAATTATCCGCAGGCAAAGTGAAGGTCCGCCGTATCAACGAAGTCCGCTCCCTGATCAACAGACTCCTGTATGAAGAGGGTACCAGACTCTTCGACAATGCGAGACCGGTTTCTGAGGAAGAAAAGAAGATCTCGGCAGTGATCGTCGGCATGGGACAGCATGGAATTGAGATGATGAAGGCACTTTCCTGGTATTGCCAGATGGATGGATATTCCCTCAGCATCAACGCTTTTGATCAGGATCCTTTGGCAGAAGATAAGTTCAAAGCCCTGTGTCCGGAACTGATGGATCCCAAAGTCAACGGTAAGAAGCTTCCGGGAGAATCCATCTATGACATCCGGATTCACCCGGGGTGTGATGTCAACACGAAGACATTTGCCGATCAGATTAAGCAGCTTGAGGACACGACCTATGTGTTGGTGGCGTTGGGTTCGGATGATCAGAACATACATACCGCTGTCAACTTAAGGACGCTGTTCGAACAATGCGGGATAAAGCCCGTGATCCGGGCAATCGTCTATTCCACGGCGAAAAAGGAGGCGTTGACAGGAATCACAAACTACAAAAGACAGCCGTACGACATTGAATTGATCGGCGACATCAAGACTTCCTATTCCGAACAGGTCATAATGAATCTCAAACTGGAGAGCGAAGGACTGTTCAGACATCTGCATTATGGTGGCAGTGTAGAAGAATTCTGGCAATATGAATACAATTACCGCTCGTCCATTGCCTCAGCGCTCCATTTTTCGGCAAAGAAGCACTGCGGTTTGCTGCCGGAGGAAGCTTTGGCTGAGTTCGACAGAATACAGGACGGGGTGGAAGAGAGCGAAGTGAATGCCGAGCAGGAGAAGATTCAGCAGATGTTCACCCCGAAGCAAAGAGACCTGTATCAGCTGATAGAGCATCGCAGATGGAATGCTTACATGCGTTCGGAAGGTTTTATTTATCATCAGAGCAGAAACGATCTGGGAAAAATGCATTTTGATCTGGTTCCGTATGAGGAGCTGACGGATGCGGAGAAGGCAAAGGACTTTCAGTTCCCGATCAAGAGAAAAACAATGAAACGATAAAAGGAGATCATACCAATGGAAGAAATCAAGTACAGTAAAGCATTAAATTTACTCATTGCCCACGCAAAAAAGGTTGGCGCTTCCTCCTCCGAGACCCTGACTGCCGAGAGGTTTATGGTTGCTGTTTTTGATGTTGTACTGGGAGAACTGGATCTTGACGATGTGGAGAGCTATAACAAGGTGAAGCGGCTGATCGCGGCATCACCCAATGAGCCCGATCGTGACAAGACGCTTCTTCTGGCGCATATCAATGATTCCCAGAAGTCTTCCTTCATGGACGGTATCTTCATGCAGAAGAAGCTGATGGAGGCGAAAACCAGTGCACAGAAGGAGAACCTCTCTGAGGTGACTGTCGAGCTGGTCCTGAAAAAGATTCTCGAGGAGCCGACTGCCGCAATCAAGTCCGGCTATTCCTCCAAGACAGAGGATTCCGAGGAGAAGAAGACAGGCTCCTTTGATGATTTCTTAAAGAGCAAGAAAACCGATGCCGAACCGGAGCAGAAGGCGAAGCCCGAGCAGGCGGAAGAGCCTGCCGCTAATCCCAGAGAGCGCGTGGCGAAGCTGACCGAGAAGGTCAAAAAAGTGCAGAGTATTCTGCTCGACAGCGTCTACGGACAGGACAATGCAGTCAGCGTGTTTACTGCCGGATACTTCCAGGCAGAGCTGCTTTCCATGACCGATAAGAAGCGAACCAGGCCGAGAGCGACCTTTCTCTTTGCAGGACCTCCCGGAGTCGGCAAGACCTTCCTGGCCGAGAAGGCTGCCGAAGCTCTCGGACTGCCTTTCATGCGCTTTGACATGAGTGAATACAGCGATCATGAGGCTAATATTGAGTTCTGCGGTTCCGACAAGGTGTACAAGAATGCCAAAGCCGGCAATGTGACCTCCTTTGTATCTGAGAATAATAAGTGTGTCATCCTTTTTGATGAGATCGAGAAGGCACATCTTTGTGTCATTCATCTGTTCCTTCAGATTCTGGACGCCGGCAGGATCCGAGATAATTATACGGATGAGGAAGTTCCGTTCACAGATGCCATCATGATCTTTACAACCAATGCAGGAAGAAAGATGTATGAGCAGTCCGAGAGCGGCGACTTCTCCGGAGTGTCCAAGAAGATGATTCTGAAGGCTCTGGAAAAGGATACGAACCCGGAGACGGGAGCGCCCTTTTTCCCGGCTGCCATTTGTTCCAGATTTGCTTCCGGCAATGTGGTAATGTTCAACCATATGGCGGCTCATAATCTGCGCCAGATTACCAGAAAGGAAGTCTTACGGCATGCGAGCAACTACGAGAAGGAGGTCGGCGTAAAGGTCTCCATCGATGAGAATGTGTTCAGTGCCCTGTTGTTTGCCGAGGGCGGCTCGGCAGATGCCAGAACCGTCAGAAGCCGTGCAGAGACCTTCTTCGATGACGAACTGTTTGAACTGTTCAGACTCATCGCTTCTGAGAAGACATCCAATTCCATTGAGCAGGTAGAGCAGATCGACATTACGGTAGAGCTGCCGAAGGATACTCCTGAGATCATGGAGCTGTTTGAAGGAGAAGCCGAAGCCTCCACGCTGGTTTTTGCGGATGATGATACCGTGAAGCTCTGTGATGATCATATGGGAGGCTGCAGGGTTTTTGGGGCCAAGGAAGTGAGTCAGGCTTCTGAACTGCTTCACAATCATGATATTAAGTTCGTGCTCCTGGACATTGGCTTCGGGCAGAAGGACCCTGACCAGAAATACTTAAACGCTGAGGATATCGATTCCGTGGCCAGAGATTTCTTGGGCTATGTCAGGGAATACTATCGCAATGTACCCGTGTATCTTCTGCAGACGAAGGGCAATACCATCAATCACGAGGAAAAATTGTCCTTCCTGGGTGCCGGAGTCAGAGATGTGGTTTCCATGGAGGATATGGACGAGTTCGAGGGAAGGATGAAGGACATCCGCGGTCATCTGCATCAGCAGCAAAGCATGATCAATCTCGCCAAAGCCAACAGAATGATTTCCTATGAGACGGCGCAGCTATTGTCTGATGACGGCAAGAAAGCGGAGATCAGATTGTTTGATTTCTCCATGAAGCTTGCACTGGATGCAGAGGACTCCAAGAATATCTTAAGTAATGTTTCGAAGCCGAATATACATTTCGATGAGGTGATCGGTGCGGAAGATGCCAAAAAGGAGTTGCGCTACTTTGTGGAATATTTGAAGAATCCCAAGCGATATCTCGGCACCGGAGTCGGGGCGCCCAAGGGTGTGCTTCTCTACGGTCCTCCCGGAACCGGCAAGACTATGCTGGCAAAGGCGATGGCATGTGAATCCGATGTCACCTTTATTGCGGCGGAAGGAAATGAATTCCTGAACAAATATGTCGGCGAAGGCAAGGAGAGAGTACACGAGTTGTTCAATACCGCCCGTAAGTATGCGCCTGCCATCATTTTCGTCGATGAGATCGACGCCATTGCAAAAGAGCGAAAGGGCGGCGAACATGCCATGGCAAACGGCGAGGATGTGCTGACAGCCTTCCTTACCAATATGGACGGTTTTAAGGTGGATCCCAGCAAACCGGTATTTGTGCTCGCGGCGACGAACTTTGATGTGACACCCGGCGGTGACAAGAGCCTTGACCCTGCTTTGATGAGAAGATTTGACCGTACGATTTTCATCGATCTTCCCGACAAAGAGGAGAGGCTGCGTTATATCAGAATGAAGCTTGCTTCCAACCCTGCGTTCGAAGTCAGCGAGAATGAAATCGAGAACCTGGCAATCCGTTCTACCGGCATGAGCCTGGCGGAACTGGAATCCGTGTTTGAGTTAGCACTCAGATCTGCAATCCGCGAGGGTAATCTGAAGGTAACTGACGCAGTGCTGGAGGAGGCGTTCGAGACCTATAACAGCGGCGAAGAGAAGAAATGGGACGAGTCTGAACTGATCCGTGTTGCTCGCCATGAGGCAGGTCATACCTTCCTCTGCTGGAAGAGCGGAGAGGTGCCTTCGTATGTAACGATCGTTGCAAGAGGAAATCACGGCGGCTATATGCAGCACGGCGATAAGGAACAGAAGCATATGTCTACAAAGGACGATCTGCTCGCGAGAATCAGAACCTCTCTGGGCGGCCGTGCGGCTGAGATCGTCTACTATGGTGAACAGGACGGACTGGCGACCGGTGCATCCGGCGATCTGCAGAATGCAACCGCTGTGGCACAGAGAATCATCTGCAGCTACGGCATGGATGAGAGATTCGGACTGGCAGTGGTGGATTCAAAGGCGGCAAACATGGGCGAGCTTTCTTCTGATGTCAGAAGCGCAGTGAACCAGATACTCGCCGATGAGATGGAGAAAGCGATTGCTCAGATCCGTGAGAATACGGCGGCAATCGATGCTCTGGTAGACCGGCTGATGATCAAAAACCACATGACCGGTACGGAGATCGACGAAATCTTTCAGCGGGTGTGCGGACAGCCCCAATAATCAACAGAATCCAAGGTGGAGGGACTGTATGAATCAGGAAGAAATAACCGCACGGGCTGCTTTGTTTCGAGAGAAGGCCAAGGTGCTTCTGCAATCTTCGGAGGGCAAAGAGCAGACTAAAAAAGGGATAGAGTACCTCACGCTTGCCTGCAAAGGGCACGATGCGGAAGCACAATATCTTCTGGCGGAATTGATGTTGATTAAGGTTGTGAAGACCAAGGATGAAAAGACGCGCGAGTCAGCGATGCGTATGCTCCTTAGTTCCGCGGACCGGGGATATGTACCTGCGAGAACGAGACTGAATGCTTTGTGCTTGGAAGCTTATGAGGCGAAGTTTGGGACGAAGCAGGCACCACCCCAGCCCCATCCGCTGACGGACTTTGAAGGCAGGCAGATCAGCCTTTGTAAGGAAGGACTGTTTACTCCCGTGGATGTGAGACTGGCGTTCGCAGACGGAAGGAATGTGCTGACACTGAGCGCCGATATCGCCTTTATCGATACGGACGCCCTTGAGAATCAGGAAGCCTTTGAAAAAGCAGTGTTGGACGGCATCCGCGACTGGGCCGGAGAATACGAGGTATTCGGAGGGCAGAAGCTGACGGTGGAGCTGGAACTGACGACAGAAGGAAGAATTTTTGACTGTGTCAATGTGGCGGTCATGACGAACCGGCTTAAGAAAATGATTCTGAACACCTCGGATGTGCTGAACACATCAAAGGGGCAGAAACAGGTGCAGGAACTCTTACAATCCGGCCGCTCTGCCGCGGCGCACGGGTTACATTGGACGCCTTATTCCAGAAAAACGATTCTCCTGCAGGATAAGAGCGGCAGGTTTGATGATTATGAAGAGATCCGGGCAATTGCGAAGCATGAATTCGGACATACTCTCGGCCTGGGCGATTTATATGCGGAGCCGAAGAAACTATCCGGCGTGGAGAAAGGGACCTATCAGGAGCTGGACTGCTATTATGTCAGCGACAGGATCTACAACCTTGTGATGTGCGACCATTACGGACCGGTCAGCAACAATGATATTGAGATGGTCATTCTGGCATTCTGCGAGAATCAAATGCAGCTCTATCAGCAAGAGAGAAGAAAAAAAGTATCAAAAGCATTGGGAAAGGGTAATTAAGAATGAAACTGATTGAAGAATGTACGAACCAATTTAACGATCTGATGAACCGTTTCCGCAACGGCTGTGACAGTGTGGAGGAAGCCGGGCAATGGAACAAGGAAGAGTACGGCGAAATGGATGTTTACTACACCTCTTTGCTGGTCAATGTTGCATTGCGTATGGTGTGTGCTGACGGTATCATTTCCAAAAAGGAAGTGGACTATCTCAACCTGACATTTGATTTCGGCCTGAGCGTTGAGGAAGCGCATGCTTTGACCGAAGGTGTGAAAGACCAGACAGACGAAGAGTTTGGGGAAGCGTTTCGGGAGGATGTCAAGCTTCTGGATTCCGTAAACCCGAAGCTGGCAGGAGTATTGAAAAAAATGGTCACTCTGATTGAATATATTGTCATTGACAGTGATAATGATATTAATGAGGCAGAATTGGAGGCAGCGAAGAAGCTTGCCGAACTTCTGAAATAAGGTATCGGAGGAAAATATGAGTGTATTATCGGGACTGAAGCCTGAACAGGTATTTCGGTATTTCGAAGAAATTGCGGGAATCCCTCATGGTTCCGGCAATGTGGACAAAATCAGTAACTACCTGGTCGATTTTGCAAAAGAGAGAAACCTGACCTGGTATCAGGATGAACTGAAGAATGTCATCATCATCAAAGAGGCGACTGCCGGCTATGAAAAGGAGCCTGCCGTTATCCTGCAGGGACATATGGATATGGTGGCAGTGAAGAAGCCGGACTGTGATATCGATATGAAGACGGAAGGTCTGCGCCTGGCGGTGGACGAAGATATGCTGTATGCGGAAGGAACCAGCTTGGGCGGAGACGACGGTATTGCGGTTGCCTATTCTCTGGCATTGCTTGACTCTGATACAATTGCACATCCGAAGCTGGAAGTGATCATCACCGTAGATGAGGAAGTGGGGATGGACGGTGCCAGGGCCATTGATCTGTCCATGCTCACCGGCAAACGCATGATCAATCTGGATTCCGAGGAAGAAGGGTATTTTCTGACCAGCTGCGCGGGCGGCGCGAGAGTGAAAAACAGCCTGACACTGGAAACACAGGAGTACGAAGGCGCCGTATTTGAACTCAAATTGGGCGGTCTGCTGGGCGGACATTCCGGCGAGGGAATCAAGTATGAGAGAGGTAACTCTAACTGCCTGTTCGGACGCGTTCTGCGGGTGATTGCGCAAGCCTTGCCTGTCGGAATCGTCGAGGCACAGGGCGGACTCGCAGACAATGCCATTCCCAGAGAAACCAGGGCAGTTGTGACGGTGAATCCACAAGACAAAGCATTGTTGCAGGAACTTGTGAGTCGGGTGGGGCAGGAAATCGCGGATGAACTCTCCACGAAGGACCCGGGGTTTTCGGTTCAGTTAAGTGCCCGGGGCGTTGAGAAACAAACGGCAACAACCTCTGAAGCAACTGTCAGGGCCGCAGATTTCCTCTGCGCACTTCCAAACGGTGTGATGACAAACAGCGCCGACATGCCGGGTCTGGTGGAGACCTCACTAAACCTGGGGATTCTGGAATATCGAGACGGATGCCTGGTTGCGGATTTCTCTGTACGAAGCAGTGTGGAGAGTGCGAAGAAGGCTTTGATTGATAAGGTTTGTTCTGTTGCCCGACTGGCGGGTGCCGAGACCGAGATTTCCGGCGATTATCCCGGGTGGAAGTTTCGGAAGGATTCCCCTCTGAGGGATAAGATGATTCGTGTCTATCGGGAAATGTATGGAAAGGAACCGCAGCTTCTCGCCATTCACGCAGGTCTTGAGTGCGGTCTTCTCAGTGATAAGATCGCTGAGCTCGACTGTGTTTCCATCGGCCCTAATATGCACGCCATTCATACCACGGAAGAAACACTGAGTATTTCCTCCACTGCCAGAGTGTGGGAGTATCTGGTGAAGCTCCTGGAAACAAAAGAGTAAAAATAAAACATCCGATGCTGCCCCGGAGAGAATCTGCCTTTGATTATCTGCGGGGGAAGTTTGCCGAAAGGGAAAAAGAAATGTCGGGGACAACCCCGGGACGGAGGATTTCGTATGAGTCAGTTTGATGATAGCAAAGTAAAGGATCCGACCTTTTTCAGAGAAAACAGGATGGATGCACATTCCGATCATGTTTATTATGCCGATGAAGCGGAAGCTTATGAGGGCGTGACCGGATACCGTCACTCTTTGAATGGTTTGTGGAAGTTTGCCTACGCGCGCAACTTTAGTCAGGCCAACAAGGAGTTCATGAAGGAAGAGTACGATTGCAGAAGCTGGGAGGATATCAGGGTACCCGCGCATATTCAGATGGAAGGGTATGATGCACCGCAGTATTCTAATGTGGCGTATCCCTGGGACGGCCGCGACCGGGTGGAGCCCGGTCAGATTCCCGAGCATTTTAATCCTGTGGCCTGCTATGTGAAGTACTTTGAGGTGCCTGACAACATGAAGACAGGGCCTGTCTGCATTTCCTTCCAGGGCGTGGAAAGCGCTATTGCCCTGTGGTGCAACGGCCAATATGTCGGCTACAGTGAGGATACATTTACCCCTTCCGAGTTTGATCTGACGCCCTTCGTGAAGAGGGAAGGCACCAACAAACTCGCTGCCTATGTCTTTAAGTGGTGTGCCGGAAGCTGGTGTGAGGATCAGGATTTCTTCCGCTTCTCGGGTATTTTCCGCGATGTATTCCTGTTCACGACCCCTGCAGTTCATGTGATCGATGTGAGAACACAGACTTTGCTGAGCGATACCTTTGACCGTGCACAGCTTGTGCTGGATCTGAAGGCAAGCGCACCGGGCAGCATCAAAGCGGAACTGCTATACGAGGAGCGCTCCTACAGCTTTGACGGCAATTTCGTGAAAAATTTGGGACAGGTGAATTCCGTTCAGAAAATTGCGGATCTGGAGGGAAGCCTTGCGGCGGAGAGCCATTTTGTCATTCCGGTGGAAAAACCGCTTCTTTGGAGTGCTGAGGAACCGAACCTGTACCGGCTTGTCATCAAAGTGTTTGACAAAGACGGTAAGCTGCAGGAGATCATCCCTCTGCAGGTTGGATTCAGACGATTTGAATTAAAGGATGGATTGATGCGTCTGAACGGCAAGCGTATTGTGTTTAGGGGCGTCAACCGTCATGAATTCAGCTCCAGAACCGGACGTGCAGTCAATGAGGCTGATATCTGGAAGGATCTGATCACCATGAAGCGCCATAATATCAACGCCATCCGAACCAGCCATTATCCCAATGACTCCAGGCTGTATGATGTCTGCGATCGCCTGGGCCTGTATATGATTGCGGAATGTAACTTAGAGAGCCACGGCTCCTGGGAGCCTGCAGCAAGAGGCGCGGTGCCGAAGGAAACCGTTGTGCCGGGAAACAGACCCGAGTGGAACGCGATTCTGCTTGACCGGGTGAACTCCATGTTCCAGAGAGATAAGAACCATCCGGCTATCCTCATCTGGTCCTGCGGAAATGAAGCGTTCGGCGGCAAAAATATCTATGACATGTCACAGTTCCTTCGCGAACATGACAAGGGACGCGTGATTCAGTACGAAGGCATCATGCACGACAGAAGTTATCCCGATACCAGTGATGTGGAGAGCCAGATGTACACCAAGGTGAGGGATATCGAAGTATTCTTAAAAGAACATCCCGAAAAGCCTTTTATCTGCTGCGAATATATGCATGCCATGGGGAATTCCTGCGGCGGAATGCACAAGTACACGGACCTTGCCGAAAGGGAGCCCAAATATCAGGGTGGATTCATCTGGGATTATATTGACCAGTCGATTTATAAAAAGGATCGCTATGGCGTGGAATTCCAGGGTTACGGCGGCGATTTTGACGACAGACCCAACGACGGCAACTTCAGTGGTGACGGTATCTGCTACGGCGGGGAGAGAGAGCCTTCCCCCAAGATGCAGGAAGTCAAATTTAATTATCGCGGCATCGATATCAAGGTTTCCGAGGAGACCGTGAAGATCACAAACCGCTACCTCTTCGTGGATACCAGCGATTTTGACTGCTTCGTCCGTCTGGAGAAGGACGGTACCTTTGTCCGTGAAGATTTGATCATGACGGATGTGGAGCCCGGATGCAGCGGGGAGTTCGCACTTCCTTTTGCGATTCCGAGCGCGAAGGGTGAGTATGCCATAACCGTTTCTTTCCGCCTGAAAAAGACATGCGCGTGGGCTTCGGCAGGCTACGAAATTGCTTTCGGACAAGGCGTCTTTGCTAAGGGCATTGTCCCTGTGGCTGACAGAAAACCGGCGGCACGAACCTTACCTGAAGTGATTCGCGGCACCTATAACATGGGTATCAGAGGAGAGGAATTCGAAGTATTGTTCTCCTTTGGTGGGCTGACTTCTTACCGGTATGCCGGCAAAGAACTCTTAAAAAACATACCCAAACCCAACTTCTGGAGAGCTCCTGTCGACAACGACAACGGAAGTCATATGACGAAGAGATGCGGACAGTGGAAGCTGGCAAGCATGTATCTCGAAAACTGTATGGGGCCCGATGTCTGTCCCGAAGAGGATTGCATCAGGGTAACCTATCAGTACCATGCAGAGACAAGACCGGCGGTGGATTGTGATGTCGTCTACAGAGTATATGGAGACGGCACCATCAAGACAACCATTTCCATGGATCCTGTGAAGGAAAACGGCGACCTTCCTGAGTTTGGCATGATTCTGAAGATGGATGCCGATTATGACCGCCTGGAGTGGTTCGGCAACGGTCCCGAAGAAACCTATGCCGACAGACAGGAGGGGGCAAAACTGGGGATCTATAAGAACCGGGTGTCTGACAACATGGCAAAGTATCTTGTGCCTCAGGAGTGCGGCAACAAGACCGGTGTCAGATATGCGAAAGTGACTGATGCGAGAGGCAGAGGTATTTTGTTCGAAGCGGATCATATGAGCTTCTCTGCGCTGCCCTATACCCCGCATGAGCTGGAGAATGCGATGCATGATTACGAACTTCCGCAGATTCATTATACGGTGGTCCGTTGTGCAATGGCCCAGAGCGGCGTCGGCGGAGATGATACCTGGGGTGCACCGGTACATGAGGAGTACAGGATTCCCATGGATGACAAACTTGTGTTTACTTTCACTTTCAAGGGAATATAGAATTGTAGAAATTTTTTTGAAAAATCTGAAAAAAAAGCTTGCATTTTTCCCGGAGGCAAGATATAATCATACTTGTCTTCGGGGTGTGGCTCAGCTTGGTTAGAGCGCCATCTTAGGGAGGTGGAGGTCGCGAGTTCGAATCCCGCCACTCCGACGCATAAGGTCGAAATCTTGAGTTCAGGATTTCGACCTTTCTTAATGCACAGGAAGGAGTCTAAGTGCCTGCACCGCAGACATACAGGCTCCTTCCTGCGTTTTATATGAAATAGCTGTACCGATCAAGAAGCGACAGCTCCTGCCGCTTCCTCTTTTCGTTGAATTATTCCCCCAAAAATGCTATGATATATGCAGTAAACACAATTTGTGCAGAAAACAGAGGCTACAATTATGGAACAGAAAGCAAAACAATATAGAAAGAACAGTAGTTTAAAAGAATCCGGGGAGAAAACAACTTCCCGAGCGAAAACCGATAACGGAAAACAGTGCATATGCCCTGTGGCCTCTAAGTGCGGAGGCTGCCGCTGGATCAACAGAAGCTATCAGGAGCAGCTGGACGCGAAGGAAACCAGGGTTCGCAAGTTATTGGAGCCTTATGTCAGGACGGAACGCATTCTGAGAATGGAGAATCCTGCCAACTATCGGAATAAGGTGCATGCTGCATTCGGGGAGGACAGGCGCCACAACACAATCTCCGGTATCTACGAAGAGAAAAGCCATAAGATCGTTCCGGTGGATGCCTGCTATATTGAGAACCGCAAGGCGGATGAGATCATCGTGTCGATCCGAGGCCTTTTAAAATCATTTAAAATCCGCCCCTATAATGAGGATACCGGTTATGGCCTGCTCCGACATGTGTTGATCCGCGTCGGTCATGCGACCGGAGAGATCATGGTGGTATTGGTTTTGGCTTCCCCTATCATGCCTTCCAAGAATAACTTCGTCAAAGCCCTGCGAAAGCTCCATCCTGAGATTACAACCGTTGTGGTCAATGTCAACGACAGAGGCACCAGCATGGTTCTGGGTGACCACGAGCAGGTAATCTACGGCAAAGGCTATATCGAGGACGAACTGTGCGGTATGAGATTCCGTATTTCCCCCAAGTCTTTCTATCAGGTAAATCCTGTGCAGACGGAAGTTTTGTACAACAAGGCGCTGGAGTACGCAGGTCTTACCGGGACAGAGACGGTAGTGGATGCATATTGCGGTACGGGAACCATCGGCTTGATCGCTTCCGGACAGGCAAAGCATGTCATCGGCGTCGAACTAAGCGCCGATGCCGTAAGAGATGCAAAAATGAACGCCCGGACAAATCAGGTGACCAACATTGAGTTTTACCGGAACGATGCCGGTGAATTCCTTGTCGATCTGGCGGAACAGAACAAAAGCATAGATGTCCTTATGATGGATCCGCCCAGAAGCGGCAGCACCGAAGAATTCCTTGACTGCGTTGCTAAGATTGCACCGAAGAAAGTGGTTTACATCTCCTGCAACCCCGAGACCCTGGCGCGCGATCTGAAATACATCACAAAGAAGGGATATGAGGTTAAGAGAGCGGTGGCTTGTGACATGTTCCCGTTCACGGAACATGTGGAAACGGTATGTTTATTGTCCAAACTTCATGAGGCGAAGCATCATGTCAATGTTAAGTTAGATATGGATGAACTTGATCTTACAAGTGCGGAGGCTAAGGCAACATATAAAGAGATTGAAGAATGGGTGCAGGAGCACTACGGATTTCATGTAACAAACCTGAATATTGCTCAAGTGAAGCAGAAGCATGGGATTATAGAAAGAGAGAATTACAATAAGCCAAGATCAGAAAATAGCAGACAACCGGGATGCCCGGAAGAAAAGGTAAAGGCTATAGAAGAGGCTTTGAAATTTTTTCAGATGATATAAGGCCTGATTTATGGGAAGGTTTTTTATTTGCCGGCATAGAAGCAGTAAAACTCAACCTCAAGTTTAGTTTTTGCAACCTCAAGTCGTTAGTTTATTCATGTAGGAGGGCTTATCATGAGTACATCAACAGATTTAAAGGACGATGAGTTATCAATTGGTAAGCTTATCCGAAAGAAAAGGAAGGAAAAGGGATATACACAACAAACGCTCGCTGATGAATTGAATGTTTCACCACAGGCAGTATCCACATAGAATCAGTCGTGAAACTCACTCGAGCCGGGTTGAGTGAGTGTTTTAGATTCCGGGAGGTATTTAAGGAGGAGAACATGAATAACATATGGTCGGATCACGTGCAGGGAATTATGACACTGTATCTCAGCAGAAAACTTAGATTTGATGACATTTTCTTTACACAGTATGAGAAATTGTTCAATCTGGATCACAACAAGGATTTGAAAATTTTGGAGATCGGATGCGGCCCTGGAGCACTAGCCGAGTCGCTGCACAGATGGTATCCTAAAGCACAGATCACCGCAATTGACAGGGACAGCATCTTTATTTCGTTCGCAAGGGACAATATATCAGGTGTCAGATTTCTTGAGGGTGATGCTACGCATCTCCCTTTTGAAAACGATTCTTTTGACGTTACCATTTCCAATACAGTTCAGGAACATATTGAGCCGTCAGCCTTTTGGGGCGAGCAAAGACGGGTATTGAAGCCTGGCGGAGTCTGCCTGTGTCTTTCAGCGAGAAAAGGGATTCATTGTCCGGCTCCATGTCTGGAAATGACGAACGAGGAAAAAGAATTCTGGGACAGCCTTCCGCAATCGGAAGATGAACTGAAGAAGTATAATGTCTGTCGGTTTCCAATGTCCGAGGCTGAGCTTCCCACTTCAATGGAAAGTCATGGCTTTATTGACGTCACAACCGGTTTTGCGATCATTGATCTGACGCCGGATGCAACGAAGTATTCCGATAAGATGGCAGAAGCTATGATAGAAGCAGGTCGGCAGTCGTCTCTTGAGGCAATACGATCTGCTCATTCGGATCATGCCGAAAAAGCAATATCTGCTGTCAACGATAAATACGAAGAACGGCTCAGATTATATCGATCAGGTATAAAGCAGTGGGATACGTCCGTTTCGGTTACAATGGTTATCCGCGGTACAAAGGGATAGTCTGCGGGTTGAAGACAAACCGGGACTCCATTACGGCGGGCAGCTGATTTGTTTCCCCGGACGAACGGGGGCCCTGACATCAAAATGGACATGCCAAGCCAAGTGGGAACGTGATAAATGTGATCCCGACAAGTAGCAGTGGCTTAAATTGTCAAAATTGCTTGATATTCCGAAGGAACATTTTGCTGGATTATACGAAGTACCAGAGAAAGGACAAGATGAAATTCCTCCAGGAGTGATAGCTGCGTTGAAAACCTTTTCTGACGCTTTAGGTGTGATGAAATCTAACATGTGGGGAGGTAAAAACGATGACAGCGACAGTGATGATAGAACTGATTCATAGTTTAAGAGATATCTTACTGAAGACTATCGAATGTGTTTTTACAAGCGAATAATGGCGCAAGTTCTTTTATAATTATTGTTAAGGTTGAATCGTAAACTGTATTCACGTACAATTTACAAAGATTTTACTTTATTTGATTGGAAAGGAGCATGATTATATGACCATCAGAGTTGTTACCGCTCAGTAGTCTGAGCTTAAATAATAAATGAATCGTAAGCTCAGATGAATCCTAAAAGAAATATCAATTTAGGAGGAGCATTATGAGCTATATTAAGGCAGAGAACGTGCTGCCACAGGAACTGATTGAAACGATTCAGCAATATGTAGACGGTAAATTGATCTATATTCCCTGCAAGGAAAAACAGGAGTGGGGAACCACTACTTCTGCCAAGGTCTTCTTTCGTGAAAGAAATGAAGAAATATACGAAAACTACATAGGCGGAATAGGAATACACGAACTTGCACACAGGTTTTCCTTGTCGGAGAAAAGCATTCAGAGAATCCTCAGGAATCAGAGGCTGGCCTTAAGCAAAGGTGCCCCTGCTGTCTGATTATACCAAAACAAGAGTGTTCTTTAGATGTGGAGGTTGTGGGAAGAAACAGGAGTTTATCAATTCCTATAGATTTAGAGTAAATGCTAACGGTAAGAGTGTTGATGTATGGCTGATATATCGATGTAAGAAATGTAAGCATTCCAAAAACCTCACAATTTATGAAAGGACTCGTCCAGGAAAGATACCTGAAGAATTGTTTGAGAGCTTTATGAATAACGATATGGAAACTGCCATGAAGTATGGTAGCGATATAGACTTTTTAAAAAGAAACAATGCTGAATTAAAATGAATTTCGGCCGGGCTATGTGTCCGGCCATTTCAATAGGGAGAATGTAATGGAAGAACAATATTTTTTTCATGTAATATCCGACATTCCCAAGAAGGTCGGTGAACATATCATTCTGGATGACAAGCATCCAAACGGTGTCCACAAGCGTGTATATGAGGAACTCGAAACAGTAAATGATATATATAACAATCCTGAAAAATATAAGGATGCAGAACTGACGCACAAGGTGGATGTAGCGCTTCGTGAGCTTGCGTTGGAAAAAGTTAGAAAAGAAAAGTATTCGGAGTACCCTTCGAGAATGGCTTCGCTATATGTGTCTAAGTCATACGAGGAAGCTGAGAGGTGGGGAGACTATTTTGCTAAGTTAGGAAGACCTACTTTCGGAATTGCAAAGATAAAAGTGACTGGAAGAGTTTTTGAAGGAGATGCCTACAAGTGTTTTGATGGAGTAACAGACGAACAAGAGAATCTTAGGATGGCTGAAATTTATTGGCAGAATGGAGCTAATGAGGATGGACATGAATCAATCGTGGAGATTCTTGCTGACGGAGATATAGAGATTGTTGAGATGGTAAAAGATATTAATGCGAATACGGAATACAAATATTTTGAGTTGAGAGAAAAACCCGACTTAAAAGATATGGCTGCAGATTGGTTTCACAAAAAGTGGGGAGTCCCCAAGGATGCTTATCTTGAATGTATGACAGCGTATCTTAATAAAGAGACCGAAAATGGTTGGTATCTATGCATGTTAGGAGATCAAATTGTCGGGGGGTTAGGTGTAATCGATAATGATTTTCATGACAGGAAGGACTTAAGCCCCAATGTTTGCGCTGTATATACTGGAGAGGCTCATCGTGGACAGGGGATAGCAGGAAATCTTCTTAATCTTGTTGTGGAGAACATGAATAAAAAAGGAATTTCACCACTCTATCTTGTTACAGATCATACTGGTTTTTATGAGCGTTATGGATGGGAGTTTTACTGTATGGCTCAAGGGGATGATGAACCGGAGCAGACGAGATTGTACATTCATCGATGATACATTTGAAATAAACAACTAGGAAAAGACGCACTCTATACTTACTAATGGCAGGTATGAGTGCGACTTTTTCTTGAAAAAGAAAATGTAATAGATTTCGGAAAAGCATTTGACATTGGTTTATTTTTTCTTCTTGCCGCGTCCGGTTCCTTTTACAGGTTTACAAAGATCTGAATATCTCTGGAGGATATCGGTAAAGGTTTTAAACTCATAAGGGTCCATCTTAGTGAAGTTGATTTTAAAGAGTTTGCTGTACATTATCATCTGAGCTTGTGTTGCATTATCGGCAGTCTTTAGCTCTTCAAATGAGTCAAGGATATCATCAACAGGTGTAGTTGCATCACCGGTTTCTGCATCTTTGCTATGAGCATCTCTTAAATCTTTTGCGATTTTTACGATATCATTTCCGAGAAGGTTGTTAAAGTAATTATCTTCGGAAATAGAAGCTGTCGCCAATGTTTTCATATAATGATCTTCATCAGATATGCCTTTGTTTTGAAGACGGACTCTTGTCTGTTCAATCATTTTGTTGAGGTTTCTAAATTGCATTCCGGCAAGATTGTCAATGTAGATTTCCATGTCAGTGAGAAAATTTTTAAACTCTGGATGCTTTATCATTTCGCATATTAGGCGAGCATTCAGCTTGCCACTTTTTAATATTTCAACAGTTTCATCATCTAACCCTAAGTTATCAACAGGGAATCTGTGCTGTTCACGATTCTCGGTAAGTCCTAATAAATAATCGGAAGTTACTCCATAAAAATTTGCAAGGGAGACAATAGCCTTGTGAGTAATTTCTTTGTAATCATCAGTTTCATAATTTCCTAGAGATGCTCTGGATATTCCGGTCTGTTCTGCCAGTTCTTGTAGTGACAGACCTTTTTCTATTCTCAAATCTTTCAATTTTTCCTGAATCGATAATTTACATTTCATGAAACCAATCCCCTTTAACAAAGTTTATATAAATGGCACATCTACATTATAACGGAACGCACGTTTGTGGGATACGGCTAAATCTAAAAACGTGGAATTTTTAATTCTTTTAAAAATATTCCTACCTCTTGGATATACGGATTGGACCGTATATTTCTTGGATAATGTATTCATAAACAATGATTTCCAGTCTGGAGAGGAGGTGAAAAGAAAATGCTAAATCAAGGATATGTTCCATGTGACAAACAAATTCATATCAAGTTATCAGAGGCGGAATTACAGATGATCCGGGATAGGATGGCGCAGATGGGATTTAAAAATCTGAGCGCTTATGTTCGAAAGATGGCAATTGATGGATATTACATCAAAGTCGATTTCAAAGAACTTTTTGAAGTAATCAGACTGCTGAGAATTGACAGTAACAACATCAATCAGATTGCAAAGACTGTTAATACCTACGGGTGTGTAGATGGAAAAATCATTTCTGATATGAAAACTGAACATGAAAAAGTTTTAAAGAAGGTGGAGAAGTGTTTTGACAAATATCTTGAGATTTAGGAATTGGATTAAAAGCCTGTTTTGCAGGCGTAGCTTGCCGATGAAAATCGGTAATCAGGGGATTGGGGCATACTCCCCAACAAGCAAAATCGCATCAGGTGTACACCGATGCACTGCTTGCCAATTTGTGAAAGACCCAAAATCTGTTGTCGAAGGAGGGGCGATTGCTATGAAGAATAAAGTGATAGTTAAAGACAGAGATGAATGGAGTTCTCTGGCAAATTTCATTGGAAATATAATAGCGAAGTATGCGGATGAGATTGACTTTGACTCATTACCGGATCCGGATGTTTATCTTCAAAAAAGATATATATACGAATCTTACAAAGCGTACATGAGATACCATCACCCAAAAACGAAATAATGGATTGAAGATCAGTATAAGATGTGATACTATAAATTCACTAATATGAATATTATATAAGTGAATTTGTTGATGAGGTATCACTCATGATAATTAGCGAAAGAATTATAAAAGTTTTAAAAGAACGGAACATGACGCAGGCGGAGTTTGCAAAGCAAGTAGGGATTTCGACCAGTACCATAAGTGAATGGAAGAAGAGAAAGACAAACCCAACCGTGGACAAAATAATGGATATATGTAATGTCTTACAAATTACTCCGGAGCAGCTTCTTACCGGTAAAGGAATTGAAGACGAGAGAGAAATTGCTGCCTCTAGTCCTGAGAGTAAATTCACTCCGGGCGATGTTCAGATGATTGAAGATTATCACAATCTTAGAGAAGAACAGCAAAAGAGACTTATGGCATATATGGAGGCTTTGAAAAAGATAGAGAGCCTTGAGGATATGTGAATATTAAAATTATGATTGGTAGTTTATGAGGTACGTATGGATGAAATTGTAATAAGCGAAAAAAATACGCTTGAGATAGACGGTCAGATTATAGATCTTTCGAAGCTTATTTATACCATTCGGGGAAAGCAGGTGATGCTTGATAGCGATCTGGCCATAATATATGGGTATGAGGTAAAAAGACTTAATGAGCAGGTTAAGAACAATATAAAAAGATTCCCTGACGATTTTATGTTTCAAATGACAAGAGAGGAAGTAAAAGATTTGCGGTCGAAATTTTCGACCGCAAACATAAATTCAAAGAGCAGATCGCTTCCACATGTTTTTACAGAGCAGGGAATATATATGTTGGCGACTGTATTGAATGGTGAAATAGCTGAGAATCAAAGTATATTTATTATGCGGGCATTTCGGGAAATGCGACATTTTATTATGAACAACGAGAGAATGTTCGAAAGGATAAATAGCATTGAATTGAAACAGCTAGAATATCAAAAAGAATCAGAAGAGAAGTTCAATAGAATTTTCGATTACATAGCGGAGCATAAGGAAAACAATCAAAAGATTTTCTTTGATGGCCAAATATTTGATGCCTTCAGTTTACTCACAGATATCGTTGGCCACGCGAAAAAAGAAATAGTTTTGATAGATGGTTATATTGATGTAATTACACTAAATATCTTGGCAAAGAAAAACGCGGGTGTTGATGTATTTGCATATACTCTTCCAAGTGCAAGGATATCTACACAAGATATTAATAGCTTTAATGCACAGTATCCAACGTTAACAGTAAAAAGGACAACAGCGTTCCATGATCGTTTCCTTATTATCGATGGCGCTGACGGATATCACATAGGAGCTTCTTTGAAAGATGCGGGAAAGAAGTGCTTTGGCATAAACAAAATAGAAGGTGCCGATGTTCTTAAAGATATTATGAAAAAGGCACAACAGACAGGTACGTAACATAGAAGGGATTGATTAAATTGGTTAAGGAAAAAACAAAAGTCTATCTATATACCCGTGTATCCACGTCCATGCAGATTGATGGGTATTCATTAGATGCTCAGAAGACGAGAATGAAGGCATTCTGTGAATTTAATGAATATGAAATTGCTGGTGAATACGAAGATGCAGGAAAGTCAGGTAAATCTATAGAAGGTCGTATTGCTTTTAACAAAATGATGGAAGATATTAAATCTGGTAAAGATGTAGTTTCTTTTGTATTGGTATTTAAGCTTTCCAGATTTGGCCGTAATGCTGCTGATGTTCTCAATTCACTTCAGGTCATGCAGGACTTTGGTGTGAACCTTATCTGTGTAGAGGATGGAATTGATTCTTCCAAAGAAGCCGGAAGACTTATGATTTCTGTTCTTTCTGCCGTCGCAGAGATTGAGCGTGAAAATATACGTGTTCAAACTATGGAAGGTAGAATGCAAAAGGCAAGGGAGGGAAGATGGAATGGTGGGTTTGCACCATATGGATATGCTCTTGTTGATGGGAAACTTGAAATAAATGAAGAGGAAGCTGTAGCAATCAGAACAATTTTTAATCAGTATGTTAATACGGATATGGGATCAAATGGTATTGCAAAATATCTGGAAAACCATGGAATTCATAAAAACGCAAGACAAAACGGGAAGAATCCTTTGTTCGATGCGTCTTTAATACGTAGAATAATACAGAATCCGGTATATTGTGGGAAGATTGCTTATGGAAGGAGAAGAACAGAAAAGGTTCATGGAACGAGAAATGATTATCGTCAGGTCTATAAGGACGATTATCTGCTAGTAGATGGACTTCATGAGGCTTTGGTTTCAGAAGAAGTTTGGGAGCAGGCACAGATTAAGGTGGCTGCACAAGCAAAAAAATATGAAAAAGTAAATTCTCCAAAGGGTGAAAAAATACATCTGCTATCAGGTATAGTAAAGTGTCCGGTCTGCGGTGTTGGTATGTATGGCAATAAGAGTATCAAGCGTAAGAAGGATGGAACCAAGTATAGTGACTATTTCTATTATGGTTGTAAGCATCGTAATATGACCAGAGGGCATAAATGTGATTACCGGAAACAAGTATCAGAGACAAAGCTGGATGGTGCAGTGATCGAAGTACTTCGCAAGCTGGTAAGTAACAAAAAGTTCGCTGGGATGATGCGTGAAAAAATCAATATGGAAGTGGATACCTCTTCACTTGATCAGGAAATTGCTACATATGAAAAAACATTGAGACAGTGCTATCTGAATAAGGATGCTATTCTTTCTGATTTAGATAATTTGGATTATGAAGATAAGCACTATCAGCGGAGAAAGACGGATTTAAAAAACCGTTTGAGCAAGACTTATGATAAAATTGAAGAATCTGAAAATTCTTTAGTTGAGGCTAAATCTAAGAAAAGATCCATTTTAGCAGAGAAAGTATGTGGCGATAATATATATAAGGCTCTGATTTTCTTTGACAAAATGTATGAACCAATGAATGAAGCTGAACGTAGAGAGTTTCTGACACAATTCATTGAAAAGGTTGAGATTTACGAAGAAGAGCAGGAAAATGGACAATGGCTTAAGTCCATAGAATTCAAGCTTCCTATCATTTCAAAGGATATGAAGATAAGTTTGGACAATGGTTCGCAAATCGAGACCGTCTGCTTACTATCGCGTAAAGCCCCAGTTTAAGCGGGTTTCAGGGCTTTTTTGAAAATATGTACCTGTGTTTATAGCAGAAAAAAATGTATATAAAACCCTAGATTTTAAGAGGAGGGTAAAAAATTGAGGTGCCTAAGATGTGCGCGAATAGTTTACCATTCTCTTATTTTTGGGAAAAACCAATAAACTTGAATTGACCGAGCTCTTTAGAGCGAGGGATGACAATTGAACGGAGTTCAATTGTATGTGGTTAATAGAGTTTTATAAATAAGAATTTGTAGGAGAGAAGCTATGTATTTTCATGCATCACAAGTTAAAGGGATTAAGGTTTTGGAACCAAGAATATCAAATCATAATATTCCATTAGTATATCTCTCTGCAAAACGCGAAAACACACTTGTATATTTGAGTAATGCGGTTGAAAAGTTTTGTAAAGAAAAGAGATTTGCGTATGAAGGAATATGGTCGAAATGGGGACCATATGGATTTGATTCACAAGGAATATTACAATATGAAGAATATTATCCAAATGCACTTGAAGAAACATACGGAGGCGTGGGAGGATATATTTATTCTTGCATAAACGTTGAAGAAGATTTGGATTTTGAACTTAAAATTCCTGATGCAATTGCTTCTAGAAAAAAAGTTCATGTAGATTCATGTGAGATTATTAATGATGCGTTAGCTGATATATTAAGAGCTGAAAAAAATGGTCAAATTAAAATTATAAGATACGATGATTTTATCGCAAAACGGGAGAAATGGTTATATTCAATTATCAAAAGCGAATACAGTGAAGCAATTAATCATCCTGAATATCAATTCTTTTTGAGAGAAAAGTTTGCAAAATATTTAGATTAGCAAATCCTGGTTTGGTGAAACAGACGTGATTGCTTGCAAGCTGACTTGAAATTTTAAATTCCAGTGCAGAGGTAAATTCCACTACACCTTGAA
>JAEDDX010000043.1 GCA_016293615.1 Acetatifactor sp.
TCATTGTCTCATGAATGTGGTATTATAGAAAGGTACTTGTAATAGAGGACTTACGAGTTATTTCATTTTTTGTAACAAAAAATGCCGTATTTATGCGGCTTGTGGCGTTTCGCAAACGCCTAAAATACTAAAAAAGAATGAGGAGACGACGATGAAACAGTTCAGAGTGAATATCTGGGAGCAGGGAGAATATACTTATCCGGCCGCCTATGGTTTTTTGCCAAACATCAGAACTTATTTGCATGAGGATGCGCAGGTAAGACCTGCGATGCTGGTGGTGCCGGGCGGCGGATACTGTATGGTCTGCCCGCACGAGGGTGAGATCATTGCAAAAGAGTTTTATGAAAGGGGCATGAATGCCTTCGTTCTGACCTATACGACGGACATTACGATGTCGGTTCCGCTAAAGCGCCAGCCCATGGAAGACCTTTCCAGGGCGCTTCGGCTGATTCGCAAAAACAGCGAAGCATATGGTGTCGATCCCGAAAGGCTTGCAATCTGCGGCTTTTCGGCAGGCGGTCATGTGTGCGCAAGTGTCTGCACACATTTTGCGGATATTATCGAGGAGAATCCTGCGTATGCACCGTTCTCCAACAGACCGGACGCGGCGATTCTCTCTTATCCGGTCATTACCTCGGGGAAGTACACGCACCAGCCGTCCATGGATGCCCTGATGGGTTATGACCCTTCCGGGGAGGAGAAGGAGTATTACTGTCTGGAAAAGCAGGTGACGGAGCAGACGCCGCCCTGTTTCCTGTGGCAGACCGCGGAGGACGGGCTGGTTCCCGTGGAGAACTCCTATCTGTTTGCGGAGAGCCTGAAGGCGCACGGCGTGCCCTTCGCACACTATGTTTTTCCTTACGGAGGACACGGGCTGTCACTTGCGAGCGAAGCTTTTTTCCTGGGAAAACACGGAGAACCTTATACCTTTGAGCAGCTTAATCTGGCGTTAGAGCAGATCAGAAACCACACGGCGCTTAATGTGTCCGAGAGAAGATATGCCGAGCTGACGGAGCAGTTCTTCGGAGAGCCTGCGCAGGATGCACCTGCGGCACCCACAGAGCTGAATCCGTATCCGGATGTCCGTATGTGGCCGGAGCTTGCCGATCTGTGGCTTAAGAAGGTCCTGGGTAAAAAGTAGTACATATTGCGGCGGGGTTCGCGGAAAGGCCGGACTGAGGCGGTATCGCACTACGATTCCTGCGCCGGCAGGGTCTCCTGCAGGCGGTCCTGCAGAAACAGAAAGTCTGCCGGCCCGTTATCCAGAAGAAAGGTGTGAAAGCGAAGGTCAGAGTAGTTCCGCCCCCAAAGAGATCTTGCCGTTTCGCGGAGTGCTTCGATTTCAAGGAAGCCCAGATAGTACTTCGGATAATTGCAGGGTTCCCCGACGATGTAGGTGTAGACGGAAGAGGCGACTTTGGGGTCGGTTATGCCGAACTGCCCAAGCAGCCCGGAAGCCTGCTTCAGCGAGGCGTTGTCATAGTGAATGGAAATATCCAGAAGAGAGTAAAGGCATAGATGTAGACTGCGGTTATGCTTTTCTATTTGCACGCAGACTGCGGACTCCTCCAGACCCTGACTGCGCAGCAGGTCGGATGCATAATCATAGGCCATAAATTCCGTATAAAGCGCCCAGCCCTCCAGATATCCGCCGTACCATAAAAGCTCCCTTGCCGGGGAAAGACCGAGTGCTTCGGCCTGCTCTTTGTGGTAAATGTCCTGATAGAGGTGTCCGGGAAAGCCTTCGTGTGCGAGCGTGGTGTATAGGTCTGTGCCGGACGGGGTTTTGCTTTCGTTGATATAGATGACGCCTTTTGAGGTGTCATCGATGGGGACGGTCAGATAAAAGGCAGGGGCACAGTACGGTTCCAGACAGGCTGAGACCGGCTTGACATAAGGGCGGCAGTCGGGTGACTGCGCCGGGAAGGAACCCCGCATTCTCGACTGCAGATCCGCGAGGATATCCTCGGCGGTATAGTCGGTCAGAGCACAGAACTGTCCGCTTTGCAGCACTGTGATGACGGCAGGATTTGATTGCAGCAGGGTCTTCAGAGCCTCATATTCTTCTGAAAGCCGGGCAGTCAGCATGGATTTGAGTTCTTCCACGGAGCGATAGGAGCCGGTGACGGAAGGCAGGAGCGCCTCATAGTATTCTCGTCCGCCGGGGCGGGATGCGAGCCCGGCGATGGGGACGGTCGTATCCTTGAGCGGTTCCAGTCCGGCTTTCAGGGCGGCGTAAGCGGGAAGGACGGAATCTAAGAGGAGACGGTTGTTTTCCTCCAGCGCCTCACGCATCTCGGCTTCGGTGAGAATGCCTGCCGTGACGAGAGCCTGCAGGCGTTCGCGGAAGGTCGTCTGCAGAAAATGATCCCCGCACTTGACAGACTGCTTTGTGACAATAGTGTCACATTGCCCTTGCACTTCACTGAGAAAGGAGGCCGGCATGGCGTTTCCAGCTGCGGACTTTTCCTGCTCATAGGTCAACAGAGAGGCAAAATATGACTTGATCCGGCGAAGGAGCGCGAGATAATCGGCAACATCCTGCTTGGAACGCAGCGTATACTCTGCCAGAAGAATCGGCAGGTCCGCCTGCACGCCGGAGGTCGGGGAGAGCGGAGTGTCGAAATAGGCGAAGGAGTGTAAGCGTTCGGATTGCTTCAGGGAGCGGTACAGCAGAGTATAGAAGTCCCGGTCCTGCGCCGATAACCGCGAGGGCGCAATCACGGAGAGCTTCGCGAGGATCTCCTGCAGAAAAAGATTGTCTTCGGCGCTTTTTTCCTGCGAATAACAGGGCAGGGTGGGGGTATAGTCCGTAATGCCGAAGCGCGCGGGGGCTGCGAGGGTATAGTGCATGTTGAGGGTATTGGAGAGCATTTCTTCCCGAAAGAGCTGTTCTGTCAGCTCCCGAAATTGTTTCTCATCCTTATGTGCATGGAACACACAGGCCGGAATCAGAACAATCAGAATAAGAAGTGTCAAAATGGCAGGAAGTAAAATCCGTTTGCGGAGGGTTGGTTTCAAACAGGTCACCGGTAGCGATAAACTTGCTACAATCTATGAGCGGCAGAAAAAAAGTATGTGTGCTAAATGCCGCCGGAATGCAAGGAAGCATATTGACTTTACCTGCTTTTCTGCCCTATACTGGAAGAGAAAAAAACGATTTACTAACGGAGGATATATCATGAGCGAAGCAATAAAGAATGCAATCAGAGAGGGCCGCACCGCCCTCGGTATTGAGTTCGGTTCCACCAGAATTAAGGCGGTTCTGGTAGACGAAACACATCAGCCCATCGCTATGGGCACCCATGACTGGGAGAACCGTCTGGAGGATAACATCTGGACCTACAGCCTGGAGGATATCTGGAACGGCCTGCAGGGCTGCTACAGAAGTCTGGCAGAGGATGTCAGGGCTAAATACGGCGAGGCACTGACGACCATCGGCAGTATCGGTTTTTCCGGTATGATGCATGGTTATATGCCTTTCAACGCAGCAGGAGAGCTTCTCGTGCCCTTCCGTACCTGGAGAAATACCATGACCGAGGAAGCCTGCAAGGAGCTGACGCCCCTTTTCAACTTCAACATTCCCCAGAGATGGAGCATCGCACACCTGTATCAGGCAATCCTGTCCAAGGAGGAGCATGTGAAGGATATCACTTTCTTCACCACACTGGCAGGTTATATCCACTGGAAGCTGTCCGGTGAGAAGGTGATGGGTATCGGCGAGGCGTCCGGTATGTTTCCCATCGATTCGACCATTCGCGACTATGACCGCACCATGCTCGCACAGTTCGACGAGCTGGTTGCGAAGAAGGGCTTCACCTTCAAGTTAAAGGATATTCTGCCTAAGGTGCTCTGCGCAGGTGAGTCTGCAGGCGCGCTGACCGCGGAAGGCGCAAAGCTTCTGGATCCTTCCGGTACCCTGCAGCCCGGTATTCCCATGTGTCCTCCCGAGGGTGACGCAGGCACCGGAATGGTAGCAACCAACGCTGTCAGAGTACGCACCGGCAATATTTCCGCAGGTACCTCCATCTTCTCCATGGTGGTTACCGAGAAGGCACTGTCCAAGGTGCATGAGGAGATCGATATGGTAACCACGCCCGACGGCAACCCTGTCGCAATGGTTCACTGCAACAACTGCACCTCCGATCTGAATGCCTGGGTGAACCTGTTTGATGAGTTTGCCGCAGCCTTCGGCATGAAGATCGATAAGAACGACCTCTATGGCGGCCTCTACAGAGCGGCACTTACCGCTGACACCGACTGCGGCGGACTGATCTCCTACAACTATTTCTCGGGAGAGCCCGTAACCGGCCTGAACGAGGGAAGACCTCTGTTCGTTCGGACACCCGATGCAAAGTTCAGCCTTGCGAACTTCATGAGAAGCAACCTGTACAGCGCAATGGCAACCTTAAAGATCGGCAATGACATCCTTTTGAAGGAGGAGAAGGTTACCGTAGATTCCCTGATGGGTCACGGCGGACTGTTCAAGACGCCCGTTGTCGGACAGCAGCTCATGGCAGCGGCATTCAACTCTCCCGTGACGGTTATGGACACCGCAAGCGAAGGCGGCGCATGGGGTATGGCTGTGCTGGCAGCATTCATGCAGGAGAAGGCAGCAGGCGAGACCCTTCCCGATTACCTCAGCAACAGAATTTTTGCCGGTCAGACCGGCACCACCATTGCCCCCAAGGCTGAGGATGTCGCAGGCTTTGACGCTTATGTGGAGAAATATAAGAGTACGCTGATCGCCGAGAAGGCAGCAGTAGAGGGTCTCAGATAAGCACTGGGTATGATCTGCTCTCCGGCGAAGACTCAGGTCCTGCCGGAGCTTCCTTCACACTCCGCATTCATTGCTTGAGGAGAATATCAATTTTCAGAAAGAGGAATCATATGTTAGAAGAATTAAAGAAACTGGTATACGAAGCAAATATGGAGCTTCCGAAGTATGGTCTGGTAACATTCACCTGGGGAAATGTCAGCGCAATCGACCGCGAAACGGGCTATTTTGTCATCAAGCCCAGCGGAGTCGAGTATGATAAGCTCACCCCGGAAGATATGGTGGTGGTTGACCTGGACTGCAACAAGATCGAGGGACGCTACAATCCTTCCTCCGATACCGCGACACACGCGGAGCTGTACAAGGCTTTCCCTGAAATCGGCGGCGTGGTACATACCCACTCTTCCTATGCAACCAGCTGGGCGCAGGCAGGCCGTTCCATTCCCTGCTACGGCACCACGCATGCAGACTATATCTACGGGGAGGTTCCCTGTGTCAGATGTCTGACCAAAGAGGAGATCGAGGAAGCCTATGAGAAGAACACGGGTCTTCTGATCGTCAGTGAGTTCAAGAAGATGGAGAAGGATCCCCTTGCGGTTCCCGCAGTGCTGTGCAAGAACCACGGACCCTTTGCATGGGGCAAGGACGCGAAGGAGGCAGTGCACAACGCCGTTGTTCTGGAAGAAGTGGCGAAGATGGCATATCGCGCAGAGACCATCAATGCCCGTATCCAGCCCGCGCCTTTGGAGCTTCAGGACAAGCATTACTACAGAAAGCATGGTGCGAACGCTTACTACGGACAGGGCAAGCTGTAAGGAAAGCAGCAGCGAAAATGCGGCGGTCTGCAGCCTGTCGGCCCCGCAGAGACACCGCTTTCGTGTGCCCGTGCACAATGGGCCTTTTTCGCCGAAAATACTGGACTTGAAGTGCATTCTGTGATAGCATGATTAGTAGCATTAAATGCCAAAAAAACTATATAATAAATTGCCGCACAGAACGGCAGATTGGAGGAAACGATGAAAAATATCGAACTGCAAAAGCACGCCAATGACGTGCGCAAGGGCATTGTAACAGCAGTTCACAGTGCAAAGGCAGGACATCCCGGCGGATCCCTTTCCGCAGCAGATCTCTTTACCTATCTGTATTTTGAAGAAATGAATATCGATCCCAAGAATCCCGATATGGAGGGAAGAGACCGTTTCGTTCTGTCCAAAGGACATACCGCTCCCGGTCTTTACTCCGCACTCGCAAACAGAGGATTTTTCCCTGTTGAGGATCTGACCACTCTTCGTAAACTCGGTTCCTACTTACAGGGACATCCCTGCATTCACATTCCCGGCGTAGATATGTCCTCCGGCTCCCTCGGTCAGGGCATTTCCGCAGCAGTCGGAATGGCACTCGGCGCTAAGCTCAAGGGCGAGGACAATCGTGTGTATACACTCCTTGGAGACGGTGAGATTCAGGAAGGTCAGGTTTGGGAGGCTGCTATGTTTGCAGGCCACAGAAAGCTTGACAACCTCGTAGTCATCGTGGACAACAACGGTCTTCAGATCGACGGACCTGTTGACGAGGTATGTTCTCCTTATCCTATCGATAAGAAGTTCGAGGCGTTCAACTTCCATGTAATCAACATCGACGGACATGATTTTGACGCGATCCGCGCTGCATTCGAGGAAGCAAAGGCAACCAAGGGACAGCCCACCTGTATCGTTGCTCATACCGTTAAGGGTAAGGGCGTTTCTTTCATGGAGAACAATGTATCATGGCATGGCACCGCTCCTAACGATGAGCAGTATGCAGTCGCTATGGCTGATCTGGAGAAGATCGGTGCAGAATTAGAGAAGGCAGGTGAATAATCATGGCAGATGTTAAGAAAATTGCAACTCGTGAGAGTTACGGTAACGCATTAAAGGAGCTCGCGGAAGAGTTCCCTAACCTGGTTGTTCTGGATGCAGACCTTGCAGCAGCTACCAAGACCGGTATTTTTAAGAAAGCATATCCCGACCGCCACATCGACTGCGGTATCGCAGAGTGTAACATGATGGGCATCGCAGCAGGACTTGCTACCACAGGCATGATTCCTTTTGTAAGCTCCTTTGCAATGTTTGCAGCAGGCCGTGCTTACGAGCAGGTTCGTAACTCCGTAGGCTATCCTGCACTCAATGTAAAGATTGGTGCAACCCACGCAGGCATCACCGTTGGTGAAGACGGCGCAACCCACCAGTGCAACGAGGATCTGGCTCTGATGAGAACCATTCCCGGCATGGTTGTGATGTGCCCCTCCGACGATATCGAGGCTAAGGCAGCAGTCCGTGCGGCAATCGAGCACGAAGGCCCCGTATACATCAGATTCGGCCGTGCAGCAGTACCCGTGATCAACGATAAGCCTGATTACAAGTTCGAGATCGGCAAGGGTACCGTGATCCGCGAAGGTAAGGATGTCACCATCGTAGCAACCGGTATCTGTGTAGATTCCGCAATCGGCGCAGCCAAGATGCTGGAAGCCGACGGCATCGACGCAGAAGTGATCAACATCTGTACCATCAAGCCTCTGGATGAGGAACTCATCGTTGCAAGCGCTAAGAAGACAGGCAAGGTCGTTACCGTTGAGGAGCATTCCGTGATCGGCGGACTCGGCAGCGCAGTCTGCGATTGCCTGAGCGAGAAGCTTCCCACTCCCGTGAAGAAGATCGGTATGCAGGATATGTTTGGTGAGTCCGGTTCCGCAGCAGCCTTGGTTGAGAAGTACGGTCTGGACGCAGCAGGCGTTTATAAGTCCGTGAAAGAGTTTGTATAAAAGACTCAGAAGTTCGTTTCGGAACTGTTTGAGTCGAGCAGCATGAGAGAAAGAGCATGGTATCACACCATGCTCTTTCGTAGTATAGGACACTTCGTTCCCTATGCTACAAAACGCTCCGTGAGGATGCGCACTCGCGCGAGTTGAAATATGTCGCATGTGCGACCGCGCTCGGCACGAGAGTTTCGCAAGCGAAACTCTTTGTTCCAAAGGGGAAGGAAACTTCATATAAGAATTTGGGTAAGAATTTGGGGGTAGGGTACTATGGAAAAAATACTCATCATGGATGAAAAAAATTACACTCCCGATTTAGAGGAGATCTGTCGGGTAGCAGTGAGGGGCATTATTTTTATTGACGGTAAGTTATTGATGATTGAAAATAACTTTGGAGAAGTTAAACTGCCCGGCGGCGGAATCGATGGCGGAGAGGATGACTACGAAGCACTGGCGAGAGAAGTAAAAGAAGAGACGGGGTATGATGTGATTTTGGATACAATTGTGCCGTTCGGAGAAATCGAAGAAAAAAGACTATCCGTACAGGAGCCCATGATATGGCATCAGATCAGCCGCCTGTATTTTTGCGATGTATATCCGGAGCAGGGAATCTGCAACTATACAGAAAACGAGAGAAAATATGGCTTCAGGCAAGTTTTGTATACGCTGGATGAAGCATTGGAAATAAGCAGAAAAATGCTTGAAAGAGAGGGAAAGCAGGCCTGGAATCAGCGCGAACACAACACCTTATTGCTGATACGCGACCTATTGTACTCCTCCTGATTCCACCGTAATTTCAGTAGTAACATAAAAAACTTTGGTTTCCGCAATGGATTTTTCCTCCCAGAAGAGCATTGCGCCCAGAAAAAGGACTGAAATCAGGAGCAGACTACCTATAAAGCAGGCGGATCTGCGAATCAACCTGCCGACATGAACAGTCCCAAAGAAGGATAAATCGTCAGACATGCAATAATAGGTGTGAACCACATCTTGCGGGAGCCCAAAATTCTGATAGATATCTTCAACGGAGGCGGGAGCCTTTTGGTGACAGAATTCCATCAGGTTTCTTTCTAATGTTTCAAGATAACGCCTCTCCTGCTTTCGCAGCAAAGGGAAAAGGCTCTTTATTTCTTTTAGATATTTCCGACACAACTTCTGACTCTGCCTGTTCATTTTCGACACCTTCGCCTTTCTGTATTGATTTCTCCATGACCAACCGAATGCCCTGAATTGTGGATTCAAAGGAAGACTGCAGCTCGTCCAGATATTGACGCCCCTGAGGCTCAATGTGGTAGTACACACGCGTGCGTTTTCGACCGATAAGCTTAGAATACTCGCTGATCATCTTCGCGTTCTCCAGTTTATAGATGGCTGTGTAGATGGTGTTCTGCGAAATGACCAGCAAACCATCCGATAACCCGGAAATGTTTTGCGCGATTTCATATCCGTAACAGTCCTTCTGCGTCAGGAGGTGAAGAATCAGCAGGTCGGCAACGCCATTTTGTAATATGTTTCTGTTTGACATTTTTATAACCTCCTTTTGATTATTTTATGTGTAAAAGTATGAAAAGTCAATATTGCGTAAAACAAAATAATGCTTGACAAAAATATCATATGAGGTATACTAATGATTAAGTAATATGACAATTGTCATTGAGGCGAGGCGCCTGACACCGGGGGTAGAAACAGGCTCCTTTTGCAGACGACTGCGATAATATGAATGGGAGGAGGGGAGTCCATTGCAGAGTTGACAATCATGCTGAATGTGATTACGATTGAAGAAATAAAAGCGAGTTCCGAATCTTTATAGGCTGGTATCGTCGCACTGTCACAAATTCAAGTAGAAGATTTGAGTTGACGCAAGGCAGAATCTCTATGCAGGGTGAGGAACTAATAAGGAGAAATAAAAAAAGCATATGATTAAAGTTAGGATACCTTTTGTGTTGCCTGTTAGTTGCCATAAGCATCAGTAATAAAGTATATGCAGTTAATGCGTATAGCAATCCAAAACAAAGAGCGTTCATTTTCAGTCCCGGATGGGGGATGGTCATCTATGACAGTGTTGTTTATGGATGTAATTGTGGCGTCATTGGCACATTGCAATATCAGATTTGCTGCAATGGAGCGAACATACCGGTTTATTCCTATCGTATTCAGGTTACAAAGTAAGAAAGGCTGGGGTAATATGAAAAAGATGCGATATGTTTTGATGATCGCTGCGGTTTTTGTTCTGGCAGCCGGAAGCATTTGGGCATTGGCCGATCCGTCTGTCAATGCCAAGTGGGGGAAGTATCTTGCTGAAAGTGCCCAAAACAACGATAAAAAAGATATTTATGCGGTCGGAAAAACAGCGACGATATATGTCTCAGATATCGAGAAGGCAGAGCGCTACTACACGATATCCGGTATGAGTGAGCAGGATGCGCATGAAATGGCATATGAATTTTGTAAAGAAAAAGAGGCACTCTATCAGGAGGCGGTCCGTTTGGGGTATTCAGCTACAAAAGAAGAGATTCAAGAGTATCTGAGTGAACTGAAAACGGCAGTGGATACGGCAGCAAACAGTGCGGATTTTCGTGCTGTGATGGAGCAATTTGAATCAGAAGAAAAGTATTGGGAGTATCTGGGAGAAGTTTATCAGAAAGACCTGCCAATTCAGAAAATGAATCAGGACAAAGAAAAGGAGTTCTTTGAGCGCAACGCCGAAGCAACAGAGGAACAGTGGCAGGCACATTTCACAGAGTGGAAAAAGAGTTTGACGGAAGCAGAACACTTTGAACGACATTGAAGACAGGGGTCAACGGATTCGGAGAAGCGGAGCCTCCCGTAACTGTCAGAACAGGAAGGCGAAGCAGAAAAATTTATAGTTCCATGATGCTAATGGATCGACATATCGACCCAATAGATCGAGAGGATAATAGTCTATCTTGGTAAAGTAAAAATTGTAACCTGAGACATTAAAAAACGAAAGAGATTATGAATGAACGGAGGATGTTTATGAATTTGAAAAGATTGTTGACGATAGGGATTATGACTTTGTTTTTGCTTAATAATGGTTTGGTTGTATGTGGCCAGAGTTTACCGGATGAAACTTCGGTACATTCCTGGTCAGAAAGTAATTCGAATATAGCAGCAGTGAGTTACTCTTTGCCGGAATGGATATTATATGATACGAAGGATGTAACTGTTGATAAGGGCTCGATCAATTTGAAGTCATATGTTATGACATTGTTGAACGATACTAAGTTGTGCAAAGCAACCTCTGAACATTCATCTTACTTTTATGGATATGTACGAGCAAGATTTGAAACAATTTTCGGGGCTGTTCATTCGGGGTCTGATTCCGGTAGAAAAATGTCATATTGGGGCACAACAGCCGAAACGCCCGGTAACGATGATGCCGGTGGATGGAATGGTGTTGCACATACATATTGCAATTCCCTCTAAGGATGACTATATGCAGGTATTGCGGGGGATAGGATGAAAACTTTTCTTAGACGCTATGGATATCATGCATTATTGTTTCTGTGTTTGCTGTCTATTGTTTTAGTGGCTGCTGATATCGCACAAATGTATGAAAAAACACAGCATGTTGGTACGCAATCGGTAGACGCGCTGAGTGATGTGGCGATTCAGTTCAAAATGCAGCCGGAAAATGGATTGGACTTTTGCTTTTTGGATGATTCTAATCAGGAATATGCGTTGTTGCAGCGTAAAGAGGATGGGGTACCAATATTCAGATTGGTTAGTACCAATCACTTTTATAAAAACCAGCTTGGGCGGTTTTATGCTAACGGAGATTTCACAGAACTTCAGAATTCGTATGTTTGCGGAGAAAAGGCCGGGGACATATTTCAGATTTCTCCTTTCGTTTATCACAATAGCGCTTACGAGAATGTTGGAGTAATCAAGGGTGATGGCAGCATTGCCCTTGATTACGGTATCTATATGGTTGGAACAATTGAGAACGATGTGACACAGAATGAGTTTATATTGGAGGGAAATCATAAAAAGGATGTTGACATTGTATTCCAGGAGATTTGTGATTGGGCGAAGAAAGAAGGAGTTACAGTCAACATTTTAGATAGAAAAGCGACCGGTATGAACGACATATACAATGTGGAAGAGAAAAGTCGTAGCGTGTTATCCATTACGATTTTGTTACTGTGTAGCAGCATGGTTATTATTACATTCTTTTGGACAAAGCAGTATGATCAAATGCGGGATGCCTTCTATTTGTTGGGAATGAAAAATGCTGAAATAAAAATATGCTTTGATTCTATAAAGATTTTCACTCCGGTATGTATCGGCGTTATGATCTTTTGCCGGAGAACAACATGGAACATTCTGGGATATATACTCGGATTGGTTTTTGTGTTTATGATGGTTAACATCCTTTTGTGTTTATGCCTGAACAAAGTGAGGAGGCACCGTTGTGAAAACAATCGTGAAAGAACTGATTTTAGACATACATGACAGTATCTTCGCATCTTCGATTCTTGAAATCCAATTGTTTGCTTTTTCGCTCTTATGCTTATTTGCTTTCCAATTTTCAGAAGACGTGAATTCTCTTCAAAACGGAATGGTTTATGCTCATCAGGAGAAAGAACTGTACAGACTGGTGGATAATCTGGTGGGTCAATATGAAACGGAGTTTTTTCAGAATAGTGATTCCTTGGCAAGACTGGGGATTATGTATTCAAAGCTGAAAAATGCGGAACAATTCGAGTATCTGGAGATGTACGATAACCCTATTGTTTTTGTTTCAGATACAGTACCCGATGAAGTTTTATATACCTATGAAGAGGGTGGTGGCCCGGATCATCGCGGGATAGTAGACGGTGAGATGTTTAGCGAAATAAAGTGCTTCTGGATGAGCAGAAATGTAGCGGACTTGTTTCAACTTAAGTGTGATCAAGGTGATTTTTGGGAGGAAGAGGATAAAAATAATTCACCGATACCGATTGTCCTTGGGAGTCAGTATAGAGCTACATTCACGGTTGGTGATGTGACAGATGGATTCACCCCTGTCTCTCCAAGGGGTAAGTTTGAAGTGACGGGAATACTCAAGGAAGGTGAATACCTGGTATACAATGGGCAGGTGCTTTGCCTGGATCGCTATGTGTTAATGCCGATGCAGGATGGAAACGCTGTGACATTAACATCTGAGGAAAGAACCCGCCAACGTCTTTTGTATCTGTTTAAGATCAATGGAGCCCTATATTCTGATTTATCTGCAAATGAATTACAGACATTTATTCAGAATATTTGCGAGACCAGTGGAGTTTTACCGGCTTCGACAGTTGCTGGTGCTACGAATCAGCAGAGTCAGCTTGTAGAGATGAACCTGCAGGATGCAGTACAAATTCTGCAGAAGATGGTCGTGTTATTATATGTCTTCTCCATAATTTCAACGATTCTTTTTTTCATTATAAAGTTCGATGATAATAGCAGGTATTACAGTATTTTGATACTGAACGGCTTCTCTTTCAGACAGATTATGTGCATTATTATGGGGTCATTAATGCTTTTGCTGTTGCTGCCGGAGGTATTGGCAATTCTCATCTGCAGCGTTATTGGCCTTTTTGTGCAGGGTGGATGGACTCTGTCGTTGAAGCTGATAGCCGTTCACAACATAAGTTTGGTAGGTACAGTAGGCGTTATCAGTTATTACAAGTTAAGAAGATTGAATATTCAATCACACATTGGAGGATTTGAATGATTGAGATTCGGGGAGTCACAAAGCAGTATCAAACGCAGGGAGAGGTCATTCCGGTGCTCCGAAACATAAATCTGTCAGTGCAGGAAGGTAAAATGGTCGCGATAATGGGAAGGAGCGGAAGCGGGAAAAGTACCCTGTTGAATATGATTGCCGGAATCATTGCCCCAACATCCGGACAGGTGTCTGTTGGCGGAAAAATAATAGATTATACCAAACCAGGCGAACTATACCATTTGCGAAGAAATCAGATTGGCTATATTGTTCAGAATTATGGGTTGATTGAGAATAGAACGGTATGGGAAAACATAGTTCTTGCAGTTCACGGGAAGGAGTATCGGGCCTGCGGATACCGGAAAGTGAGAGAGTTGCTGGATGAACTGGAGTTGACGGATAAAGCAAGGCGTTTTCCGGACTGGTTATCCAGTGGCGAGAAACAGAGGGTTGCTATAGCCAGGGCGTTGGCTGATAATAAGAGTATTATTCTTGCTGATGAACCAACAGGTGCCATGGATCGGATCAGTGCCGAAAACACCGTTGCACTTTTACGCCGGCTTGTTGAAAGAAAAGGAATCACGGTACTGATTGCGACTCATGATATGGAAGTGGCAAAAAAGTGTGATAGGATCGTCCATATCAATTACGGAGAGATTGTTTAGCCGGGAAGCAGATTGCTGTGTGCCATCGTAAAGCACATTGTAGAGCTGCTTGACGGAGAAATCATTCCAAAGAGGAATATGTCCCCTTTGTCTGCTTTTTGAGGTGTTAATCTGTATGAAAAAGAAGCTTTGCTTGTTATGGATGATTCTGATAATGATATGCTTGTCCGGATGCGGAAAAATGATAAAGGAACCGGAGAACTCACAGTCCGGAAAGCGTGATTGGAAAGAGGAAGGGTTTGTAATTGACGGGCAGGTGATAACTGCTTCGGAATTGTGGGTAAACCGGTATGTGTCTTGGGAACACGGCACGGCTTCCGATGCGGGGGAATCGTCCGCTGTGTATTATGACGGCATCTGCGAAGCAGTTTACGGGGGAAGCGTAAGTCGCTTAAGCAGTATCATCAATCCTCCGAACATAGAAGCAGTTTATTGGATGCTGGAGATATATGACACGGACATGATGAACCGTGCCACATATAAACTGACCTATGAAGACTTGGGCATTGACCCGGGAAACTGTAAGTGCGGTTTTTTAAGCGGGATGAACATGATTGATCAAAGTCAGTATGTATTTTCCTGGGAAACGATCGACAAGGATGAGCAGGGAAGATGGTATCAGAATGATAGTAAGTATATTTATTACAACACCGCCACGCGGGAAAGTAGGTCTGTTGACTTATATGACCAATTGGTCAGCCATGAAATATTAAAGGTTGAACCTGACATCTATCCAGTGATTCCGAGGACGACATTTGCCTGTGACGGAAACGGTAACATATACACCGGATTGGATACATCGGAACAGAAGTATCTATGTGTATTTGATAAAAATGCCGAGTTGGTCATGCAGTTTGACACGGGCGCAAACATAGTCGGAACTCCTTTCCGCACAGAAGAGAATGAGCTGGTCTTTCCGTTGCTTCACGAAGACAACAATACTGTCACTTTATTGCTGGCTGATACAGACACAAGGGAAATGAAAGCAGTTGCCGAGCTTCCTGCTGATGGGCAGCGTATCAAACACTTTGCCGGAATGCAGGGAGACAATGTCTACTACCTGACAGAAAGCGGGATTGTCAGATGGAACATTTTTACCGGGCAAAGGGTACAGGTGTTTGACTATCTGGAAAACGGAGTTGAAAAGAATAAAAAGCATATGCTTCTGCTTGGAACCGGGGAATTTCCTTGTCTGCGGGTCAGCAGCAATACACCGGATGAGACTGAGACAGACTGGATCGTGGAACTGGATCATGTGCAAAACCACACACGCCCCACTCTGTCGATTTATGATATGGTCAATAAAAACGCCGGCAGTAACAAATTGGGTGAATGCATGGGAATCCGGTCCGAGAGAGACAGAAACACTGTCTATTCCTGTAAAACCTTTGCGGCTTATGATGAAGATGCATGGACGCAAACCTTGATGGAATTGCTGTCGGACAGCGGCCCGGATATTCTGTATGTCTCAAGGGAACGAATGGAGCTGTTGTATGAAAAGGGGGTGGTACTGCCCCTTGATGAAATACTGCCTGCAGAGGTCATGGATGATTTGCTGCCCGGTGCAGTTGAACTTGGAATGGTGAATGGCACATTGGCAGGATTGCCGGTGAATATATGCGCATATGGCATGGCGGTATCGTCAGAAATATGGGACAAAGACACCTGGAGGATAGAAGATATGACCGGCCTGATGCAGGATAAGCGGTTGATTCCGGCCATATATTATGTCAATGATTACTTTATGCCTGTTGCTGCCGCAAACCTGATCACAGCCTATAATCTGCAGAATTCATTCCTGATTGACTGGGAAAGAGGAACAAGTCATTTCGGTGATGAACGCATGGTGAGCTTTTTCAAGCAGATCGATTTAGATACATCCGAGCTGGACCGCTCGCAGACAGGGTGGCTTGGAGAGGCAGACCGTGCGGCGTTCTTCGTAATTGCCGGAAGCGGTGCTGTCAGCAGCTTTGGGGTGGAAACGGCCGGTGAGAACTGTAATTATGTGGGCATCCCTACAGAAGGATCCTGTGGTAATTATATCGATACCGATGGCGTCATTGTCGTAAATAAAGCTACCGCTCATAAGGAGGAGATAAAGGAATTCTTGACATGTTTACTCGGCCGTGAAATCCAGGAAAAAATGTATTCCGGAGTAGCCGATGATATGTCTGTCAGGAAGATAGATTTGGCGGATGTGACAGAGGACGAGGATGGAACACTGCACTGGAAGGGAAACGAGGTTATCCGATTTAAGGATGATACGAATTCCGTGGAGAAAGCAAAGGCTTATCTGGAGCTCTGTACAGCTGCTCCGCTCAAGTATGAAGGAATCTGTGCGATCATACAGGAGGAGCTTGCGGCAGGCTATTCAGATAACAGGAAATGGGAGAGTGTAGCTGCGAATATTGATAAACGCATAGAACTTTATCTCAATGAGTGAACCGGTGGGGATGGTGTTCGCCCCCTCGCTTGCACCCTTGCCTTCCGTTATGCCGCAATCAGGAGAAAATTGCCGGATCTATAGCGCAAATATAGTTGCGATACCCCTGTTTCTTTGATAAAATATAACTAATCAGAGCCCTGGGGTTCGGAATCGTAACGATAGAATATAATAGGGTTGCGGAGGTTATTCTTATGGATATTTTATCACCATCCATCCTGGCTGCGGATTTTTTCAAGCTGGGTGAACAGATCAAAGTACTGGAAGAAGCGGGAGTCCGGTATCTGCACATTGATGTAATGGACGGGGTGTTTGTGCCGGCGATCTCTTTTGGAATGCCTGTGATCAAGAGCATCAGAAAATACACCGATATGTTTTTTGACGTGCATCTGATGATCGATAAGCCGGAGCGGTATATTCAGGAGTTTGCGGATTGCGGCGCTGACCTGATCAACTTCCATTTGGAGGCAACCACTCAGGTTCGGGAGATTATTGCGAAGCTTCGAAGCATTGGGAAAAAGGTGGGCATTACCATCAAGCCTGCAACCCCTGCTGAGGCGGTGGAGTCGCTTCTGCCCCTGGTGGATATGGTGCTGGTTATGACGGTGGAGCCGGGCTTTGGCGGACAGAAGCTCATGCCGGACTGTCTGGATAAAGTTCGGGAAATCCGCCGGATGATTGAAGAGAAGAAGCTGCATGTGGACCTTGAGGTGGACGGCGGCATCAATGCAGAGACCTTACCGCTTGCCCTGGAAGCCGGAGCGAATGTTATCGTTGCCGGGTCGGGCGTGTTCAGGGACGACCTTGCCGGTCAGGTGAAGCTTTTCCTGGCGCAGATGGATTCTGCTGACAAGGCTTGACATTTATGGAATAAATGTGTTATGTTGTGTCTATCATAAGTTATGAAAACGGCAGTGATGGAGAGAGTACATTTACGCCCCTGCTTTACAGAGAACATTCTGCATACGATGTATGCGTTGAGAGGAATGAGGCAGAATAAATGGAACATGGCTCCTGAGCAGCGCACCGAACCTGACATGGTCAGATAAGGCTGCGACAGGTTCCGCCTGTTATAGCGGATAGGGTTATTGACCCGAAGAGGTCCGCGCTCGCGAGAGCCGGACGAAGAGAAGTGGTACCGCGTTGATTACGCCTTCTCATGCGAGAGCATGAGGAGGCTTTTTGCATGTTTAGCAGGAAAACAAGCGGCTGCATCGCAGTCATTTGTTTTCACCTGAACATGCATGAAATAAGCGCATAAGCCACGAAGTGGCGACTTAAGCGAAGAAGAGGGCGCTTATGAATGGTTCAGCAGGTAAACAAAGCGCAGGGCGAAGCAGGCTTCGCCCGAGAACTGTGGGGAAAGGAGGCGCCTATGAAAAAAAGAATACTGACAGCGGCGGCGATCTGCACCGCCTGTCTGGTCCTTGCGGGGCTGGTCATAGGGTTCTGCTTTTGGAGCAGGAATTACCGTATTCCCCGTTCGCCTGAGAGACAGCAGTCCGTCGAGGCGCTGACGACGACCTCCTACAACGGCCTTTTTCTGGCGATGTACGGAAATGACAGCTTCGACATGGAAGATTTTGCATATTTTCGTGCGCAGGAGATGTGGAAGGCACAGGATGGATTCCGCAACCTGCGGGAGCTTGGCGACTATCTGGAGCGGGCGTTTGATGCCGGCGGAGAGATCGGGACGGTCTATCTGGCGATCGATCCGTATGCAATCAGCCAAAGCTTTTATCAGGTCGGCAAACTTTACCGCGCCGAATATCAAAAAAACCTGACCGATTTTATGGCAGGACATCCCGGCGTTACATTCGAGATTTTGCTTCCCTGCTACAGTATGGAGATGCTGAAGGCCTTATCCGAAAAGGAGCTCGATACCCTGACCATGTCCCTTTTGGACTTTGTGGCACTGACAGCCCCGTATGAGAATACCAAGGTGTTCTTTATGGGCGACGAGTTGTTTTTCAATTCCAACCCCGGCAATTTCGACGAAGCCGGTGAGTGCATGCAGCCGCAGCAGAGGCTGATGCTGATTTTTGCGTTCCGGGATGACACTTATCTGCTGACGGCGGAAAACAGTGTCGGGCGAATGAACCGTCTGAAGGAACAGGTCACGGAGCGAAAGGAAGTCACCTTCGCGGACTTATCCGGCAGGAGCATCTTGTTTTTCGGAGACAGCATCATGGCAAACGATGCAAATACATTCTCGGTGCCGGGAGTTGTCGCATCCCTGTCAGGCGCAACCGTCTACAATATGGCGGTCGGCGGAACGACAGCCTCTGTCTATCCGGACCCCGCCATTGTAAAATATGACCTGAATACGGTGTTGGATATTGTGCTGGACGGCGACATGAGTTTGCTGGACGAAACGCGCGATGAAACAGACAATGCCATGTCGGCATTTGAGTTATTCCGGAAGACAGACAGACATGCAGACTGTGTCGTCCTTTCCTTTGGTTTGAATGACTATTTTGGAAGACAGCCCGTCTCCGGGGAGGATTCATATGATGTCACGACCTATCAGGGGGCGCTTCGGACCGCCATCCAAAGAGTCCGGACTGCTTTTCCGGAAGCGCAGATTCTGGTATTGTCGCCGACGAAGTGTGCGAATTTTGAGTTTGGACGGGAAGTGCATGACGGAAATGTCCTGGAAACCTATGTGAAAGCAGCGGAGGAAGTGGCGGAATCCGAAGCGGTTGCATTTCTGGATCAGTATTACGCCTTTGATATCCGCGAGGAGAATTATAAGTCCTATATCCCGGATCTGGTGCATCCGAATGAGGCGTTTAAGTTTGCCCTGGCAGAGAGAATCTGCAGGAAACTGGAAACAATGATGTTACAGTAAGTATTTGATCTTTGTCTGGCATGTGGTTCTGCCGGGACCTTTTGGAAGGAACACATGACGGACGGGAATCTATGATACAGCGAAGAAAGAGAAAGGAAGGAAAGAAATATGGAAAAGAAACCCTATTATCTTACAACGGCCATCGCTTACACCTCCGGTAAGCCTCACATTGGCAACAATTATGAAATCGTGCTGGCAGACGCCATCGCACGATTCAAGAGAAAGGAGGGCTACGATGTATTCTTCCAGACGGGAACCGACGAGCATGGGCAGAAGATCGAGATCAAGGCGCAGGAGGCCGGCGTTACCCCGAAGGAGTTCGTAGACAAGGTGGCAGGCACCATTCGGGAGATGTGTGACCGCCTCAACATCTCCTATGATAAGTTCATCCGCACGACCGATGAGTATCATGAGAAACAGGTGCAGAAGATCTTCAAGCGCCTGTATGACCAGGGCGATATCTATAAGGGAGCGTATGAGGGGCTTTACTGTATGCCCTGTGAGTCTTTCTGGACCGAGTCCCAGCTGGTGGACGGCAAGTGCCCTGACTGCGGCAGAGAGGTGAAGACCGCCAAGGAGGAGGCTTACTTCTTCAAAATGAGCAAGTATGCCGACAAGCTGATCAAACATATCAATGAGCACCCTGAGTTCATTCAGCCCGTATCCAGAAAGAATGAGATAATGAACAACTTCCTGCTGCCCGGTCTGCAGGATCTGTGTGTGTCCAGAACCTCCTTCAAGTGGGGAATCCCCGTGGACTTTGATGACAGGCATGTGGTGTATGTGTGGGTGGATGCGCTGATCAACTATATCACTGGAATCGGTTACGACGCCGACGGTGAAAGCTCCGAGCAATACAAAAAGCTCTGGCCTGCGGACCTGCATCTGATCGGCAAGGACATCATCCGCTTCCATACGATTTACTGGCCGATTTTCCTGATGGCTCTGGGCGAGCCCCTGCCTAAGCAGGTATTCTGTCATCCCTGGCTTTTGACCGGCGCTGACAAGATGAGCAAGTCCCGCGGAAATGTGATCTACGCTGACGACCTTGCAGACTTCTTCGGTGTGGATGCAGTCCGTTATTATGTCCTGCATGAGATGCCGTTTGAAAACGACGGAACCGTGACCTGGGAGCTTGTAGCGGAGAGAACCAACTCCGATCTGGCGAACACGCTCGGAAACCTCGTCAACAGAACCATCTCCATGAGCAACAAGTATTTCGGCGGCGTGGTAGAGGATAAGAAGGTGACGGACGCTGTTGATGAGGAACTGAAGGCAGTGGCGACAGGTGCTTTCAAAAAGGTATGCGCTAAGATGAATGAGCTTCGTGCGGCAGACGCACTGACGGAGATCTTCGCTGTCTTCAAGCGCTGCAATAAGTATATCGATGAGACCGAGCCCTGGGTGCTCGCAAAGGATGAGGCGAAGAAGGACCGTCTGGCTACCGTTTTATACAATCTGGTGGAAGGCATCGTAATCGGCGCATCCCTGCTGGATTCCTTTATGCCGGAAACCGCAGGCAGAATCGTAAAACAGCTGAACACTTCTCTGAGAGAGTTTGCGGATCTTGAGACCTTTGGACTTTATGAAAGCGGCACGAAGGTGACCGATACCCCCGAGATTCTGTTCGCGCGTCTGGATCTGAAGGAGGTGGCAGCGCAGGAGGAGAGAATCCGCGAGGCGATGATCGCCGCAAACAAGCCTGCCAAAGAGGAGAAGGAGGAGCCTGTCATCGACATCGAGGCAAAGGCTGAGATTTCTTATGAAGACTTCGCTAAGCTGCAGTTTCAGGTGGGCGAGATCATCGCGTGCGAGGCAGTGCCCAAGTCCAAGAAGCTTCTCTGCAGCCAGGTGAAAATCGGCAGTCAGGTAAAGCAGATCGTGTCCGGTATCAAGGCACATTACACACCTGAGGAAATGGTTGGCAAGAAGGTTATGGTTCTTGTGAACTTAAAGCCCGCGAAGCTTGCCGGCGTTCTTTCCGAAGGAATGCTTCTGTGCGCTGAGGATGCAGAGGGCAATTTTGCGCTGGTAAAGCCCGAAAAGGATATGCCCGCCGGTGCGGAAATCTGCTAAAGCATAAAAACTTTATGAAATCATGTGAAAATACTGACTTTTCAATAAAAATGCGGTATACTTGACTATAAAGCATGTTTGGGCGGAATGGCGCAGCAGCCTTTCCGCCCTTGCTCGTATGACACAGAGGTTACGGAAAATAAGCGCAAGCAGTGTCGCAGATACTGCCGGCGAAACGCATGGGGACTAGTATGAGAAAAGAAGAGTTCTATTTTGATTCCAGAGACGGTAAGAGCAAGCTGTATGCGGTAAGGTATCTGCCGGATCGGGATGAGGATATCCGGGCGGTCGTGCAGATCGTACACGGTATGGCGGAGCACATGGGACGCTATGCGGCGTTCGCCGAATTTCTGACAAAGCAGGGGTTTGCGGTGACCGGAGACGACCACCTGGGACACGGCAGGTCCATCGGAGAGAACGGCACGCCGGGATATTTCTGCAGCCAGGACCCCGCAACCGTTCTGGTGCGGGATGTACACAGGCTCAAGAAGATCACGCAGGCGCTCTACCCGGGACTGCCCTATATTCTGCTCAGTCACAGCATGGGTTCCTTCATTGCCAGAAGTTATATGTGCCGCTACGGCACCGGTATCACGGGGGCGATCCTCCTTGGCACCGGCTCGCAGACGGCGGCCGTACTCGGAATCAGTAAGCTGACCGCGGCGCTGCAGAAGGTTTTTCTGGGGCCGAAGCATGTCGCGAAGTTCATCTACAAGCACGCTTTTGCATCCTACAATGACAAAATCGGAGAGAAACGAACCGAGTTTGACTGGCTGACCAAGGACAGCGCTGTCGTGGATCGCTATCTGGCGGATCCGCTGTGCGGCTTTACCTTTACCGTCAACGGTTTCCAGACTTTGTTTGAACTGATCACCCGAATCCAGAAGCCGGACAATCTGGAGAAGATCCCGAAGGAGCTGCCGGTGCTTATGGCTTCGGGCGAGGACGATCCTGTCGGCGCCTACGGCGCGGGCGTGCGCAAAGCGTATGAGGGAATGATCGCAGCAGGATTGAAGCAGGTAACCCTGATGCTATATCCGACGGACAGACATGAGCTTTTGAATGAAACGGATTATGAAAAGGTTTGGCAGGATATTCTCGTATGGCTGGAACAGGTGGTAAGACGGAACTGATGGAGGAGCAAGATGCATTACATGGTCCGATGGGCAGACAGAACGGACTGGACGCCGGCCGTTAAGATGATCTGGCGGACATTTCTGGCTGCGGAAGGAAAAACGGCGTCGCCGGAGGCAATCCGGAATTTTTTCGAACTGCTCACGGCAGATGCCCTGTACGAGGCTTTCCTGAAGGGGACATATCCGATGGTCATCGCAGCCGACGGAGATAAAATCATCGGTGCCGGCACGCTCCGAAGCGGGAATGTCATTTCCCTGTTATTTGTGGATGAGGCCTATCAGCATCAGGGCGTGGGGAGAGCGCTTCTGTCATGTCTTTGTGAACGGGCGGTTTTGCACAAACAGACGACACTCAGGGTCAAAGCCCTGCCCTCGGCGGAGCCGTTCTATCATAAGAGTGGCTTTGAAGTGACGGGGCCCCGGATGGAGTACCGCGGCATCTTAGTTACGGAGATGCAAAAACAGTTGAAATAACAATCAGAAAGGTGTAAGAGTAAGAGAAATGAAGTGGTTAAGTATTGATAGTCCTTTGATGCAGACTTTGTCAAAGATTGCGGATCTGATGTGGCTGAACATCCTGACGATTTTCTGCTGTATTCCCATCATCACCATCGGTGCTTCACTGACGGCGATGAATTACATGACATTGAAGATTGTCAGGGATGAGGAGACCTATATTACGAAGGGCTTCTTCAAGTCCTTTCTACAGAACTTCAGACAGGCGACCATCATCTGGCTTGGCCTTTTGATCATCGCGGCGATTCTGGGCGTGGATTACTTCCTGGTCATGGATATGACCAATACGCTGGGAACCGTAGTCGGTCTGGCAGTCGGCGCGGCAGCAGTTCTGGTTGCCCTGATTGCGCTCTATGCCTTCCCCGTGCTTGCAAAATTTGACAACACGACCTGGCAGACTGTCAAAAATGCCTTTGTCATGAGCCTGATGCAGTTCCCCAAGACACTGGTCATCTTCTTTACATACGCTGTTTCCTTCTGCATCCTGTTTTTCGCCTTTGAATGGTTTCCTCTCTTTTTGTTCGTGGGGATCTCCGGTCCCGGCTGGGTGACTGCGAAAATGTGTAACAAGCTGTTCGCAAAGCTCGAGGAACAGATCGCTGCCGCACAGGGTCCCAAGGAGGAAGAGGAAGAACAGGGCGAGGATGAAAGGATTTTCAGAGACGAAATCACTGTCGATGGGACGGAAGAAGACAGTACGAAATAGTAATTTGGGCAATATGCCAAGAAAAGAGATTTGTTTTCGGCAATGTGCCAAAGAATGTCGAATTGTATCATGTTTGTGAGCAAATCATACAATATGCCGGAAAATCTTTGTGAAATAATGGTATGGCACGAAAACACTTTATCCAGTATACTTTTTATAGTCGGCAGGGTGACCTGCCAGCAAATTAAAAAATAAGATATGACACGAAAGGGGTTATAACAATGGCAAGTTTATCATTGACAAACATTTGCAAGGTGTATCCTAACGGCTTCGAAGCAGTTAAGAATTTCAACCTTGAGATCGCTGACCAGGAATTCATCATCTTCGTAGGACCTTCCGGATGTGGTAAGTCCACCACACTTCGTATGATCGCAGGTCTGGAAGATATTTCTTCTGGTGAACTGAAGATCGGTGACAGAGTAGTTAACGATGTAGAGCCTAAGGACCGTGATATCGCAATGGTATTCCAGAACTACGCTCTGTATCCTCATATGTCCGTATATGACAACATGGCATTCGGTCTGAAGCTGAGAAAGGTTCCCAAGGATCAGATCGACAAGATGGTTAAGGAAGCTGCTAAGATCCTCGACCTGACTCCCCTCCTTGACCGTAAGCCCAAGGCTCTGTCCGGTGGTCAGAGACAGCGTGTAGCTATGGGTCGTGCAATCGTTCGTAATCCTAAGGTATTCCTTATGGACGAGCCTCTTTCCAACCTGGACGCTAAGCTGCGTGTACAGATGAGAATTGAGATCGCTAAGCTGCATCAGAGACTGGGCACCACCATCATCTACGTTACACATGACCAGACAGAGGCTATGACCCTTGGTACCAGAATCGTAGTTATGAAGGACGGTGTAATCCAGCAGGTTGATACCCCTCAGAATCTGTATGAGAAGCCCGCTAACCTGTTCGTAGCAGGATTCATGGGATCTCCTCAGATGAACTTCCTTGATGCTACCGTTGCTATTGAAGGCGATGTTGCTAACCTTGTAATCGCAGGCAGAAAGATTCCTCTTCCCGCTGCTAAGTCCAAGAAGCTCATCGACGGCGGCTACGACGGAAAGGATGTTGTATTCGGTATCCGTCCTGAGGATGTTTATGATTCTCAGACCTTCATTGAGTCTTCTCCTAACAGCGTATTTGAGTCTACCGTTAAGGTTTACGAGTTGCTCGGTGCAGAAGTATATCTGTACTTCGATCTTGAGGAGTTCCCTATCACCGCAAGAGTAGATTCCCGTACAACCGCAAGACCCGGCGATGTTATCAAGTTCGCTCTGGATGTTGAGAAGATCCATGTATTCGACAAGCAGACCGAGCAGGTTATCACCAACTAGTCTGAACCTACATAAGTTTTTCCGGGGAGTATCCGCAAGGATACTCCCTTTTTGTAGCTCGGAAGGAAACCAAGCGGTCCCGAAGGGACCATTTGGTTTCACCCGAGCGTACAT
>JAEDDX010000044.1 GCA_016293615.1 Acetatifactor sp.
CATTATTTTCAACCGACAAACTGTGATACACTAAACATCATTCTTGCCCGTTATTGCACGCTGTGTCAGAATCATGGGATTATCTTTCAGGCGAATGCGCAGAATTCTGATGTCCGCTTTCTTGCTTTTGAAGATATCACCGCTCTGTTCTGTAATCTGTTGGATAATGCCTATGAAGCCTCCGGTCAGTGCGACGAGCCCTTCATCGATCTGGATATTACCGGTTCGAAGGATCACCGGAAAACAATTATTACACTGAGAAACTCATGCTGCAAAGCACCGGTTCAAAACGCAGAGACCGGATTTTTCCTCTCTTCCAAACACGAGCCGTCAAATCACGGAGTCGGGCTGAGAAGTATTCACAGAGTTGTAAAAAGATATAACGGACAAATGGATGCCTACTTTTCGGCGGAGGAGCAGGAATTTCACACGGTATTATTTCTATATTCCACAAGTGAGGGGACGAGTTTATGAGAATAGCGATTTGTGATGATGATGCAGTAGTGCAGGAGCAGGTTAAGGCCTTCATAACAGAATATTCGGACAAGCACAGGATTCCGCTGCCGCAGATATGCTGCTTTTCTTCCGGAGAGGATCTGCTTGCCTGTCAAGATGTATTCGATATTTGTTTTTTAGATGTGGAAATGTCCGGTATCAGCGGAATCCATACAGGAAAGATATTGGCAGAAAGGAATAAGAAAATCCTGAATTTTATCGTCACTTCTCATGAGGACTATCTTGATGAAGCGATGCATTTCCATGCGTTTCGCTTTTTGACTAAACCCCTGGATAAGAATCGTTTCTTTCGAAATTATAAGGATGCATTGCGGGCACACCTTACGGTCGTGGACCGCACAGTCATCGAGACGAAGGAAGGAGTCTATACCATTGACAGCTCTGACATTGTCATGATTGAAGCACAGTTCAAAAAAATTATCATTACAACGGTGAACCGGACTTACCATTCCACGCAACGGTTTGACCATTGGATAAACACTCTGAGCAAACAGTGCTTTTTTCAAACCCACAGAAGCTATATCGTTAACATGGAGCATATCGATAATTTTAACCATAATACAGTCAGTCTGTGCCAGGGAAAATATACGGCATACCTGACTGTCCGAAAGTACAGCGACTTCAAAAGAACCTATCTGATGTACTTGGAATGTATGCGATGAAGCAGTTTCCGGGTCAGAAAACGCCTGTTCAAAGCCGGTCTGTTGTCCGTGTGCCTGCACAACAGGCAATTCAAGGGTAAATGAGAAGGTGCTTCCTTTTCCCACCTCACTCTCGAGTTGAATCTCGCTGTTCATCATATGCACCAGACGATTGCAGATCGCCGGTAAACGATGTAACCACCAGGTCCAGCAGAGGAAACATCTTCGAAAGCCGGCAGGCCGTCAAGTCCAGTGCAGCGTTGATGGATGAGCTTCGGTCAATCGTCTCCTTTCGGCTGTCGGCGACAACTCCGCGTTCCTATTGTTAACCTTTGTAATTTAGTGGTTGACATTTCAGAAAAGATATAGTATAGTTCAGTTCGAAAAAGAAAGCGGAGGGCATTCTCATGAATCAGACAATTTCTGGAACAAAACATTCCTTTACCGTGAAACAGCTGGCGCTGATAGGCCTTATGGCCGCAGTCATCTGCGTTCTGGGGCCCTTTGCCCTGCAGATTCCCGTCAGTCCCGTTCCCATCTCTCTGGGTACCCTTGCGATCTATTTTGTCATCTCGGTGCTCGGTATGAAGCTTGGCACCATCAGCGTACTCATTTACATTCTGCTGGGTCTCGTCGGCGTTCCGGTCTTCGCAGGCTTTACAGCAGGTCCCGGTAAGCTGTTCGGTCCTACGGGTGGATACATCATCGGTTATATTTTGCTTGCCCTGATCAGCGGTTTCTTTGTGGACAGATTCGGCAAAAGGATCCCCCTGTACCTGCTCGGCATGATTTTAGGCACTGCTGCCTGTTATCTGCTCGGCACTCTGTGGCTTGCCTTTCAGCTGGACAAGACCTTTCTGCAGGCACTTTCCCTGGGCGTCATCCCCTACATTCCGGGAGATATCGTAAAGCTGATCCTCGCAACCGCAGTCGGTTTTCAGATCAGAAAACGCCTGCTCAAAGCCGGTCTGCTGTCCGGCAATGAATAGGCGCTTGGTGCTTACCCTTTAAAGGTATCGTATAAGGTTACTACTTTTCCCTGATCGTCATACATCGTGATCACATTGCTTTCTATCGGAAGAACGACCGCAAACGGCTGCTCGGGATCGACGGCTATCGTCTGTCCCCGTGAGCCGTCCCCCACTACGATGGAAGCCACCTTGTCGGCGTTCATGGACATCAGGGCAATCCCCTTGTCCTCGTAGATCAGTCCCTGGACGCCCTCTTCCATATAGGGAGCTTCGCCGCCTTCCCTGTAAAAATATCCGAGGGTATATTCCTCTCCGCTCAGATACACGGAATAGGCGCATTTTTTCTTCTCATTGTCATAAAAAATCATGGCGCACATCTCATCGTTCACCGCCTGCGCCACATCCCACTTCGCATTGATATGTTGAACTTCTCTGGCATCCTGCTCCAGTCTGCTTTGGGAAACGCCGATGACATCTGCCTGGTATACGATCAGACAACCCAGCGCAATAATCACCAGAATCCCCGCAAGTATCAGTATTCTCTCAGTTTTCACATTAGTATCCTCCTCACAATCTCTTATTGTATCACAGGTTTTCTCTTTTGTCATAGAAAAACATTGCTTTTTTCCACAGAACATGATATATTTTCATGGCTGCTATGCCAAAAGCAAACAACGGTGTGTTCGAGACCTTCCACACCTAAAACAAAACTAAAGGAGACATTATGAATCAGAAAGTTCGTTTTATCACACACGCGGCAGTCATTGCTGCCCTCTATGTTGTGCTGACTCTGCTCGCCAACGCTCTCGGTCTGGCAAATTATGCCATTCAGGTCCGCTTTTCGGAAGCTCTGACCATCCTTCCCTTTTTTACTACCGCTGCAATTCCCGGACTCACAATCGGTTGTCTGCTCTCCAATATTCTGACCGGCTGTGCGCTTCCTGACATTATTTTCGGCACCTTCGCGTCCTTCCTCGGCGCTGTCGGTACCTGCATGCTTCGCAAAAGCAAGTGGTTTGCGCCGATCTCCCCCATCGCTGCAAACACGCTCATCGTGCCTTTCGTTCTGCTGTATGCCTACGGAATCAAACCGCTGTGGTTCTCCTTCCTGACCGTATTCCTCGGAGAAGTGATCTCCTGCGGCGTTCTCGGCATGCTTCTGTTGAATGTACTGAATAGATACAGGCACTTCCTGTTCCCCCAGGACTAAAGGTCATACGCTTTGGCATAGCAAACCTGTTAAAAAATCCCCCTGTCTTTTGATTCAGGGGGATTTTTCCATTCACGATCATTGATTTTCCGGCGGCACATAGCTGATGAAGCGGTTGCCGTTCTCTGCGAACCATTCCTTGGAATCGTTCATACCCTTCTTGGCCAAAGTACCCTTCACCGGATCCAGGATGACGGTATTGAACTCATTGAAGCCGGTAATGAGGACGCAGCTGCCGTCCTCGAGCAGGACTAAGATAGGCACCTCGTGATCCACATAATACAGTACGGAGTTCAGGTCGCAGCCGGTCAGGTTTAAGATCACATCATTCTCCATGGCTGTGCTTAGTATTTCCATGGGCGTCTGCCCCTCATCCAGGAGCGCCTGCGCGTTGACCGCCAGACCGTTAAACTGCAGGATACTCTCCAGGCAGACCGCGGTACTGCTTTTTTCCTCCGTCGCCTTCACTTCCTTAAGCGCCATGATCTGGTTCTTGGTTGAGCGGTTTTCTTTCTTCCAGATCAGGCGGCCGTTCTCATCCACGACTCTGCCGTTCGAGCCGGACGCCGCTGCCACCGCAGAAGCAGAGGAGGTATACACACCCTCGATGCCGTAGGGACCGTATGCATAATACAGGCCTCCGCCTTCAAAGCCGGGAAGCTCCAGGCTTCTGCCGCCCTCGTAAACCACTTCCTTGGGGTGGAGAATCTTGATGCTCTTCGTATCGATGTTTTTGCGCACCTTGATCTGTACGTAGCGCTTATAGACATCGATATCGGTCGCTACCACTGTGTTTTTGGCGGCTGCTGCTACCACATTGTTGGTAATGTGTTCGTCGGGGATCTCGTGATAGGTGCCGTTCTCCGACCGCTCCAAGCATTTGAGCGTGATCTGATTGGAGCCGACATGACAGTCTGTGATATAGACATCGGGCTGTTCATACTGCTTCAGCACCTCGCCCTGCGCACTGCAGATGCAGATCTTATACATCGGGAAGAAGTATCCGCCCGTCTTCTCCTTGACAATATCGGCAGTCTTCGCCACGCCGAAAATAATATCACTGTCCATGAAGCCCAGCGGCATCACTGCCTCATCTGACGCTCCGTAGACCACATACTTGATATCCTGCACAAGGTCCTGAATATTCATCACCCTGCTGTGATAGGTATCCTCTCCCTCTGTCCAGACTGCTATTTCATGGTTGTCGGATACCAGCATCTGCCCGTCATGGTTCACCTGAAGCATCGCATGGCAGGTGCGTTCCGAAAGATCGACGCAATACACTGTCCTGTCGAACTCCAAATACAGTTTTCCGTCGCGGTTCACATACAATAAGTGCTCCACCTCTGCCGCAAGCGCCGGGTAAGGCTTGTCGTAGGGGAGGTAGAGAAGCTCCTCCAGAGTATTGTGTCTATTGGAATAGCTCACGATCTGAACACCGACTTCTCCTTCATGCCGTCCCCGGTTCATGTAGCCGTAGACCGCGAAGCAGACATTTCCGACCTCATCCACATCAATGATCCGGATGGCATGGTCACTGCAGCGGTTTCGGATATCGTCATTTTCCGCATCATAGAAACTGAACAGACAGATCAGCTTGTTCGCGGCAATGTCGTAGCAAAACAGTTGGTTGGCATTCTGGAACACGACCATGTTGCCGTCCTCGCTCTCCATCATGTCGACATTCTCGTCCGCAATACCAAGCAGGAACTTGTCATTGGCATACATCCTCTCCGGCACGGGGATCTCGGTCATCGTCCTCTCGAAGTCCAACAGATACATTCTGTCCTTCGTGTATCTGACCCTGTAATACTCTTCCACAGTGTATTCGACAGGGTCTTCCTCCCCGGGATCGGCAACCGTGTACCGAAGCAGAAATGTAGCGATGGAGGGGTCGATTCCGGTCAGTCTGACAACCGGTTCGCCGATTCTCCTGACGCCCAGGTCTCCCCAGGTGATCTGCTGCAGGCTGCTGTGAATATTGACACGGTGGAAGGATGTATTGTCCTCGAGCCTGGCATTTGTTTCCAAGTATCTGGAAATCTCCTGTGCTGCCGCGCGGTCGAAGGTCCTGTTGTGAAAATCCATCACAAAGGCAAACTTTTCCGCCGTATGCAGGCTGTCGCTCCAGACAACTGCCGTATAATAACAGACCTCCCGCCCGTCTCCCAAGGTGAGGGTCAGGGTCAGAGAATACTCCCGGTCCCGCTCGATCAGATCCTTCAGGACAATGCGAAAGGCCAGCCCGCTCTCTGTCTCCTCGTATTCTTCCACCCGGGTATCCTCTATCAGCCTCTTACCGTCGATGCTTCGAAGCGCATAAGAGGCCTGCGAGACAGTCTGCCCGAAGGTGTCGACCGAAACCTTCACTCCTCTTGTCTCATCCAGAGCGGTCACACAGTCACTGATCAAGGCCACATTCATCTCTCTCACATAGCCGTGCAGCTGATTGTAGGGTGTGCCCTCATACTCCATGGTGACAAGCGGCAGGGTTGCCGGAGACATTTCGACCGTCAGATTGTCATGCCCGGTATTCCTCAATTTAGAGAAAATGATCACTGCGAGCACGAAGGTCAGTGCAAACACGATCATTTTAAGCAATGCTTTTTTCACGCAAGAATCGTTCCTTTCTAATTCCTAAGAAGCGTCTCCAGGGTTGGCTGCACATGCAGGAACTCTGTCACCTCAAGGATGGAGTCCGCTTTGTGCTTCGGCCGGATACCGGAGCTCTTCACCGCACGGATCAGCAGATTCTTGGGGGTATGCTCCATATCGATAAATTCCAGAATCTGGGTTTCATACCCGTGCTGTTCCAGAATGTCCGCACGCAATGCGTCGGTTATCAGGGCTGACATGCGTTCCCGGATCAGGCCGTATTTCAGGACGGGCTTTAGGGTATCGCACTGAATCTGCCGGTTCAGCTCATGCTGACAGCAGGGAACCGCAAGAATGACTGACGCGCCCCAGCGAACCGCCTTCTCGAGGGCGTAATCCGTCGCCTTGTCACAGGCGTGGAGGCTTACCACCATGTCGACACCTGTCTCGCCGTCATAGTCCTTGATATCGCCGACCTGAAAATCAAGCTTGTCATACTGAAGCTTCTCAGCCAGCTCATTGCAGTGTCTGATGACATCCTGCTTCAGATCCAGACCGGTCACACGGATGTCGCGCCCCTGCAAAACCTTCAGATAATAGTACATCGCAAAGGTAAGATAGGACTTTCCGCAGCCGAAGTCGATGATTCGTATGGTTCTGTCCGTGGGAAGCTTGTCCAGAATATCTTCGATAAACTCCAGATACCGGTTGATCTGCCGGAATTTGTCATAGTAGACCTTCGCAACCTTTCCCTCGGGAGACTGCACTCCCAGCCCTACCAGGAAATCGACGGGTTCTCCTTCCTTCAGGATATACTGTTTGGTCCGGTTGTGGTCCAGGCTCCTCGGCTGTGCGGAAGGCTTCTGAGCGGGAGCCTTGAAGCGCTGCCTGACGGTCACCGTACCCTTTTTGCTCACAAGGATGTGAATCTCACGGTCCTCACAGGTGATGACCGCCTGCTTGAACAGCTTCGTCAGATGTTCCTCCATCTTCTCAAGCATTCTGTCGGCCTGTTAATTTGTGTGAAACACCTGTGTGCCGCGATACAAGGTCTGCTGGAACAGAAGCTCTCCCTTCAGCACGATCGGCCGGATCTTCACCTTACCGGCAATCGTTTCCTCTTTTGTATTGCTGAAAACCGCCTGTATTAATTTTTCATTCAGAATCTGTGTCAACACTTCCCGGATTTCATTCATCATTGTGTCCTTCTTATAAACCTTCCGCAGGCTGTCGTCCGCTCAGAAAAATGTCGTATACCTTCTTCGACTGCTGCCCCGTCTCCGCTTGTAGATTTCTTCCAGCAGGAGAACCTGCAGCATCTCGTCCGCAGGAGGATTGTCTTCTTCTTTTTGGAATACCCTCTGCATGGACGCCGCAAGCGCCCTGAGGCTGCACCTGTCCGGGTATTCATCATAAATCATACTGCCTTCATAATCCGTCTTATCCAGCATTTCGGCGATCCGTTGCCGGAAACGGTTGACCCGGGCGGGATACATCTGCTGCAGGTATTCCAGGTCCCGCAGCGCCTTTTCCTCCCGCTCGGAGGGTCGTTCCTTGGAATGGGTCATATAAAAAGGAAGGGGCCCATTCCAGCCCCTTACCGCTTGTTCCTCGGGTGACTGTAAGAAAACAGAATGGAAACTCATAACCGTCACTTCAATTCTTTTTACAGTAACATATGTTTCTGCCTTCTGTTTGTTGCAGCACCATATTCATTTACTTCCTCTTCGGTACCGGGCCGCCGCGCCCGAAGCGCACAGGTCTCGGCGCAAAAAACCAATTCCGAAAAGGAACTTATTTTAATGCTTCAATACGCACGATGGCTCTCTGCAGTGCAAGCTCTGCTCTCGCCACATCGGTCGAGGACTGTCTGTCGTGCAGTCTCTGCTCCGCACGCTCCTTCGCGGCGGTCGCGCGGGACTCGTCGATCTCATCCGGCCATTCCACGATCTCTGCCAGAATGGTCACCCGGTCGGGAAGAATCTCCGCGAAGCCGGCATGTAAAGCCGCCACCTTGTCGCCGTCGGATTCGGTGATATCCAGAATCCCCGGCTTGATGATGACTGTGAGTGGAATATGTCCGGGCAGTACGCCGATTTCTCCCTCGGTGGTATTGAACTCTACCATCCGGACCTGATTCTCGTAAAATACTCTCTCAGGGGTGATGACCCGAAGAAGGAAACTGTTCTTATCTGCCAATTTACTTACCGTGCCTTTCTGTGCCTGACGCTCAGCGTCCGCACTTTGCTAACACATCGTCAATGCTTCCTGCGTTGAGGAAGTAGCTCTCGGGAATATCGTCATGCTTTCCTTCCAGAATCTCCCGGAAGCCGCGGATGGTCTCGTTGATGGGCACATATTTACCTTCGAGTCCGGTGAACTGTCCCGCTACGAAGAACGGCTGGGACAGGAATCTCTGTACCTTACGGGCACGGGATACGACCAGCTTATCTTCCTCGGAAAGCTCGTCCATACCGAGAATTGCGATGATATCCTGCAGTTCCTTGTATCTCTGCAGAATCTCCTGCACGCCGCGGGCTGTGCGGTAATGCTCCTCGCCGACGATTCTGGGGTCCAGGATTCTGGAGGTAGACTCAAGAGGATCTACTGCGGGGTAGATTCCCAGCTCTACGATGGAACGGGAAAGTACCGTGGTTGCATCCAGATGTGCAAATGTGGTCGCGGGAGCGGGGTCAGTCAGGTCATCCGCAGGCACATAAACCGCCTGTACGGAGGTGATGGAACCGCTCTTCGTGGAAGTGATACGCTCCTGGAGCGCACCCATCTCTGTCTGCAGGGTGGGCTGATATCCTACCGCGGAGGGCATACGGCCCAACAATGCGGACACCTCACTGCCGGCCTGAGTAAAACGGAAAATATTGTCGATAAACAACAGAACGTCCTTTCCGCCCTTGTCACGGAAATACTCTGCCATGGTAAGTCCGGTCAGACCAACCCTCATTCTTGCTCCGGGGGGCTCGTTCATCTGACCAAAGACCATCGTTGTCTTGTCGATAACGCCGGACTCTGTCATTTCATGATACAGATCGTTACCTTCACGGGTACGCTCACCTACGCCGGTAAATACGGAGTATCCGCCGTGCTCGGTAGCGATGTTACGAATCAGCTCCTGAATCAGGACGGTCTTACCTACGCCGGCGCCTCCGAACAGACCGATCTTACCACCCTTCTGATAAGGGCAAAGAAGGTCAACGACCTTGATACCGGTCTCTAACAGCTCTGTTTCGGTGGACTGCTCCTCGAATTTCGGAGCCGGTCTGTGAATCGGCTCGTAGTCTACACCCTCGGGTGCGGGCTTATTGTCGATAGGCTGTCCCAATACATTAAAGATACGTCCCAGGGTCTTCTCACCGACCGGAACGGAAATAGGAGCACCGGTAGCAATTGCTTCCATTCCTCTGACAAGGCCGTCCGTACTGCCCATGGCAATACATCTGACTGTATCGTCGCCCAGATGCTGGGAAACCTCGACAGTCAGCTCGCCGCCGTCTCTGGTAGGAATACGAATCGCTTCGTTGATCTCGGGAAGCTTACCCGCATCGAAACGGATGTCGAGCACCGCACCGATGACCTGCGTAACCTTTCCTTTGTTTTCTCCTGCCATTTCTACCTCTTTCCTGTCCGCGCGGGCGGACATCATAATCTACTGCTAGCCGAGTGCTTCCGCACCGGCAATAATCTCTGTCAGTTCCTGTGTAATGGAACCCTGACGGGCTCTGTTGTATCTGAGCTCCAGATCACTGATCATCTCTTCCGCATTGCCTGTCGCATTGTCCATAGCCTGCATTCTGGCACCGTTCTCACTGGCAACGGCCTCCATCAGCGCACCATAGATCAGACTGGTGACATACTTCGGAATGATCATATCCAACGCTTCCACATCCTCCGGCTCGAAGTTCATGATCGCCTGAGCGCCCTGGTGTTCCTCTGTCTCGTCCTGCTTTACATCGACCGGCAGAAGCTTTATCAGGGTCGGAATATGGCTCACGGTATTTTTAAAAGCCGTATAGGCAAGATGGATCTCTCCGATCTCGCCCGCAGCGTACGCCCTGAGCAGTTCATCCGAAAGCGCCATCGCATCCACATAAGCGGGGTTCTCCACGATCTCGCCGTTGCACTCCACCACTTCATACCCGTATCTGTGAAATGCCTCTCTTCCCTTGTTTCCCAAGGTGTAGATGACGACCTCGTCTCTGGTCCACTCGGGATGTCTGGTGATCAGCTTGACGACATTGGAATTGTAGCCGCCTGCCAGCCCTCGGTTGGAAGTGATGACTACAACTGCTTTCTTCGCGCAGGTGCCTCCTGTCAGGTACTGATGCTCCACAGGTCCGACTCTCTTTAAGATACTGTTCACGGTACTGTACATACAGTTAAAGTAATCCTTGGAGCGCTCGGCATTGGCTCTTGCACGCTGCAGCTTAACGGTGGATACCAGTTTCATGGCTTTTGTGATCTGCTGAGTACCCTGGATACTCGTCTTGCGACGCTTAATATCACGCATTGATGCCATACTCTAGTCTCCTATGAAAACTGTTTCTTGAATTCCCCGATTGCCTTTTTCAAAGTCTCCTCGGTTGCCTCGGACATCACCTTTTCCTCAGCGATTGCCGCAGGAATCTCGGGATACCTGGTATCCAGGAACTCGAAGAATTCCTTCTCGAAACGGGTGATATCTTCCACCGCAACATCCAGCAGATACTTGTGGGTCACTGCGTAGATGATGAGTACCTGATACTGCACGGGCATGGGGCTGTACTGAGGCTGTTTCAAAACTTCCTTGATTCTTTCGCCCTGTGCAAGCTTCTCCTTGGTATCGGCATCCAGCTCGGAACCGAACTGTGCGAAGGAAGCAAGCTCTCTGTACTGGGCAAGCTCGGTACGGATGGGGGCTGCAATCTTCTTCATCGCCTTAATCTGTGCGGCGCCGCCTACACGGGAAACGGAAAGGCCTGCGTTGACAGCGGGACGGAAGCCGGAATTGAACATCTCGGTCTCCAGATAGATCTGTCCGTCTGTGATGGAGATGACATTGGTCGGGATATATGCGGATACATCACCCGCCTGTGTCTCGATGATGGGAAGCGCCGTCAGGGAACCACCGCCGTATTCCTCGCTCATTCTCGCTGCTCTCTCAAGCAGTCTGGAATGCAGGTAGAATACATCACCGGGATAAGCCTCACGGCCGGGCGGACGACGAAGCAGCAGGGAGAGTGTTCTGTAAGCGGCGGCATGTTTGCTCAGATCATCGTAGATGACAAGTACATCCTCGCCGTTCTCCATCCACTCTTCACCGATTGCACAGCCTGAATAGGGTGCAATATACTGCAGGGGAGCAAGGTCGCTGGCGGTGGATACCACGATGGTGGTATAAGCCATGGCGCCGTGTTCCTCAAGCGTCTTCACAATATTTGCAATGGTAGAAGCCTTCTGACCGATTGCAACATAGATACATTTCACTTTCTGCCCCTTCTGATTGATGATGGTATCCAGGGCAATTGCGGTCTTACCGGTCTGACGGTCACCGATGATCAGCTCACGCTGACCTCTTCCGATAGGAACCATGGCGTCGATTGCCTTGATACCGGTCTGTAAGGGGGTGTCTACACTTTTTCTGGTGATAACGCCGCTTGCCACTCTTTCGATCTTGCGGTAGCGGTTTGTCGTAACAGGGCCCTTGCCGTCGATGGGCTGACCCAGCGCATTGACAACTCGTCCGAGCATACAATCGCCGACGGGTACCTCAACAACACGGCCTGTTGTCCTGACAGTATCTCCTTCGTTGATATTTCTGGCGCTTCCCAGAAGTACAACGCCGACATTATCCTCTTCCAGATTCAGTACCATGCCGTACACATCGCCGGGGAACTCAAGAAGCTCACCCTGCATGGCATTTTCCAGTCCATGGACACGAGCGATACCATCTGCCACCTGAATTACGGTACCCACATCGGATACATCCAGGGTAGATGCATATCTCTTGATTTGATCCTTGATAACTGAACTTATTTCTTCCGGTCTTAAATTCATGGATCTGTCGCACCTTTCCTTCAGCGGGTTAACCCAGCTGAATGTCTAATAATTGTTTCGTTAACTGGTCGAGCTTCGTGCGGATACTGCTATCCACCACTCTGTCTCCGATGCGGATGACCATCCCCCCGATGAGGGACGCATCCGTCTTATAATGCATTTCCATCTTGCGGTAACCGCCGGTCTGCTGAATTCTGCTGCAGACTGCCTGTTTCTGCGCCTCCGAAAGAGCAACCGCAGTCGTCACATACGCCACTCCGATCTTCTGACGCTCCTTCACCTTCGCGATGTAGTAATCGAAAATCTCCCCAAGGTCGCCGTAACGCTCCTTGGTCACAACGATCCGCAGAAAACCTGCCAGTTCCTCGCTGATCCTTCCCTTGAAAACCGTTTCGACTACCTGCAGCTTCTCCTGCTTGGGAACGCCGGGGTGCAGCATCAGTGCGTCAAAGCCGGGATTCTCGGCCAGGATCTTTTGGAGGACCTCTATCTCCTCCAGCAGTTCCCCGATCTTAGCCTCACCTGCTTCGGCGGCAACTTCAAACAGGGCTTCACCGTATGTTTTGGATACTATTTTAGCCATGTCTTGTCACCCATTTCTTTCAAGGTATCTTCAATCAGCTGATCCTGAACAGTGGTATCAATGGATGCGGTCACGATCTTGCCTGCCATAATGCTTGCCACGGAAACAATCTCTCTCTTGACTTCGTCAGACAGCTTCTGCTTCTCGAGCTCGGCCTCCACTCTGGCTCTCTCCAGAATATGGTTTGCCTCTTCTTTTGCGCGGGCTACGATCTGGCTCTCATTGTTCAGGGCTTTTCTGCGCGCCTCACTTAAGATGCTTTCTGCTTCCCTGTCAATCTCCTTCAGTCTGGTCTCGTATTCTTCCTTCAGACGTCTGGCTTCCTCCATGTCATTTGCTGCGCTTTCGAGCTCCCCGCGGATCTTCTCCTTACGGTTGTTGAGCATCTCGCGCGCCGGGTTGAACAGAAGGTTACCCATCACAATGAACAATACGAACACAGCTACGATCATGAGACTCGCATCGGCTAACAGCTGCCAATCCAGGTCAAACAACCGGTCCAGGGATGCACCTTGTGTTAAGAGTATCATTATCTGTCTCCTTTCTGCCTGTTCCTAACCGGTCATCATTATCTGGGCAGAAGGGGCTTTAAGAATAACAGAAGGAATGCAATCAGCAAACCGTAAAGACCGGTCGTCTCGGCAACGGCCTGTCCCAAAAGCATCATGGTTCTGATCTCGGACTGTGCGCCGGGATTGCGTCCTACCGCGGAAGCTGCATGACCCGCTGCGATACCCTGTCCGATACCGGGGCCGATACCGGCGATCACCGCCAGACCTGCACCGATTGCTGAGCAACCCAAAATAAACTCGTTATTGAATTCCATATTTTTCTCCTCCTGAAAAAATAAATTGTGATTATAACTATATCTGCGGACGAGTCCGCCCTGTTATCTTCTTGTACCATCACCGATTTCGTTCGAAATATAAGTCATGGTCAACATACAGAACACGTAGGTCTGAATCGCTCCCGAGAACAGATCGAAATAGACATGCAGTGCTGCAGGCCATCCGATTGCGACCCATTTGAGCAGGCCGTATACCAGTGCCATCATCGCCGTTCCGGACAAAACGTTCGCGAACAGACGAAGGGAAAGGGAAACGGGTACCGCCAGGTTACTGATCAGATTGATCGGCGCCCAGATCGGCAGCCACTTCGGCAGCGGCGAACAGTAATCTTCCCAGATCGTCATGGGCTTCTGATACTTCCATTTGTTCACATGGATCAGCGTAAACGTAATCAGTGCAAGTGGAAGCGTCACACCGTAATCCGCGGTCGGCGGACGAAGTCCCAGCAAACCGGAAATGTTGCTGAACAAAATAAAGATAAATACCGTACCGATGTAATTATAAAACTTCGGTGCGAATTTCCCCATTGAAACATCGACCATCCCGTCCAGCTTCTCGACAATCAGCTCGACTACATTCTGAAATGCACCCGGCACTTCCCGGCCCTTCTTCATGCAGCGGTTCGCCGCGACGGAAAAGCCGATCAGGATCAGCATCACCAGAAATACACAGACATGCGTTGTCGTAATCCATACTTCGTGGCCGAAGAAGGAATATTGAAAGACGCCGTGAATCATAAAATCAAGGTCGTCCGCAGCGGACAGCAAAATTCCATGTTCCATATTCTTACCTCCTCCTTTCTTTCGTTTCTCTTCTATTCCCCATCGGAGGGGTCATCTCCCTCCACCGAAACAGACTCGGTTTCCTCCTCCGGCATCGGAGTCGCAACCGGATCCGTCTCATGAAACAGTTTGTTAAAAAATTTATGAGTAAGCGGCTGTAAGTACGCCGTTACCTTCAGACTCATATAGCCGACAAACACGAATACGGTGTCCAGCACACCCGTGACGGCTGTCAGCGCCAGAATCACGCCCAGGGCGATGTAGCGGACCACATATCCGGCGGTAATGATCTTGGATGCATCAGCCCCCGGCGCCAGGCCGCGGTCCAGTGTGACCGCCATGTGCTTGCAGCCGAGCATGGCCAGCACAACTCCAAACCACAGACTGGCCGTGAAAAAAAGCTTATCCTTCACAAACCAGACAGCAATGCCCTCGAAGACGATGCCGGACAGAAGCATTCCCGTGCACATTTCCAGCAATATTCTATCTGCCTTTTTCAGAATCTTCATCCTTTTTCTTCCCGTCGTTTCCGAATATTTGCTCTACCGTGCGATACGCTCCCTGCACCCCGGCTATGGCACCCACAAAAAAAAGCAGCACCGTGAGAAAGGATGTGTGAAGCACACCATCCAGCCAGATGCCGAGCGCAGTGGTCATCCCCACAGCGGAAATCATAATCAGTCCTATCTGTGTGATCAGTGTCAGTGTCTGTGCGGTCTTTTTTCTGCTGTTGTCTCTTTTTTTCATACAGAACATTATACCCAATCTCGTGAAAAAAGTCCAGTAAAATGGGGCTATTTTTCAAAAGCGCATTGACTGGGCCGCCCAAGGGTTGTAGACTTTTTGTAGTGTATCTTATTTTCGGTCTCCGGTAAATGCCCGGAGCGAAATTTTTAGATTCTTTTCATGATTGCAAAGGAGAATGGATATGAATATCACAAAGCTTTACCGCCGCCGCCTGATTCCGGCAGAATGTCTTCTCTTAAAGGATGATGTCATCGTTGCGCAAAACGAGGAGTACATCGTGACCCGCTGGAAAACCATCCGCCCGAAACCCGGTTTTTCCCACGGCTGCTCCTGCTATTTTCTGAAGGAAGGCATCAAGGTGAGCAAGATTTTCCGCGAGGACGGTTCTCTGGTGTATTGGTACTGTGATATCGTAGACTACGAATTCAACGAGGCGGAGAGTTCGATAACGGTGACAGACCTGTTGGCGGATGTCATTGTATATCCGAACGGCCACATGGAAGTGGTCGACCTGGACGAGCTTGCGGAGGCTCTCGAGCGTGAATATATCACAAAAGAGCAGATGACCAAATGCCTTCGCAATTTGAACTATCTGCTCTCCATGATCTACAGGGATAAATTCGACAGATTCCAGGCGCGCCTGGATATCGCGGACTGACTATCATAACTAATAGAAGATATGTCCGCCGATGACGATTCCGGTCAGTCCTTCCACCGGTCTTCGGAAAAAGACGCAGGTGCCGACATTGGTCTTGCCGGCCATCGCCTCGTCCGCTGCCCGATAGCAGGCAGCCGTTGCCTTATCTTTCTCCAGAGCCAGTGCGAGCCGGCCGCTAGCCGCCGGTGAGAACTGGTTCTTTTGATAGACAACGCCCGTCAGGGTATTCGGGAACTTCGAGCTGAGCAGCCGGTTGATGACGACGCTGCCCACAGCCAGCTTGCCCTCGTAGGATTCCCCGCCGGCTTCGCAGTAAATGATATTCGCCAAAAGCTTCCTGTCTCCCTCCGAAAAGGTCACCTGCGAGATGTCTCTCCAGGCGCCGTTTGCCGCCGCCTGGGACAGGGCAATCTCCTCCGCGAGCTTCTTTTTCAGGTATTGAAGATCCTTCTCCGCCTGCTTTAATTCTTCCTCATACTCCCGCGCCCGCTGCTCTGCATCCGCGATCTTGTCCGCGTACTTCTCCAGCGTCTTAGTGGCCTTCTGAATCAGCTCCGTGACCTTGCCCTGCTCTTCCTTCGCCTGTTCCTGAAGGGCATCCAGCTGAATCTTCTCATACTGGAGTTTTCCGTCAAGCTCCTCGATGAGCACTCTGTTATTACAGTAATCGTCCATGGTTCTGCGGTCATATTGTGCGATTCTCTCCACATAATCCGCGGTGTTGAGGACATCGGAAAAGCTCTTCTCCTTCAGGATGGCTCCCAGAAAACTCTTCTCCTTATTCTCGTATATGTACCGGATCTTTGTGACCATACTTTCGTACTGGTCCGTTTCCTTCTCATGCGCCTGCGCAAGCGCCTGGCCGGATTCGCCGATCTCCTGTTCCTTGACTGCGATCTGACTCTCTAAGTCCTCGAGTCTGGAGATGACCTCGTCCATCCGGTCGCCGAGCTCGTCGAGCTCTTTTTTCAGTTGTTTCTGTTTCTTTTTGAGCTCATCAAGGTTCTTGTCGTTTTCCCTGTCCTTCTGCTCGAGCTCCTCTTTTTCTTCTTCTTTGTCTTTTATCTGCTGCTGGGTGGTTGTTGCGGACACAAGAAGCACACCGGTGTGATTCTTACTCACTCCGGTGTCCGGAATCATGCCTGACAGAAGAAAGATGCAAAGGCATACTGCCATTGCTTTACCATACTTCAAATCTGTAATCCACCTTTCCGAAAGTTATACACGGATCCTGATCTCTCTGCCCGTATGTCCGTAGGGCACATAGGTCACGCCCGCAGCATCGAACATTCTCTTCGCCGCGCGGTTGGCGACGGTTCCCTCGTATTTATCGCTGTCATACACGACCACTTTAATGCCCGCCTGAATAATGGCCTTCGCGCACTCATTGCAGGGAAACAGGGACACATACAGCTTCGTCCCGTCCAGCGAGCCGCCTCTGTAGTTGAGGATGGCATTCATCTCGCCGTGTGTCACAAAGGGATACTTGGTAGAAAGCTCCTCGCCTTCTCTGTCCCAGGGGAAGTCCTCGTCCGAACAGCCGTTGGGAAATCCGTTATAGCCCATGGACAGAATCTTATTGTCTTTGCTGACAATGCAGGCTCCGACCTGTGTGTTGGGATCCTTGGAACGCATGCCCGACAAATGGGCCACCCCCATGAAATACTCGTCCCAGCTGATATAATCTTCTCTCTTGCTCATCAAAGCCACCTCGCTTTGGGGTCTTATGTCAGTCCTGCTCATCCCCTCGCGATCGCGGGGCAAACGCAGTGCGCAGACAGTCCGTACCTCTTGCTTATTTTGTGCCGAAGATACGGTCTCCCGCATCGCCCAGCCCGGGAACGATGTAGCCGTGGTCATTCAGCTTCTCGTCCAGAGCGCCGACATACAGATCCACGTCGGGATGTGCTTCCTGCATGGCCGCAATTCCCTCGGGAGCGGCGATGATACACATGAAATGGATGTTTCTGCAGCCCTTGTCCTTCAGCATCTGAATTGCCGCGATGGAGGAGCCGCCGGTCGCAAGCATGGGATCAACGACGAAGACTTCTCTCTCTGCACAGTCCGCCGGAAGCTTGCAGTAATACTCCACGGGTTTTAAGGTCTCCGGGTCTCTGTAGAGGCCGATGTGTCCGACCTTAGCGGCGGGAATCAGGGTCAGAACGCCGTCCACCATGCCCAGTCCTGCGCGCAGGATCGGGATGATTGCCATCTTCTTGCCTCTTAATTCCTTTGCCTGTGTCTCGCAGATGGGCGTCTTGATCGTCACATCATCGAGCTTCAGATCCCTGGTCGCTTCATAGCAGATCAGCATGGCGATCTCGCTGATGGTCTGCCGGAAATCCTTGGTTCCGGTATCCTCTCTGCGGATAAAACCGATCTTATGCTGAATCAGGGGATGATCCATTACAACTACCTTTGCCATAAAAAAATTCCTCCTAAGATGTATTTTTTGACGTGCTTTTGCTTACTCTTCCAGCATATTTACTCTTCTGATATGCTTTTCCTCCTCGGAAAAAGGAGTGTTTAAGAATGTCTCAACGATATCCAGTGCAAGATTGACTCCCACCATGGCGCCGCCCAGCGCAAGCACATTTGCATTGTTGTGCAGACGGGTCATCTTCGCGGAGAGAGGCTCAGAGCACAGTGCGCAGCGTACGCCGGGAACCTTGTTGGCCGCAATGCTGATGCCGATTCCCGTGGTGCAGATGACAATACCCTTCTCGCAGGTACCGTCTGCCACAGCCCTCGCAACTGCCTTACCATACACGGGATAGTCAACGGATGCCTTGCTGTCGCATCCCATATCCTTGTAGGGAATCCCCTTTTCCTTCAAATACCCGATCACCTGACACTTCAGATCATATCCGCCGTGATCACTTCCGATTGCTATCATGTTGTTACCCTCCCAGTTACTGATTTTTTATATTGCTGATAAATCTCTATTGCAAGCGGACTACTCTGTGGCCTGCTGCCTTGAGCAGTCTGTTCATAATAGCCTGTCCCAGACCGTCGCTCTCAAATCCCTCGGAATAAATGCTGTCGACGCCCTCATCGTCAAACTCACGAAGCGCCGTGAAAAGATGCCTTGCGATCGTTTCCTCGTCCGCGCGGGTCCCCACGCCCTTGACAGAGTCCGCACGGTATTGCTCCAGGGTCTCGTCCGTGGCGATGACGCCGGTCTTGCGTCCGGCCCTCCGGTCTGCCTGCGCCTGTGCATTGATATACGCCGCAACTGCCTTCGCATCTCCCTCGACGATCACAAGCTCGCCCTTCGGCGCATAATGTCTGTATTTCATACCGGGCGCCCTGGGTGCCTGTCCGCTGTCACTGCTCATAATTGTGACATCTGTGTCAACTTCTCCGAGTACCTCCGCCAGCATCTGCCGTGTCACATATCCCGGGCGGAGAATCTGCGGCGGCATCACCGTCATGTCAATGATGGTCGATTCCAGTCCGATTCCCACTTCACCGCCGTCGATGATCATCTCGATGCGGCCATCCATGTCCTCCGTCACATATTTTGCCACGGTAGGGCTTGGTCTTCCCGAACGGTTTGCGCTGGGTGCGGCGACGAAGCCTCCGCTGTATTCTATCAGCTTCTGCGCGACCCTGTGAGAAGGAAACCGCACGGCAACCGTGTCAAGTCCTCCGGTCGTCTCATACGGCACCTTGTCCGATTTTCGAAAAATCATGGTAAGGGGGCCCGGCCAGAACGCCTGCGCAGCCTTCCGGGCCGCCTCCGGCACTTCTGACACGATCGACTCCAGATCTTCCGATCTGCAGATATGCACGATCAGAGGATTATCACTCGGTCTGCCCTTCGCCGCATAGATCTTGCGGGAAGACTCCCGGTTCAGGCCGTCGCCGCCGAGTCCGTACACCGTCTCGGTGGGAAAGGCCACAAGACCTCCCTGCCTGATGATCTCTCCGGCCCTGCGCAGCGCCGCGTCCTCTTCCCCGGAAAAGCTCTCTTCATCCTGTCTGATTCTGACAATCTCCGTATCCATTCTGTACTACACTTTCTAAAAAACTACATACTTACTGATTAGTATACCACAGCTTTTTCAAAAAAGAAAGAGTCAGTCTGCCTTGTTCAAATATTGTAAAATCCCCACGGCGACAGCCCAGGCGATCCGTTCCTGATACTCCGCGTCACAAAGCTTTGCCGCCTCTGTCTGATTGGACAGAAAGCCGCACTCCACGATCACGATCGGCACCGAGGTTTTCTTCAAAAGATAGTAGCTGTCATTCGCCTTGATCTTTCGTCTGTTCTCCGGATCGGCCTTCTCAATGAGCTGCTTCTGAATCTGCTCTGCAAGCTTCTCACCCGACGCACTCCCGGTGTAATAAAACACCTGCGCTCCGTGCACATACTCTTCCGGGTAACTGTTCTGGTGAATGCTCACCGCCGCTCCGGGCGCCGTCTGCTCAATGATCTCCACGCGCCTCTTCATATCCTGCACCTTCTTATGTCGACCCTCCTGTGCAAGCACCTCATCCTCCGTGCGCGTCATCACCACGCGGACATCCTCCGCCTCCAGATACTTTGCCACCAGCTTAGCGATCTGCAGATTGATGTCCTTCTCCTTTTCTCCGTTGCAGCCGATCTTGCCGGGATCCTCTCCGCCGTGCCCCGCATCGACCACCACACAATACCTCTCCCTGCCGATGTTGACATCCTGCCCCGCCGTATACAAAGGATACCTGCGTCCCATCCACATAAGCACCGCCAGGAAAACCGCTGCTAAGAGTGCAGCAAAAAACCGCTTCTTCCCATTTGCCAATCCACATACCTCCGTCATAACTGCCTCCCGTGCGGGAATGCATTTTCTAACAGTATATTCGCCGGGCAGTGCGGAAAATACTTCCGGGCGGCAAAAAGCCCCGGTCTGCGGTCAAAGGCCGCAGCCGGGGCCGGATGTCAGGGGAATGTACTCCCGCTTACAGGTCTCCAAACATTTTTACGAGGTTCCAGGCGCCTTTTGTGCCGTAGCCAAGCCTCCAGACAGCCACTCCGCCGAGCTTGTGGGCTCCCATGACGTTCAGCTTGGTCTTGAGGGATGCTTCATCCTCGATCCAGATCTGGTAGAGGGCATCGCCGCTCTCCCACTCCGCGTAATACTGGCAGGTCTCCTCGTCCCACGCAGGCTCCTTCCCCATGCGGGCGAGAAAATCATCCATGTTGTTTAGGGTGACATAGGAGTCTGTCACCTCGGTGCCCTCCGTCTTCCACAGGATGGTGTAGAAGGGAAGCGCATTGACGAGCTTCTGCGCAGGCACCTTTTCCAGCGCCTTCTCGATACCGTCAGTCACAAAACCGATGCTTGCGACACTGCCGGGGTCCTTGCAGCCGTGCCAGTGTTCATCATAGCCCATGAGGATGACATAATCCGCGAATTCCCCCTGGACATCGAGTCTGTAAAATGTATTACCGCTGTTTGGCATATAATTGTCCACGGAGAGGATCAGGTTGTTCGCCCTGGTGAGCACGGAAAGCTCCCGGATAAACTGTACATAATACTTTCCGGCGTCTGCGGTCAGCTCCTCGAAATCCAGATTCACGCCGTCGAGGCCCAGCTCCAGGGAGGTGTTTATGATCGCTGTCTCCAAAGCCTTCCTCTTCTCGGTAGACGAAAGCACCTGATAGGTGCTGACCTCGCTTCCGGTCTCATTCCTGTAGTTGAAGTTATCCCAGACGCCCCAGACCTTAAGTCCCCTGTCATGTGCGCGCTTCACATATTGTTCCGATGCGAAGGAGCGGAAGTTCCCCTCATTGTCCGTCAGGCTGAACCAGGTCGGAGCGATGACATTGAGACCCTGCCCCTCTTCGAGCATGGCGTCCAGCGTGTCATTGCCGCCGACACCGCCGATGGAATGCCAGCCCAGACATACCTTGCCTTCCATCTGCAGAGAGGGAATCTCCTCCGGCTGTCTTGTGGTCACCGGCTTCTCAAGCTCGCTGCTTAAGTTGGTCAGATACTTGTTTTCCACATAACCGATGAGGGAATCCGAGGTCTTGACCCTGCTCCAGGTCTCCATCTCCTCCAAAAACTCCACCTTCTCGCCCTTTGCAAGCTCCTTTAGAATCGGGCTCTTGATGCCGCCCTTGACACGAACCTGGGTATCCCTGGAAACTTCATAAGTCTGACGGACGCCCCACTCGGTATACAGCTGCACATGCTTTTCAAATCTCTCACAGGAGAAGTCGGCAAAATCGTGCAGGAATTCCTCGGCGAAGTAAATCTTCTCCCCCTGCTGCCTGCAGATGACATAGCCGGTCTCATGCACGCCGTCCCCATCCGAAAAGCTTCGCTCGCCGAACTTCACCTCCAGTGTATCCTCCGCCCGGGTGTAGAGCATCAGCTGCTCCTCCTCGGAGAGGAAAAATCTATCGTTCAAATATTCCTTCACTGTCTCCAGTTCAAAATAGATATGATTTTCAAACACAACCGCACGGTCTTCCAGCACTTCATCCTGCAGCACGATCGCAAGCTCGCCGTCGGCGCCGCCCTCGGCCAGACCTCCGCCAAAGTACGCATCCAGATCCGCCACTTCCGTGCCGTAAGAATATTTATCTGAAATCTTGCCGCCGAACGCAACCACAACCACCACGGCAATCAGCACGAGTGCAACCAATACGGGAATCATTTTTTTCATCTTGTACGAAACCTTCCTTTTATGAACGAATATCCTTCGGTAATTGCCCGTCCCAAACTGCGGAACGGGCAATCCCATCATAACACATTCGTCACGGTAAGTCATTACCATTTTGTAAGATTGTTCTATGTCCTGCCCGCAGCCAGAGAGGCAATCCGTCTTAAGTCAGGGCGGGACACAAAGCCCATGGGAGGCACCTTGGGCTCATCAGTTATTTTCCACACGGTCAAAGCGGATCTGTAAGATCCTGCCCGCGTCGTCATAGACAAAATCCGACATATAGGCACTGTCTTCGCGGACACATCGCTCTGCCGCGACGCCGGGCGCTACCGTCCGGTCATCCATGTACAGCCCGATTCCCTGTCCGCACATCCTTTCCAGGTAGCTTTGCATTGTGGCCTTGAGCTTTTCCTGCTCCGCGGGATCCTTGTTTTCCCCGCACATATTATCACCCCCTCTCTGCGTAGAATAACCAAAAGGAATGTGATGAACCGCAAATGTATCCGACTGTACCAATAAACATTTTTTGCCAAATGTACAAAATTTGATTAGGTTGAATTATTTCAGTGAAACATTAGTGAAATACTATGAGAGTGCAGGCGCCCGCATGGCGTCAACACTTGCAAGACATCCTAATAGAATCGAATAGAATAAAGTCATAACAGGACTTTATTGACAGTCATATGATAATGAAAAGGATGAAACTCCGGAAGTAAGCTTCCGGATTCGGGTGCAGAATGCACCCCGTGATCATATCAGACTCCTTTCCGGCACGGATTGCCGGAGACATTTACAAGAAAATTATAATCGACCGTGCACTTTTTATCAAGCAGAATTTTACGAATGATTAAAAAAGTATAAACCATTGCCGCGCTCTTGACTTAAAAAGAGCAAAAAGCTATGATACTTGTTATCAGCCGGCATGTCTGCATGCAGAAAGGAAGGGTTAGGTATATGAAAATAGAAAAAGTTAGCGACAATCAGATCCGCTGCACGCTCACCCGGGACGATCTGGTCAGCCGCGATATCAAGATCAGCGAACTTGCATACGGCACCGAAAAAGCGAAGACCCTTTTTCGTGACATGATGCGCCAGGCCAATCAGGATTTTGGATTTGAGGCGGATGATATTCCGCTGATGATAGAGGCCGTTCCGCTCAATTCGGAGTGTATCGTACTGATCATTACAAAGGTGGAAGACCCGGAGGAGCTGGACACCCGTTTTTCCCGCTTTGCCCCGTCGGTATCGGAGCAGGAGGACCGGCTTCTCGCGCAGGAACAGGACGACTACGAGGATGCCCTTGACGCCCTGCGGAGGCTTCAGGCGGACGCCCCCGCATCCCCGGACGAGACGGCGGACACCTCCGATGCGTCAGGCCCCGTCTCCGCGGTCTTTCGCATGCGTACCCTGCAGACGGTTCTGAATGCCTGTCAGGTCATCGCAGGCGGGTATGGTGCCGAAAGCACTCTCTTCAAAGCAAAGGACGATACTTACTACCTGCATCTGAGCACTCCTCAGGGTGCCGACGCAGCCTTCAAAAAGGCCTGCAACATTCTCTCCGAGTACGGCGTACTGCAAAAAGGAGCTTCCTTCAGCCGCGGCTTCCTCTCGGAGCACTTTGAGACCCTGATCGCCGAACGCGCGGTTCAAACGCTCGGCAGAAGCTGAAATCCGCACGGGCTTCGCAGCCGCGCATTGTTTTTCCTTCTTTACAGACGCGAAGACCCTCCCCTGGTGTATGACCGGGGAGGGTCTTCGCGTCTGTAATTACTACAAAGCTTCGATTGCCTTCATCAGCTCATCGATGTCGATGCCGTGTACCATGGCTGCTTCCTCAAGGGATTCGCCCTGTGCGGAGGGACATCCCAGACAATGCATGCCTGCTTCCAAAAGAACGGGTGCAACTGCGGGATTTGCGCGCAGGATTTCACCGATTGTCATTTCCTTCGTAATTCCGGTCATAGCTTTCTCCTTTCTGCAATGAATGCTGTCGGGCTGCACAGCCCGCACCTCATCGTCTGTTATTATAGTACCTTCCCCGGAATCTGACAAGTTATTCTTCTCTAAAGCCAATGATTCCGGACATTTTTTTTCAGACGGCACGGTCATTTGTAAAAAAAGTATAAAACCTTGCAGATCTCAGTCTTTGTATACAAAAAAGTACACTGTAGTGCCTTGACTGTACATGCCCTTTTTCTTATAATGAAATCAAGGATTAGAAGAATTTTTATTCTTTCATATACTAATTCAATTTTATAGGAGGTATTTTATTATGAAACCAATTGAAACCGATTTCGTGCGCGGTAAGTGGGACAAAGAAGTCAATGTTCGTGACTTCATCCAGAGAAACTATCATCCCTATGACGGTGATGAGAGCTTCTTGGCCGCTCCTACCCAGAACACCAAAGACTTGTGGGCTATGGTACTGGATCTTCAGAAGAAGGAAAGAGAAGCAGGCGGCGTTCTTGATATGGACACCAAGGTTGTTT
>JAEDDX010000103.1 GCA_016293615.1 Acetatifactor sp.
AGTTATTAAGACCTTGGAGAGGGTCTCTAAAAACTACTACTATATAATACGAGGAAGAAAGTATGAAAAAAAGATTAAGTTTAGGTTTGATTGTTTGCCTTTTCTGCATAGGAGTGTCTTTTTCCGTTTCAGCTCAAACAAATGCATACAACGACAAATACTGTGGCGTTTGTGGTAAAGAATTGTTAGAACGGAAAGGGGAGGACGTTGATCATTGGACGAGCACGCACAAAGCTTATTTGAATGTCTATGTCGGCGATCAGCAGATATGGAGATGGTGTACGATATACCACACTCAAAAAAGGGATGTCAAATATTGCGCTACTCATGGGGAAGTGGGAGCAGTATACTATGAGGTGAAAACTCATTCGGTGACGGAACCTCACCCCGATAACTGATATTTGAGTTGGGAGATGAAAAGAGCATATGTGAGAATTCTTCTCACATATGCTCTTTGTGATATGTAATATCAAAGTTGTTCATGGTTTCGTTGCTTAGGGGGAATCGAATGAAAAGGATTATATATATCGTATTGCTTTGGATATTGGTGGGCACACTCGCAGCATGCAGGGAAACCGCAGAGAATCAACAACCCCGGATGACGGAAGCGGTAAACTGGACGGAGCAGGGATTTCGTGTCGAAGGGGATCTCGAAGAGAAGCAATCATTCTGGATAAAGCAATTTCATTTGTGTAACAATGATGTTCCGAAAGCAAAAGACGGCGAAGTTCTGCGCCAAAGGCTCTGCCTGGGTGTGATTAAGAATGAAGTATATCAGCTGTATCTGTTTTCTAAAGAAAACCACGCAGAATGTTGCAGATATGTGCTTACAAAGATGTCAACAGGTGATCCGCTGCAGGTTCAACAGACAGAAGTTGAGATTGCGAACCTTGGTTGGGGCATCGATGTTCCGGTGGTTCTGGATGCATGGATTTCCGAAGCGGATACGGTAGTTTTGGAAGTGGCCGGTTATGGGACAAATGACCAGGGGGTTTTCACTCAAGCAGAACACTTCTTTTCATTTGTTCAGGATAATCGGGAAATAAAACGAGTGGATGTATTAGATTATCTGAAAGAACAGGATCTTATTCCCTCGGGGCTGATGGTCGGAAGCCGGTATTTTGCAACTTCTGATCTGAATGGCTATTTTTATCTTCTCCCGGATCGTTTGGGGAAATCAAATAAGTCAATATTAGTGTTGGATACCAATGGGAATGAAGTGAAAAGAGTCTCTTTTCAAAATACAGCCCAATTATCGATTCCTTTCCGGACACCCGAAGGAGAGATCCTGTTTGCGGTTTCTCAAAATGATGATTATGCTACAAGTGTCTCTTGGTTTGACAGTGAGATAGGGGAAGTCAAGAGCTTAGTGTCTCTTCCAGAAACGAAATTGGACCGATTTGTGGGAATGCATGGGAATTGCATATATTATCTTGAGAAGAATCAACTAATCAGATGGGACTATGCTACAGGAACGCGAACGGCTGTTTTTGATCTGATCAATTTAGGTGCTTTTGACAGAAACAGTCTTACTATGTTATGGGATGAGCAAGAGGTTCCGTTTCTGTTTATTCAAGACAGTGAAAGCCAATGGCTGGTCGAATTATCGGACCGGGAAGTCGGGGAACAAGCTCGGACGGAATGCGTTATGATTAACGGGAGCGCGGGACGATTGAAGGAATGCATCGCAGCGGCAAACAGACAGAATCGAAATATGCATTTTGAGTTTCGGGCTGTTGATACCGCGCAGAATAGTGATGAAGTTTCGAGAATACTGGCAGAACTTGCAGCCGGGAATGGTCCGGATATATTGGTGTTGTCCCGAAAAGACATGGCAGAGTTTGCCTCAAAAGGGATGCTGTTGAGTATGGAGGAGCTTCTCTCCCAGCAGGAAATGGAGCCTATCAGAAATGCTGCCATACAACTGGGAAGTGTAGACGGAGAACTATGGGGCTTACCTGTGGGGATTCAAATGCGATCAATGCTATTGCCGGAGGATGTTTTGGAAAGCAATACCTGGACCCTGCCGGAATTTATCAGAATCCTTGAAAATAAGAAATTGGAACCCGTTCTATTGGATGGAACTTCCTTATTGCATTCTTCCGAGATTACAGTAAGAATCCTGATGCGATATTGTCTGCAGGATGATTTCTTTATTGATTGGACAAACAAAAAGAGTCATTTTCAAGATGAGGAAATATTCAGACTGATTCAACTGTTCGGAAAAAGAGTCACCGAGAACTGCGACCCCACCGAGATTGACGAGTTCAGATATTATCGGAGCTTTAGTATAGATACATTTGGCAGCATTAGTAGAGATGAAGAAGATATCAGTATTGATTATGAAGAGCAGGGATATAAATTAGTTGGATTTCCTAACAGTAAAGGGAACGGTAATTATGTATTGGATTGCGGGATGATAGTTGTGAATGCAAATACGAAGCATTTCAGTGAAGTGAAAGCATTTTTAAACACTTTTTTGAGTCAGGACATTCAAGAGATGGTTTCGACGGAAGGTTACTTAGGGATTATAAAAACGGAAAATCAAGAGCCGAATCTTCTTTTTGATATGTGTGTGCCGTTGCCGGAAGAGAATGAAACGCTTCAAACAATCTTCTTTGAAGAGATAGAGGGATATTTTTCAGGGGAGAAGCCGCTGGAAGACTGCTTACGGGTGATTGACAATCGGGTGCAGCTGTATCTGGATGAATCTTTTTAGTGTAAAGAATACCAACAATGAAGAAGAGAATGGCAACCCTTTTGATTAGGATTGCAGAATATGTGACTGAGATGAGGGTTCCGTTGCAGAGTTGACAATTATACTCAATGCGATTATAATAGTAGAAACAAAAACATGTCCCGAAGTATGACAAAAAGTGTAAAATCATGTCATTTCGGTGAAGAGATATTGAGCCTGGACGCGATGCTGATATGGTGATGGTATCATCAGGAATACAAAGGGACAGAGAACTAAGCTCGAGACATAGAGTACCCGGTGCCTGGCACTAAGGGTTTGCAAATTCTGATATTACTGCAAGAGGATTGTAATGTGAAAAAACTTAAGAGCATTATACTATTTTTGGCCGGTGTGGCCGGAACCGTTTTGTGTCTGACGGGATGCGCAAAAACCGACAATACGGCGTCCGGAACATCTCTTAAGTCTGCAGAGCACAGTGCTGCCGATTACAAGAAGGTTTCTGAAAATTTTCTCCGTGGAGAGGCGGAGGTACTTCAGCCGGATTTATTTACCTTCAGAATGACGAAGGACGGAGTTTATTTCGTGGTGCCGCAGGTCGTGTCAGAAGAAACTCAGAATGACCAATATAAAATCCGGTATTCTGTGTACCGCAATGGATCTGAAGAGAATGCAAAAAAGCTGTGTACGACAGAGGATGGCGATCTTCTTTCTTTTGATTACAAAGAAGCGGCAAAAGAATTCAGCCTGCTGATGCGTAGAGATACAGGGGATTTCCTCATGGTATTTGGCGAGAATGGTCAAAAGACGAAAGAGATTAAGTTCGCTGAAGCGGACATCTGTGCTGCCGGCGTGGTAAAACACTGCGGATTGACAGATGGTAACTATCTGATCATGGGACATCAACAGATTGTGATCTGTAATGATGAAGGCGAAAAGGTACAGACGATCCTCTGCCCCGGAAAAAGTTTTCAGAGTGCGATTCAGATATCGACGGGAGAGATTTATGTATCCTATCATGTATAGCTTTCCCTCTTTCGGAGATACTATCCTTGTGTCCGTAAATCAGTCTACAAGGAGGAAACTATGAGCAATCTTTCAGAGTTGGATCTTCAGAATCTGCGCCATCTGATGGGTGGTTATGACACCGCGCATTGCAAAATGCAGGAATATGCAAAGGAAGCTACCGATCCGCAGGTGAAGCAGTTTTTTGAAAAAGGTGCAAAATCTGCCATGGAGAATAAGCAGAAGCTGATGCAGTTTTTGCAGTAAGCCGGGAATGTTTGACAGACCCGGCGGGGCGCTGCTGCCGGGCTGACGGGTCGCACAGCGCAGAAAAGAGGAAGCTATGGAATTACAGGAAAAGGTAATGGTTGCCGATACTTTGACCGGCATCAACGGAGAACTCCTTCGTTATGCGGAGATGATTCCGCAGTCCGAGAATAAGGAGTTGAAGCAGACCTTAAAGCAGTTTCGCAACGCCTGCGAGCAGTCTCAGGAAGAGATCTTTCAGATCGCAAGAGACAAGGGATATTATGTGCCTGCCGCAAAAGCCAGCCAAGAGGCTGTAGACCATGTGAAGCAGCTGTTTACCAAGGGAACCCTTTAAACCGCATCAGATCAAAGAAGATCGGGGATTGTCCTCCTTGAGGGGGGGCAGTCCCTTTTTCTTGCAGATTTGTGCGCTGAAGGTGGAAAAAAGGCGCCGGCCATGGTATAATACCCCCATGAATGGATTCGCGATTGGTTGTATCATTGCGTGTGTGACAATACCTCTTCTCGCGGCGATCGTCCTGCTGGTAAAGGGACGGCGGAGGGGATTGGAAATCGACGGCCTGGAGGGACATGACTTCGAATATTACTGCGCCGACCTGCTTAGAAAGAGAGGGTTTCAGGAGGTGGAGGTCACCAGGGGAAGCGGCGATTACGGTATCGATATCCTGGCGGAAAAGGAAGGTGTCACCTACGCGATTCAGTGTAAAAATTATGCGACCCCCGTCGGGGTGAAGGCTGTGCAGGAGGCTTATGCGGGCAGGGATTATTACGACCGCATGGTAGGCGCCGTCATGACCAATCAATATTTTACACAGCCGGCGGTGGAAGCGGCGAAAAAGCTGAAAATCCTGCTCTGGGACCGGGGTTACATAGAGAGTATGCTGGAAGAGCCCGAAACATAATGCGGCAGAAGTCGGGCTGCAATCCGATCGGAAAGGAATTGTGCCCCGAAGACCTGTGCTTCTGCAGCCGGACATGCAGGTCTCGGACACAGGGACACAGCTGAAAAAGAAATACTAAAATAAGTAATTGCGAAACTCGCGAAGCTCGTTCTCAATCTTGAACCAAAACAAGG
>JAEDDX010000045.1 GCA_016293615.1 Acetatifactor sp.
TACTTTATTCAAAAAATATCATTTTTAGGCTTGACTTTTAATAGTTAGTCTTTCTTTTGCATAATACACAAAACGGTATCTCTCGTTGTTCCGCAGTTTATATCGGGAACTCATCTACATAAATACATATACATCTTAACCTAAAAAAACCTTTTTCTGATCTAAATTCAGCCATCCGGATCGATAAACCCTTCTTTTACTGAATGAAGTCTCATCTTCACACAGGAAGTACATGAGCATCCCTTTGAAATTCTGATGATACCATCATCATATCAACATCGCCCTCTAAGCACAATATCTCTTTACCGAAACGACATGATTCTGCACTTTTTGTTATACTTCGGGACATGTTTTTGTTTCTATTGTTATAATCGCATTAAGCATAATCGTCAACTCTGCAACGGAATCCCCTCCTCTCAGTAACACCACCGCAGTCGTCTGCAAAAGAAGCCTACTTTTCAGTATTTTTCTTTACCCAGTTTCTTACTGCTTCACTTTCTTTAGGCTGATAATGATCCCAAGGTGAAGCTTTGCTCACTGCCTTCTTTGCAGAGTATTCTGCGACCCTAATCACAAGGGTTGCCATTCTCTTCTTCATAGTATGCACCTCCTTTTTTATGATATGCCCACCACCCGATCAGGGCGGATATCGCCACCTCAATCTGATTAATCCAAAGCGCAATTGCCATTGCTGTGCACCTTTCAAATAAGAATACCTCTATCCCCATCAGAATCGATACCAATACCCTGGCAGTCTTCCTGTTTCTATCTGTCAGTTGTGTTGATAATGGTTTATCCGGATGAACAACCGGTGCCAGCAGCCAGACCACCGCAATTCCCAAGGATCCCAAAAAGCAGAATAGTTCTATGGACAGACAGGATTGAAGCCTATCCGGGATGAACACTGCAATATAAAACAAAATGCATGTTATAACGCCACATCCCAGCCTTGACGATGCATGATACCCTCCTGTGCTTCTGGTGATAAGAGACGAAAAAACAAGAAACAATACCGTATAAAGTAACTTGTCAAAAGCAAGCCCCAGAATAATAAACACAATAATGGACACAACACCATCCAGCATTGTTTCCAGTCCATAAAGCACAACTTCTTCATTACTGTCTTTACCGGATATGAGAATCAGTTTTTCAACAAATTTCTTCATCTTATGTACTCCCATTCACATTACATGAGATATCTGTTTTCTTTACATTAAGGCTAACAATTTCCCCGCGGCATTTCAATCGTTTGGCAAAATTGACATGTTTTTGGCAAAATTGACATGTCTTGCTGCTACCTAACAGCAAAAACCTGTGTTACAATGGGCTTAGTTAACACTCATTGGAGGCGATATCGATCATGTATCGGATTTGTATTTGCGATGATGAAGCATTGTTTCTGGACAGAATACAAAAAGAGACCAGAGATTATTTCTCTGATAGAGATGACATAGAAATCATTACATATGACAGTTCCAAGCAGTTCCGGGAAGACAAACCGGAAGCGCAGCTCTATCTCCTTGATGTAATGATGCCCGGCATGACAGGGCTTCAACTTGCAGGCGAACTAAGGAACAGCGGTTCCAAGGCAGCCATTGTGTTTATCAGCAGCATGAGCGATCCAGTATTCGATTCTTTTCAATACCAACCGCTTAGATATGTTCGAAAGGAGTATCTGCATCAGGAACTGCATAAAGCCCTGCAGGCTTTTATGGATCTACAGGCCGATGCCGGTCATTCTTTTCCACTTATGATAAATGGCTCCGAAATTCTGATTCCGGTCTCCGCCTTTCTCTATGCAGAATCCAACGGACACTATATTACTTTTCACTGTAAAGAAAGAGAGTATGAAGTACGGGGAAGACTGTCCGATTATTCAGATAGCCTCGGAAAACTTCATGTGGTCCAGCCCTGTAAGAGTTTTCTGGTTAACATGAGATACATAAATCTGTTTACAAACGGTGAGATTCTCCTGGAAAACGGACTGTCCATACCCGTATCAAGAGCATATAAGGAAGCCTTCAAGTCGGCATTCATGAAATATCAGAGGAATTATCATTATGACAGTACTATATAACATTAATGAAGCCGTTGCCTGTATCTGTTACTTTATTATTTCTGTCCTGGCTTTGGAACTGGTTTTTCCCCACCACAAAAGATACCGATTCGCCTATATTCTGACAGCGGGGATTCTTTACTTTCCCCTGACCTATCCCCCACTGGCATTTCTGCCGAATGTTATCGGGTCCTTTCTGTCCATTTTCATCGTTTTAGTCCTGGCATTTACTCTTTATGAAGGGAAATGGGCACATAAGCTCTTGGTTGTTATATGTTATAATCTTGTGGATATTCTGTTGGGAAACCTGTACTTTCGTCTGGCCGGTCAAATATTCGGTTTTGATTTTTCCGTATTATCGCTACCGGGCACCGCAGCCAGACTATATACCATTCTGCTGATATACTTAACAGAGATTATCATTCTGTGCCGCCTTCGCAAGAGACTTCATCGGCTTTCCAATCATCTGGAGAATGATTACCCCATCATACTTCTATTCCTGCTGTGCAGTTTTCTGGTTGTTTTGGTCAACTACTACATTCAGTTTTACTTTTCTACCGGAAATGTTGTGTTGGAAGCTCTGGGTCTGTTTTCCACCTCTATGATACTGGTCACCATCCTTGCCGCCCTGATTCTCTTTATCAGGCTCCAGATAAGAACCAGACAGCTGCAGGAGTTCAGGATGGAAAAGTTCAAAATGGAACAGCAGAAGGAGCTGCTGCGGAGCATTCAGGATAGTGATAAAAAAATCAGAGAAATCCGCCATGACATGAAAGCATACTTTTTGACCTATCAAACAATGCTGAAAGAGGGAAAAACACAGGAAGTATTGCAGGATTTACAGAAGATGCTGGACATCAGGCTCAGCAAAGAAGATGGGCATATTTGTGATAATCCGTTGCTCAACGCTATGCTGGCCAGCAAGCAGAAAATATGTTCCGACAAACAGATCCGATTTGAACCTCGCGTCACAATCTCCGCAGGATATGAAGATATCGAAATGATTGTGGCACTGTCCAACATTATAGACAATGCAATAGAAGCGCAGGAGAGTGTCCCGGCAGATAAAAGGTTTGTTTCAGTGGAAATCATACCAAGACCAAATGCCTTAAGTATTCTGATAAAAAATACGATATTACAGTCCGTGCTGGCCCGAAATCCAAAACTTATATCGACAAAGGGAGATTCTGACCGCCATGGGCTTGGTTTGGGCAGCGTAAAGCGTATCGTTTCGCAAAGAAATGGTATGATAGACATTGACGAGGAGAACAATATGTTTTTTGTACACATTTACTTTCCCATGTTGAAATAATGATAAGGGGAAAATATTTATGGCACTTGTACCTGCTATTTGTACCCAATTTGCTGCACTTTTGGGAAAGGGTGTATGTGCATTATATACCGGTAATATGTAAAAAGCTTATATAAAGGTCCATTGGTGTCAGGCACCGGGCATCCTCATCCCTTCTGTTTTCTCTGCGCCCCTCTTCGCCGGTTTTACGCCCGGTCCGCAGACTCTACAGTTTTATCGTGATCTCAGTGCCTTTTCCAACCTCGCTCTTCAGGCTGATTTCTCCGTCATGCAGCTCTACAATGTGCTTTACGATGGCAAGTCCCAGTCCGGTTCCGCCCGTCTCTCGCGACCGGCTCTTGTCCACGCGGTAGAAGCGCTCAAACACACGCTCCCTGTCAGCTTCCGGGATTCCGATGCCGGTATCCTTCACTGTCAGAACACTATGATTGCCGTCCTTTTTGACACTGACTTCCACCGAACCTCCGGGTACATTATAACGGATGGCATTCTGCACCAGATTGTCCACAAGCTCGGTCAGCATGCCACGGTTCGAAGTGACCTCGCACACCGTTCCCTCCAGCTTCATCCGAATGCTTTTCTGAGCGGCAGAAGGCTGCAGCATCTCTATGCGTTCCGCTGCCACATCATACAGATCCACCCGTGCAAACTCCGGTGTCCGTCCTGCGTGCTCCAGCTCGGAAAGTCTGATGATGTCGTTGATCAGCATCAGAAGTCTGTCTGCATTTTTCCGGATATCTCCTGCAAATTTAAGCTGGGTCTTCTCATCCACCATTCTGTTTTCAATCAGTTCCGCATATCCCGAGATGGCAGTGATCGGGGTCTTTAGTTCATGAGAAACATTCGCCGTAAAATCCTGCCTGCTTCTTGCAGCGGCGAGGATATTCTCATGCTGCTCCCGAATGCGGTCCACAAACGGGTCCAGCTCCTTGTACACCGATTTTACCGGTACTCCGTCCAGGTCATCGGCGAGCTCCTGTAACGGCAGCAGAAGCTGCCTTGTGAGCAGATGGCTGATAAATACGCAGAGCCCGATGATGACCAGAATGGTTGCAAACACAACCGGAAAGGCCGACGCGAACACATTGACCAGGCTTCGCGCCTGCGTTGCCACACGAAGGACTGTTCCGTCCTCAAGGCGCACCGCATAGTAAAAGGTCTTCATATTCTTGGTATCAGACTCGCGCATGGATTCGCCGCTGCCCTTTTCAAAAGCATCGTGCACTTCGGGTCTGTCGAGGTGATTTCCCAGGCCCTCCGTCTCAGCGTCGTTGTCAAACAGCACCTTCCCCTGCGCATCGATCCAGGTAATCCGGATGCCTTCGTCATCTGCCGCCACCTCATGCTCCAGAAGGCCCGCGATCCCGGCGTCTGCCAGAAGTCTCGCCTCAATTTTCAGATCTTTTCTGACCTGTTCCCGCAACAGTCCGTAATACACATAAGTAATTCCTATCATGGTGGTCAGTATCGCAAGCAGGGAGATCGCGACAAGTCTTATATTGATTTTCTGCTTCATTCAATCACATACCCCACATTTCTCACGGTCCGGATATGCTCTCCGGCCGCTCCCAGCTTCTGTCTGAGTGTTTTAATATGCATATCCACCGTGCGGGACTCTCCCTCAAACTCCGTCTCCCAGACAGCCGTCATGATCTGTTCCCTGGAAAGCACCATGCCCTTATTGATCATAAGATATTTCAACAGTTCGTGCTCCTTGAAGGTCAGCTCTACGACCGTCTCCTGAACAAGGCACCTGTGTCTGATATTGTCGATCTGAATCTCTCCCAGCGTCAGGATGTCTTCTTTTTCAGCCTCGCACCTGCGAAGCAGAGCCTTCACTCTGGTGATCAGCTCCATCACGGAAAAGGGTTTTCTGATATAGTCGTCCGCCCCATTGTCCAGTCCTCTGATCATATCGATCTCTGTGGCCTTGGCAGTTACCATGATCACAGGTATCTTTCTCGTCTCCGGCCGGCTGCGGAGCTTTTTTACGATGGTATTGCCGTCCATATCAGGCAGCATCACATCCAACAGCAGCAAATCTGGCAGCAGACTGTCCAGACGCTTAAAAAAAGAAGCCCCGTCGGCAAAGGGAATGACCTCATGCCCACTGTTTTTGAGTGCTATTTCTTCAATTTCACGGATGCTTTCATCATCCTCCACCACATAAATCAACGCCATGTGAATTCCTCCCGTGATTCCTGCCGCTTTGCGATTGCCTGTTCTTTCTTACATTATAGGCCTGCCGCATCAAAAGGGCAACCTTCTCCCGGTCTTTCTCTTTATTACAAGATATCCCTTCCGCGTAAAATCTAAGGGCAGTCCAATGTAAAATCTATGTAAATTCATGCGTCTTTACACAAACTTTACCTCGGACTGCCGTCAGTCTTTACAAACCTCCTCTATACTGGAAGCAAGAAAGAGAGGAGATTCTTATGAAACTATTATGGAATGCAGTCAATCGCCTGCCGGTCTCTAAATCGTTAAAGCATCCCCTGTTCCTGCTGCTGAACACCCTGCTGTTTGGTCTGCTCGGATTTCTGGTCTGGCTGATTGTCAGAACCGATGCCTTGGATACATTGACCTATATGACACTCTTCATCGGCTATCCTGCTATGTTTTTGGGCTTCTATGGCGGAATCATCACCCTGTTTGTCCGCTGCGCTTAACTAAGAGCGGTCCTTGTTCACAGGGCGGAGCTTTTTTTGCGTGAACCGAAGCCTATTTCAGGCTTCTTCATTCTTCTGTCCGGATCCTGTCATCCAGAGAATAGATGACCCACTCTGCGATGTTCGTCGCATGGTCTCCGATACGCTCCAGATACTTTGCCACCATCAACAGGTCAATCTCCTGCTCACCGCTGTCCGGATTGCTTCGAATCAGCTCGACCAGCTCCCTTTTCACATCACAGAACAGGGCATCCACCACATCGTCATGGGCAATGACTTCCCTTGCCTGCTCACGGTCCTTTTTGGTGTAGGCATCAATACTTTGAATCAGCATCACAGAAGCCTCGGCCGCCATCTTTAGCAGCGTGTCGTAAGTAGGGTTTCTGTCTTTGTCGGCGAGAAAAAGTGTCATCTCACTGATATCTGCCGCATGATCACCGATTCGTTCCATATCCGTCACCATCTTCATAGCCGCGGTGATGACACGCAGGTCTCTCGCAACCGGCTGCTGCTGAATCAGAAGATGGAAGCACAGGGTTTCGATCTCCTTCTGTTTCTTATCCACCAGCTCATCCTTCTCCATGATGTCCTTCGCCATCTCTATATCATTTTTGACCAGAGAATCAATGGCCTTCTGGATGTTCTCCTCTATCATGGTCCCCATACGGATCATTTCATCATTCAATGTGCTCAGTTGTTCCTCAAATTTCTTTCTCATTTTCCCCTCCTGTATCTCAGCCGAAACGACCTGTAATATAGCTCTCAGTCCGCTTATCCTGTGGATAAGAGAACAAAGTCTTCGTGTCTGCGTATTCCACCATATCTCCCACAAGGAAAAATGCTGTCTTGTCCGACACACGAAGCGCCTGCTGCATATTGTGCGTCACAATCACAATGGTATACTGCTTCTTCAGTTCTTCCATCAGATCCTCGATTTTAGAGGTCGACACCGGATCCAGAGCGGAAGTCGGCTCATCCATCAGGAGAACAGAAGGCTTTACCGCCAGGGCTCTTGCAATACAGATTCTCTGCTGCTGACCGCCGGACAGACCTAAGGCTGATGTCTTCAGGCGGTCTTTTACCTCGTCCCAGATGGCCGCGCCTTTTAGGCTTTCCTCCACGATTCCATCCAACACCCTCCTGTCTCTGATTCCGTGCACTCTGGGGCCGTAAGCAATGTTATCGTAGATGCTCATGGGAAAAGGATTGGGCTGCTGGAAGACCATGCCGACCTTCTCTCGAAGGACCGTCGTGTCCAGCTTTTTGTCATAGATATCCTGTCCGTCCAGACAAATCTGTCCTGTGATTCTCACATTTTCCACCAAATCGTTCATACGGTTCAAAGTCTTCAAAAAAGTGGATTTGCCGCATCCGGACGGTCCGATCAGAGCAGTGATCTCGCGCTCACAGATATCCATATTGATATTCTTCAATGCATGGTTTTCCCCATAATACAGATTCAAATCACGAACGGAGATTTTTACCGTTCCACTCATATCATTTACCTTCCTTTCCCTGTCGGTGACATTTTGCGCGCCAATGTTTTTGCCAAAACATTCATCAGGAATACGATTATCAACAGCACCACCGCAATTCCGAATGCTGTGTCGAAATCACCTTCACTGGTTGCAGACAGATAAAGTTGAATCGTCAGGGTTCCGCCCGATTGAAAGATCTTGTCAAAGATCCCTAGGAATGTTTTCGGCAGATGCTTCGCGGAACCCGCGGTCAATAAAAGCGCCGCCGATTCGCCGATGATTCGACCGATGGACAGAATGACCCCGGTCAGGATTCCCGGCATCGCGGAAGGAATCAGAATCGTACGAATCATGTACCACTTTCCTGCGCCGAGGCCGATGCTTGCACTGCGGTAGCCGTCCGGTACGGTCTTCAGGGCTTCCTGTGTATTTCTCGTAATGAGCGGCAGTACCATCATACTCAGCGTCAGCGAACCTGTCAGTATGGTATAACCCATTCCCAGCGTCTCGCCGAAGAACAGCATACCGAACAATCCAAAGATGATGGAGGGAATTCCTGCGAGCACTTCTGTTGTAAACTCAATGATGCGTACAGTCTTGCCCTTACCCGCATATTCATTCAGGAAAATAGCCGCTCCGACGCCGATCGGAGTCGCGATCAGCATGGATACCAGAATGATCAGAACCGTATTTAAAATATTGCCGGCGATACCGACAGTCTGCTTTCTCACCGAGGTCACGGTCGTTAAAAATGACCAGTTCACACTTTTGACGCCTCTCTTGACGACAAAGCACAGAATCAGCAGAAGGACTGCGACCGAGAAGGCAGCGCATAGGTAAATCAGGATCTGAGCGAGCAGATCTTTGATTTTTCTTTTGCCAAGGATCATTCCTGCTTTCCCCCCTTTTTCATCTTTGTAAGAATAAGGTTAATGGCGACAATAAACAGGTACAGCACCAGCCCGACCGTAAACAGTGCCTGTCTGTGGAGTCCCGAGGAGTAAGCCATCTCACTCACCAGCAGAGTCGTCAGGAATTTGACCGAGCAGAACGGCAGCGGCAGATTCACGGCACCTCCGGCAACCATATTGATGGCCATCGCCTCACCGAGCGCTCTGCCGATTCCCAGCACGATTCCCGTCATAATGCCGGAACTTGCTGTGGGAAGAACAACCTTGAAAATCGTCTGTATTTTAGTTGCTCCGAGTGCCAGAGAAGCATTTCGCATGCTGTCCGGAACTGCCTTGATGGACGATACACTGATATTGATGACCGTCGGCAGGATCATGATTGCCAGAACAATGATAGCTGACAGCATATTGGAGCCGCCTGTAAACTGATGCGTTGTTGATCCTGTAAAGATTTTTTTCTCCAGAGCATACATCCGGGGATTCAGCACCATCATACCGATCAGACCATAAATAACCGAAGGAATCGCAGCCAGAAGCTCAACTGCCGCTGACAGTCCCTTCGCAAGCTTTCGGTTCACGCGCCCGGTATTGGTAATGTCCGTCAGAAAGACTGCCGTCAAAAGTCCGACCGGAACTCCAAGAAGGATTGCCCCGGCCGTTCCGACAACAGATGAGAGGATCATATACAGGATACCGAAGGAAGCGGGATTCGCTGTCGGTTTCCACTCTGCGGAAAACAATAAATCAAGGATTCCTACCTTTGTCAGCGCAGGTACTCCTTTGAGCAACATATAGATAGTAATGGCTGCCACGGAAATGACAGCCATACATCCAAAGAACCCAACAAGCAAATGTGCAAGTTTTTCAGATAATTTATTCATAAGCTCCCTCTTACTGTGGAACGATCAAGCCGGCTTTGCGGATAATGCTCTTACCTTCCTCCGTGGCAAGATATGCGAACCAGTCCTTTACCAGTTCATTCTGTTCTTCGATGCTGCCCTTGGTCGCCATGACAAAGGGTCTTTGCAGCAGATAATTGCCAGCAAGAATCTGTGCTTCGCTTGCTTCCACACCATCCAGCTTCACTGCCGTCACACTGCTGTCCACAACATCCAAAGATACATAACCGATTGCGCCATCGGTTGCAGCAACCTTCGCCAGCACACCGCCTGTGCTATCCAGTTCCTGTGCATAAGCGCAGGCATCCTTGAGCTTCAGCAATTCCTCGAAGGCATCTCTGGTGCCGGAACCGTTCTCGCGGCCGATGACAACGATTGCCTCGTCCTTGCCTCCCAGCTCACTCCAGTTTTTCACTTCGCCCTGATACACCTTTATCAGTTCGTCCTTGGTCAGATCCGTTACAGTGTTTGCCTTGTTGACGATGACTGCGATGCCGTCCAGAGCAATCACATTCTCTACCAGACCCTTTTCCTTCTCAGTATCCTTCACATGTCTGGAAGCATTTCCGATATCCACACTGCCGCTTGCCAGTGACTCCAGACCCGCACCGGAACCGGTGTACTCGGTTGTCACAGTCACCTGCTCGTTTTTCTCCATATAGCCTTCCATCAATGCCTCACAGACCTTCTGCATGGATGTGGAACCTGCCAGGGAGATCTTACCGCTCAAAGCCTTGTCTCCGCTCGCTCCGCAACCGCAAATATTCGTTACCATCAGTGCTGCTGCCAACAGCAGTCCTCCTGTTCTGGCGATTTTTTTACTACTCATACTCTTCACCATAATTCCTCTCCTTCGGTCTTTGACCTTTTGTATTTTACAAGGAGAAGTTTATTCCCGTCATGTAAAGTCTGCTACCGGGCATCGGTAAAACCTTCGTAAAAAAGCAGTCAAAAAGGACATGAAAAAGCCACCGCGCTCCGTATTTATCAAAACACATTTCCCGGTGGTTTTCATGAATGTCTATTCTGTTTTTCTTTCCGGCAGGTGATAGCGCTCTTTCAGCCTGCCGACCTCTTCGCGGAATGCATCCGTGGTCTTTAGGTTGCCGTCGAGGTACTCGTGCGTATCGAACCCGTCTTCGTTGACCTGAATGAGACAGACGCCGATGTTGGAGCAATGGTCCGAAATTCTCTCCAGATCCGTGATCAGATCCTCCAGAAGAATCCCCAGCTCGATGGTGCACTCTCCGGCGCGCAGTCTCTGAATATGCCTCTGTCTCAGCCCGACATTCAATCCGTCGATCACTTCTTCCAGAGGCTCAATCTTTTTCGCCTTCTGCAGATCCTTATTCACAAAGCATTCGATGGTAAGCTCCACAATGTCCTCCACCGCGCCGATTAAAACCTCCAGCTCCTGCATCGCCCGCTCCGAGAAGGTCTGTCCGTTTTCCCGCATTTCCAGAATGCCCTCCAGAATGTTTACGGAATGGTCCGAGATACGCTCGAGATCGCTGCTGCAGTGGAGGAGAATGGACAGGGACTGCGAATCGGCCCTGGTCAGATCCTTTCCGGAAAGCTTTACCAGATAGGTGCCCAGAATATCCTCGTAGGTATCCAGAAGCTTCTCGGACGCCCTGATTTTTTCTGACCGTTCCTCCTGATATTCGCGCAGCTGGGAAAGCGCCGCCAGAATACCCATTCTGGTCTCAACCGCCATGGAATTTGCGACATTCCGGCACAGTTCCATCGCAAATGCAGGCTTATCCAGGAATCTTTCGTCCAAAGCCTTCAGTTCGGAGGGCAGCTTCTCCTGATTCTCCCGACCGACAGCTTCCGCACCGTCCCGCACCGTGAGGGCAGCCAGTCTGACCAGCAGGCCGGAGAATGGGAAGAGTATGACTGCACAACCGATGTTAAACAGACTGTGTATGACCGCGATACCGACCGCATCCGCTCCGGTCTGCAAAAAGCCAAACGGAGCCACGGCATTGATTCCGTAGAAGACGACCATAAATACAATCGTACCGATCAGGTTAAAGTATAGATGAATCATGGAAGCCCTTTTCGCATTCCTGCTCGCACCGACGGAGGAAATGATTGCCGTCACGCAGGTACCGATGTTTTGGCCCATGATGATGGGAATCGCGCTTGCATAGCTCACCGCCCCCGTCACGCACAGAGCCTGCAGGATACCGACGGAGGCCGAAGAGCTCTGAATCACTGCAGTCAGAACCGCTCCTGCCAGCATTCCCAACAGAGGATTGGAGAACATGGTCAGAATGCCGGTGAAGGTTTCGTTGCCGGACAGAGGCTTTACAGCGTCGCTCATGGTTTCCATACCAAACATCAGGATGGCAAAGCCGAGGAAGATTGAGCCGATGTCCCTCTTCTTATGGTTGTCCTTCGCCGTCATCGTAAGGATCACGCCGACGGCCGCCAGCACAGGGGAAAAGGACGAGGGCTTCAGCAGGCGTATCAGCACGCTCTCCCCCGAAATGCCCGCTAGGGAAAGGAGCCAGGAAGTAATCGTCGTACCGATATTGGCTCCCATGATGATGCCCACAGACTGCGAGAGCTGCATAATGCCGGAATTGACAAAGCCGACCACCATGACTGTCGTGGCGGAAGAGGACTGAATCACAGCCGTGACAAGTGCTCCCAGAATCACCGCACGCAGCTTCGTCGAGGTCAGCCTTTCCAGTATGCTTTCCAGTCTGCCGCCGGAAAGCTTGGACAGACTGTCGCCCATGACGCTCATGCCGTATAAAAACAGCGCCAGTCCTCCTATCATCGTCAAAACACTAAAAATATCCATAAAAATAATCCCAACTTTCCATATTCGTTGGGATTACTATACACATTCTCTGTAAAATCTAACGGGGTTTCTTTGTAAAATTTGTGTAAAAAACCATCCTATATCTGATGCCTTACCACCGCATACTCATCATCCAGCCGGAAATACGGGCATTCGCTCTGCGTTCCCGACAGAAAACGATACATCTCATCCTCGTCCAGGTTCACGAGGCAGCAATAACACTCGTAATCTTCGTCATATACATAGTTGACACATGCGTCACAATTTGATGTCATTCTTTCCCTCCCGGTCAAATCAGAACCCGAATCAATTCTTATGAAGCATCGCGTAAATATCACGCTTGCCCAGTCCTCTGTCCCTGGCAACCTGCTTCATGGCCGACTTGTTATCCATTCCCTGACTCTCGTAAAATGCCATGTGCTCCTCGACGCTCATATCGGCCCAGGCAGCCATCTCTTCCCGGCGTTTTTCCTCCGGGCTTTTCCCCTCGAGCACCAAAACATACTCTCCTCTGGGTTCCTCCGTCCGGTAAAACTCCAGGGCCTTCTCAAACGTCGTGGGCATCACGGTCTCAAACTTCTTGGTCAGTTCCCTGCAAAGCGTGATCCTTCGATCGCCCAATACCGCATACAGTTCCTCCAGGGTCTTCACCAGATGATGCGGCGCTTCATACACAATCATGGTGCGGCTCTCATTTGCGAGCTCCTCCAGAACGGCCTTCCGCTCTTTCTTCTCCGCAGGTAAGAAGCCCTCGAAACAAAATCTTCTCGTGGAAAGACCTGACAGCGTCAAGGCCGTGATACAGGCAGCCGGTCCGGGAAGAGAAGTCACCGGAATCCCGCTCTCATAACACATCTTCACCAGGACTTCTCCCGGGTCGGAGATCGCCGGCGTACCCGCATCGGTGATCAACGCAATGTTTTGTCCCGTCAGAAGCTGTCCTACGAGCTGCCTGGCCTTCTCTACCTTATTATATTCATGATAACTGGTCATCGGAGTATGAATGTCAAAGTGATTGAGCAGCCTGATGCTGTTTCTGGTATCTTCCGCCGCAATCACATCCACCGTGCGCAGCGTTTCTGTCACACGCGGTGTCATATCCTGCAGATTTCCGATCGGGGTCGCACACAAAAACAAAGTGCCGGGCACAGTGATCCCTCCTTCTAATATCCGTAAATATCATAAATCTCCGGCATATACACGCCGGGCTTTTCATACACGATGAGCGGTTTTTCCACGCTCATGCGGGATTTTCCGCCTCTGACTGCCTCGATGAGGACCATGTTCGGTTCCTTGTCCACATACGGGTATACCAGCTGCATTCTCTTCGGCTCCAGCTTCCTTCCGACCAGGGTCGTGATGATCTCAGCCAGCCGAAACGGTCTGTGTACGAGGAAAAAATGTCCGCCCGGCTTCAACAGCCTGGCAGCGACTCTTGCCACATCGTCAAAAGTACACAGCACCTCGTGTCTTGCGATCGCCTTGGGACCGTCCGGATTCTGGATTCCGTGCATACCGATCATATAGGGCGGGTTGCAGGTGATACAGTCAAAGCCCGCCGCAGGGAACAGGGTGTCCGCGACCCTGATATCCCCCTCCACGATATCGATCTTCCCGGACAGGTCATTCAGCTCCACACTCCGCCTTGCCATATCGGCACTCTCCGCCTGGATCTCAAGTCCGGTCAGATGAGCGCAGTGATACTTCGCCTCCATCAGAAGCGGAATGATTCCCGTGCCGGTTCCCAGATCCAACAGCCGGTCCGTACTGTCCGCATGGGCAAACCCGGTCAGCAGCACCGCATCCATTCCAAAGCAAAACCGGTCCGGATCCTGAATGATGCGGTATCCGTTCCTCTGCAGTTCGTCGATTCGCTCGCGGTTTTTAAGACTGACTGTCATTGCAGTTTGTTTGTCCTTCCTGTCTGGGCTTTCCGCCGTGTCTTCTGTGTCTGTTCTTTCCGTTAAAGTGCTTTCCGCCCTGTCCGCCGTTTCCGGAGCGTTCGCCCTCAGCCTGTGCCGGGCTCTTCGGCTCTGCATCCTGGCGGAGCTTGTTCTCTCTCTTCTCAGCCGGCTCCTGACGGCTGCCGTTCTCGCCCCTGTTGTTTCGCTCGCGTCTGCCACCTTCCGGACGGTTTCTGTCCCGTCTGCCGCCCTCGGGACGATTTTTGCCCTCGGGTCTGCCGCCCTCCTGGCGGTTCCTGCCCTCGGACTTCTCTCCGTTCTCGGTACGGTTTCTATGCTCACGGCGCTCATTGTCCTGACGGCTGCCGTTCTCGCCCTTGTTGTTCCGCTCGCGTCTTGCGCCTTCCGGACGGGTTTTCTCGCGCTTGCCGCCTTCCGATACAACATCGCCCTGTTGCCCGGCTCTCTCACTGCTTTCCTGCTGTTCTTCCTGCTCCAGCTTCTCAAGCTCCTTCAGCTCCTCACCGGAAAGCTCCATCTTGTCCTTTTTACCGTGCCTGCGTCTGAACTGCAGCTTTTCTACCGGGTATTCCTTGATCTCCTTCGTGTCTCCGTCGGTTACGACCACCTTTACCAGCTGACGAAGTACATTGACACTTGCAACCTCGCCCTTATAGCCATCCTCGGTCAACACAAAATCACCGATGCCGGGCAGTCTGCGGTTGAGCTCCTCGTAGGTCTCCTCCTCATTCTTAAGGCAGCACATCAATCTGCCGCACACACCGGAGATCTTGGTGGGATTTAAGGACAGATTCTGCTCCTTGGCCATCTTGATGGATACGGGGATAAAGTCTGCCAGATAGCTGTGGCAGCAAAGCGGTCTTCCGCAGATACCGATGCCGCCCACGATCTTGGTCTCATCCCGGACACCGATCTGACGCAGCTCGATCCGGGTCTTAAACACTCCCGCGAGGTCCTTTACGAGGTCACGGAAGTCTATTCTGCCGTCGGCAGTAAAATAAAACAAAACCTTGTTGTTGTCAAAGGTATATTCCGCATCAATCAGTTTCATTTCCAGCTCGTGCTTGCGGATCTTCTCCTGACAAACCCTGAAGGCTTCTCTTTCCTTGAGCTTATTGTTCGCCTCCTGCTCGATATCACGCTCATTTGCAATGCGAAGCACCGGCTTCAGGGGCTGTACGACCTTCTCCCGGGGCACCTGCGTCACACCGGTCATAACGGTTCCGAACTCGATTCCTCTGGCCGTCTCTACGATGACATGATCCCCTCTCTTTATCTCGAACTCCAAAGGGTCAAAGAAGTAAATTTTTCCTGCTGTTCTGAATCTGACTCCAATTATTTTCACCATAATCTATCCACCTCACCGGCACAAAACTGTGCCTTTTTCTTCACGGCCCTCTGCCGTAACTGTTATTGTACCATAAACAGACCTTTCGCGCCACTGAAAGATTTAACCATTCTCCTGAATTGTCAGCATCAGAAGCTCCATGGTCAGGTCAAAGTTGACATTTGCATCCAGTCTGCGCTTAGCGGTCTCCAGCGCCTTGATGACATTCTCGATGCCCTCGTAGCTGCTGTGCTGCGCCGTCCTGCGGATTGCCTGCAATTCCTCGCGAAATACCAGATGATCTACATCGCTGGTCGCCTTGAACAGCAGCACATCGCGATACCAGATGGCGATCAGGTCGAGATAATCGTTCACCTCCAGCTTGTACTCGGTAATCTTTTTGATTGCGGCGATGATTTCACTCAGGTCCATATCATGTATGTATTTGAGCAGCGAGATCGCCTCAGCCTTCACATTATCAAACTCTTCGCTGGAGGCAAGCGCCTTGGCTTTCCCGATATTGCCCCTGGCAAACGCTACGCATACCTCGGCCTTATAATCCGGCACCATGAGCTCTTCCATCAGATATTTCCTGACCAGCTCGTCTGCCACCGGCTTCATGTTCAGCACGACGCACCTGCTTAAGATCGTAGGCAGAAGAGAATTCACATTGGAGGTCAGAAGCAGGATCACGGCATAGGCCGGCGGTTCCTCAAGCGTTTTGAGGATCGCGTTCTGCGCCTGCGTGGTCATCTTCTCCGCCTCATTTACTATGTAGATCTTGTAGGGGCTGCTGTACGGCTTGATCGCGACATCATTGTTGATCTGCGCACGAATATCATCGACGCTGATGGTATTTGGCTTCTCATGTGTCACGCGGATGATGTCCGGCTGATTACCGGTCAGCGCCTGTTTGCAGGAGCGGCACACTCCACAGGGCTCGGTGCCCTTCTTTTCACACTGCAGGGTCTGCGCAAAGATCTTCGCAATAAATTCTTTTCCGGAAGACTTTTCCCCGTTGATCAAATAGGCGTGCGAAACCTTTCCCGCGACAATACCGTTTCGAAGCTGCTCCTTGATCTGTTCCTGTCCGATAATATCCTGAAATCCGGCCATACCTGTGCTTCCTCCTTCGTTTTTCGCCTCATCCTTCAAACTGTGTCATATACTGCACGACCTGTCCGATACATTCCTCCAAATCGTTGTTTACAAACCGCCTCGTGATTCCTGCCCGGCTCAGTTTCTCTTCCGAGAAATCCTCACAGTCCGCCAAAAACCTTCGGCACATCTCCTCATATTTCGGGTGCTCCTGCTTCATTTCACGGCTCAGTGCCCGCTGCAGACGAACACCGTCGTCCAGATCGATCAGCAGCGGAATGACCCGCTCTTTTCCGAAATACTCCTGCAGATGAACGAACGCCTCGGGAGTGGCGATCATCAGATAATCCTTGCCCTCCACGATCTGTCCGTCATCCACCGTAAAATATCTCCAAAGTCCATGGAAGGTGTGATAAGCACGCGCCTCCACGACCTTCCCCTGGGACTCCAGCAGGCGATATCCTTCTTCATCCGTAAAAAAATACTCGACCCCGTTTTGCTCCCCCGCACGAATCGGTCTCGTCGTGTAGGGCACGATCGTGTTCAGGGACAAGCCCTTTTCCAGGATTCTTTTGTATATGGTATCTTTTCCCGTGGAGCTCTTCCCCATCAGACAAAAAATCTTTCCCATGTGTCTATTTTACCTCAACTACCTGTATCATATTTGTATTGCCGGCGACGCCAACCGGAACCCCTGCGGTAATGACCACGATGTCACCGGTCTGTACCAGGCCCGCCTTCTTTGCTTCCTCCACAGCCGTGTGAAACAGTTCGTCCGTGGAATCTTTCTTTTCAATCTTCAGCGGAACAGTGCCCCACAACAGGTTTAACTGCTTGCAGACTCTGTCGGAAACCGTACAGCCGATGATCGGGGAAGCAGGCATAAAACCAGCCAGCGCCTGCGCGGTAAAGCCGGACATGGTAACACTGATGATGGCTGCCGCATTTAACTCGGCCGCCGCCGTGCAGGTTGCACCCGCAATCGCGGTCGTGATATCGGTCTTCTGCGTTTTGAACAGAGCCTGCATTCTGGCTGTATAATCAATGTGTTTCTCTGTATTTCTCGCGATTCTGTCCATGGTCTGTACTGCTTCCACCGGATAATTCCCGGCAGCACTCTCCCCGGAAAGCATGATTGCGGTCGTACCGTCATAGATGGCGTTCGCAATATCGGTTGCTTCCGCTCTGGTCGGTCTCGGATGGTGAATCATGGACTCCAGCATCTGGGTGGCCGTTATCACATGCTTCCCCTTCTCATTCGCAAGCCGGATCATTTTCTTCTGCACCACGGGTACTTCCTCCAGAGGAATCTCCACACCCATGTCACCCCTGGCAACCATGATGCCGTCGGCTGCGTCCAGAATCTCCTCCAGATTCCTGATCCCCTGCATATTCTCTATCTTGGCAATGATTTTCATATCGCTTCCGTTGTCAGCAAGAAGCTTCCTGAGCTCCAGCATATCCTCCCTGCTTCTGACAAAGGAGGCTGCGATATACTCAAACCCCAGCCCGATGCCAAACAGAATGTCCTGTTTGTCCACCTCACTGATGTAAGGCATGGACAGCACGGTGCCGGGTACATTTACGCCCTTGTGGTTCGATACCACTCCACCGGAAATCACTCTGCAGACAATATCTTCTCCCGCAATCTCTTCCACGGTCATCTCTATGAGTCCGTCATCGATCAGAATCGATGTTCCGACAGCAATGTCATTTTTAAGATTGTGATATGTGATGGACGCTCTCTGAGCCGTGCCCAAAATATCCTCTGTCGTAAGGACAAACTGCTCTCCCGCGACGAGCTCGGCCTTTCCTCCCACGAAATCACGCAGTCTGATCTCAGGGCCCTTCGTATCCATCAGAAGGGCAACCGGAATGCCCAATTCCTCACGCACCTTTGTCACACGCTCAAATTTAGCTCTGGTATCCTCATGCGTGCCGTGGGAAAAATTGAAACGCGCCACATCCATTCCCGCCAGCATCAGTTCACGCAGCTTCTCTTCCGATTCGCTTGCCGGTCCGATTGTACAAACGATTTTCGTCCTTCTCATCTCTCTGGCCTTTCCTTTCATGATACCCTATCAGCTCTCCTTTCGTACCACACAGATCATCTGTCTGCCATTGTTTGCCGAAAGCCCCTGGACATTCAGGCCCTGAGACAGCCAGCCGGCGATCTGTTCCGTCATCTGAACGGTAATCCGCTCTCCCGGCACCAATACCGGCGTCCCAGGCGGATACAGATTCACAAATTCGGCAGCGATTCTGTCGGCGCTTTTCTCTAACGGTACTTCCTCGCGCTGCGCATCCCAGGCTTCCCGCAGGGACAAAACAGCAGGTGTTCTTTGTGACATCAATGTCACTTTCTGCTCTGTGGTGTGTGTGCTCTCATGAAGGGTGGAATCGATTTCCAGAAGGGCAGCCTGCATCCTGTCGAAGCCCTCCCGGCTGTCTCCGATGGTAAACATGGCCAGGCAGTAGCTCTCCGCAGCCATCTCAAGCTGCAGCCGGTACTTGTCCAGCAAAAGTCTGTACAATTCCTGTCCGGTCATGTCGGTATTTCTGACGGAAATCACCAGTTTTCCGATATCCTGCCTCTGTGCATCCTCTACCGGAAATGCAAGATGCCTGCAGGCAGACAGCGCCTGCAGCATATGGTGGTATCCCGAGGTAAAATCCTCATATGCCTTCGTGCCGTTTTCCTCTACATATCGAAGGGCATTGTCAATACCCGCCATCAAAAGATACGACGGACTGCTGGTCTGATAGATGCGAAGAAAACGCTTCAGCAACGCCCTGTCGATACGCTCACCGCACACATGAAGCAGCGCGGTCTGCGTCAGACCGGGCAATGTTTTGTGTACGCTGTGGATCACCAGGTCCGCCCCCAGTCTGCAGCTGTTCTCGTGCACCCGGTTACTGAGTCCCAGATGAGCGCCGTGGGCTTCATCCACGATCAAAGGAATGCCTCTGTCGTGAACGATTTTGGCGATTGTCCCGATATCCGCTATCCTTCCCTCGTAGGTCGGAGAGACGATGAGAACCGCATCCACATCCTGTAGGGTCGCCAGAGCCTCCTCCACCTCATCCGCAGTAACAGCCTCCAACAGATCCATCCCCTCGCAGGTCTTCGGATACAGGTAGGAAAGCCTGAGCTTTCTCAAATAAGCCGCATGATAAACCGATTTATGGCAGTTTCTGCTCAATAAGAGATGTCCGTTTTCCGGCACCGCTGTGCTGACAGCGCTCAAAATACCTCCGGTGCTTCCGTTTACCAGATAAAAGCTCTCGTCGGCTCCGTAAAGCCGCGCTGCTTTTTTCTGCAGATCCAAAAGAAGACCCTGCGGCATATGCAGATTGTCGAATCCGTCAATCTCTGTAATATCCAGCCGGTACATCTCCTCCGGCATCTGCCCATGCACATTTCTCTTGTGTCCCGGCATATGATAGGGATAGATCCCCGCATTGGCGTGCTTCATTAATTCTTCCGGTAGATGTTTCAAATTCCTCTTCCTTTTCTTCGTTCGGATACAGTCCGTGCCCCTTGTGGATATGAATGGTTTCCAACAGAGAGCACCATTTATCGGCGGCTGTCACAATCCATGCTTCCCGGCACATGGGCGGAACTACAGTGAGCGGCCACATATGCTTCTTGATGATGTCCGCCTCTCTTGGCGTCAGCAGATACTCCTCGCTGGCATTCCGATGCGCCCTGCCCGGGTGATAGAAGCCGTGCAGACGGTGCGGATTGACCGGGTCAGCCGTATGCCAGTCATAGAGAAAATAGTCATGCAAAAGTGCGCCGCGGACCATTTCTCTTCTATTGCAATTGATGCGAAGAGCATAGCTGATAAGCAGGCTGTATCTGGCCACATTCATGGAGTGCTCCCGTACATTGACATTTCCGTGCTGCAGAAAGGCTCTCGTACCGGAAAAGTTTACGGAGCGCAAAATATCCGGCGCATACGAACGAATCTGCAATTCTCTTTCTCTGTATCGTTCCATCTTTTGCTTCCATCTGTCACTCTGTTTGACAGAACGGACACGATGATACTGTCTCTTCATCTGACATCCTCTCATCCCGAATCTGTGTTACGATTGTCCTCCGCAATCAATCTGCGGCAATCACATCATATCTTGCTGCAAATCCTTACATGGCAGCCTGCATAGGCTCTTCTGCTGCTTCTCCGGCGCTTCCTTCTCCGCCGAAATCACACGACGCTTCGGAGGCGTTGGGAACCGCCTGTTCTGTGGGGTTCTCGTCATAATAATAACAAATGACCGGAAATCCTTTATCGACCACCTCAAATATCTCTTTGGCGGAAGCCTTTGGAAGATTGATACAACCATGGGAGCCGTTCTGATGGAAGATCGTCCCGCCAAACTCCCTTCTCCAAGAAGCATCATGCAAGCCGTAATTTCCATAAAAAGGCATCCAGTAGTTTACCTTCGTCGCATAGTCCGCGCCTCGCAGTACCGCGCCCTGCTTTTTATAATTTACACTGAAAACGCCTGCCGGCGTCACGCAGTCGGGTGTGGCATTCAAAGTTCCGGAAACAAAGTCTGTCTCCAGGACGACCTCACCATCCACATACAGGTATAAATGCTGATTGGAAAGATCGGCCTCCACATAAGAATCGCCGATATCGTTTTCTCCCCTGCTTCTGGCTTCAATCCCTGCTGTCGGTGTCCGTTGTATGTTGCTTCCCATACGAATCAGCCGAATCAGCTCCTGTGTCTCTGCCTCAACATCCGTTTTCCATCCATATCTCTTACCGGGAAGCGAAAGCGTAACTCCCAAGGTTGTGGTAAACTGTTTCTTTTTTCCATAGGTATCATACTGTTTCGCTCTCTCGGCGACATAGGCTCCGATTGCGGCTTCGTCAAGGCGGGGGCGTCCGTTTTCTATACTGACCCAATCCTTCAAAAGCCCGGCGTCCAATATTTCAACCGTCCCGTACCAGTCAGTGGCAATCCTACTGCCAAGCCAGGTGTTGGCTTCACCGATACAATCCAGAAGCTGCTTATTGTTGCTGCAGATGGCTGCGCCGATATAACATCCAAGCTGTTCTAAGTCTATTGCGCTCTCCCCTGCAAGCATCGCCTTTTCAATCTCCAGCCACGCCTTGTCAGTATTCAGGCGACTTCCCTTTGTTTCGGGAATGATCTCATAGCAGTTTTTCTCTTCCTGATATGCACTGATATAAGCATCCTCAGGATCCGACATGTATTCTTCGCGGAACGCCTCCCAATCTTTCGTGGTCTTGATAACCAGTTCTTCCTCCCACAGGGGTTCAAATACGACGCTGCATTCTATCGTGCGCCTCAGATACGCCGCCGGCCAAAGCCAGGGATTTTGCTTCTGTAGGATGACCTCTGCTTCCCGAAAGGAATTCCTGTCGCGAAAATTGATCTCTTCTGCCGCCAAAACACCGAGAACGATTCCTGATTCACCGGTCCTCGGATCTCTCCCGCGAATCTGCAATTCATATTGCCCGATCGGTGCAGACAGCTGTTCTACCAATTCATCGGCCGTCATATATTCACATAAAACATTTCCGACCGTTGTATGCGGCAAATAATGTGTCATAAAGTACCTTGCCATGATGCAATAGCCGGTCAGAGCCACCGCAATCAGCACACCGAAGGCCGCCGTCAGCCACGGCCATAAAGGCTTTCTTGCAGATAAAAGGTTCTCTTCGCCGTCTTGCTCATTTGTCATCCCTTTGTCACTGTTGTCTCTGACATTCATGTTACTCCGTCCATAAATCGTGATAGAATTCCTTTTCCAATACTCCCCCATTATGTTTATTATAACACAAACAGGCGCAAAAAAAAGCACAAAAGAGCGACTCCCTTGTGCTTTCCAAAATTTGCCCTCAAACCCCTCTGATAATTCTCTTCCGAAAAACAATGCCGGCCACAGAGATCGCAAAAAAGCAGACATAAATCACTAAAATAGCAGAAATGATATCATATCGGCCTATGATCGCAGCGATTGAAAGCACCGCGAATACATAGCATCCCCCTGCCACCCGCACTTTCCGCTTTAACTTTACACACAGGATAAAGCCATTCAGCAGAATCAATATCGGAATCAGATATGACAGAATGATAAGAAACAGTTCATACCAATACCATTCTCTCACTGCGCCTGTAGAACCGACTCCGAAAACCTGAATCTCACCACGCGAAAAGCCGATGTACATTAACAGAAAGCATATTATCAGCAGGGCAATCTGCACCAGGCAGAAAAAAACAAAGTATCTTTCACCAGCGTTCTTCTTCATGCTCGTTCCCCCTAAAAGAACTTTCTGATACCGGTGCATCTACACTATTCCTGAATCGGAGCGGTGCCTCCAAGCACGATCATATTGGTCAGTCCGTCCGTGACAATGATCTTTTGCACTTGATTTTGCTGCATCAAATCAATGATCTCCTGCTTTCCTTCCACTCTTCGGTACTTAAATCGGCTCTGATGCTTATACAAGTCCGTGTAAAGCACATACATTGCATCTCGGTTGACAAAAAGCTTGTCCGTTGCAGGATCCAAATAGACATACAACTCAGCTTCCTCATCCAGCCTGCTCCAGACAACATGCTCCAGCACAACATTCACTCTGCGAAAATATTCGATGTCATCCATCCTGTTGTTGTTGCGGGCCTGGGGAATCAATTTGCTGTTCAGGCAGTCAGCCACAAAACAGTTTTCTGCCAATGTCTGGCTGGTCAAGAATCTCGTTTTAAACTCTTCTACCGTACCCCCGCTCTGGAATACCTGATTGATTATGATCTGTGCTCTCTCAGGGCTTACCAGGTACGGATTTTGGAACTGCCATATGGGAAGCAGAGAGAGTCTCTTCTCCGCCTGACTTCCTCCTGTTTCCTGCGCGGGAATCCGAATATCCGCGGCCTCGAAAAACCACTCGATCGTGCATCCGAGCGCCTTCTCTTCCGACGGGTCAACTTCCAGATGCTGAATTCCAACAGCGATAGCCTCCGTCAGAATGGTAATCAGATTTTTGTCCGCGTCCTTTTCCAGTCTGGCTAACATATACATTCCGGATGGTTTCTCATAAATAGAGTCATCAATATACTTTTTCGCCTGTTCATACGAAGTAAACACCACCAAAAACTTACTCTTGGCGTCCCACTGTCCAACGAAAGGAAAGCTTTCACCCTTCAAATAATTCGCAGCGCGGAACGAAAGCAGCATATACAGTTCGTCCTTCGCTAATATGTCCTTCACTAACCTTCTCTTCTCCAGTTCCGTCATGTCACTTCCTCCACACTCTAAGTACTCTATGTAATACATATCATATATTTATTTTACTATAACCATTATAACACACTATGCCTGTAACACAAAGAACTGTTTTTCAATACGACTCACATTTGTGCTTCTTTTGCCTTAAAAATGCCGATTAACCTATAGAACAGGGGTTTCTGAAAAACCTGCATGTCTATTGCAGACTGTATTGAGCGTCGGTATTAAGCCCTATATTTAGAACCTTATGTACGCGTAAGCGAAATACCAAGCGAAAGCGCGTCCGTCATCAGAGATGCAGTACTGTATCAGAGGGACGCAATTCCGAAAAGACCATTTTACTATGTGTAAAGCGAAATTTGCATACTAAAAAAAGCGACAAAAAAACGACACTTCTGTGTCGTCAAAAAAGAAATGCCCAGAACCGGAATCGAACCAGTGACACGAGGATTTTCAGTCCTCTGCTC
>JAEDDX010000006.1 GCA_016293615.1 Acetatifactor sp.
TCATACATTTCCATAAATGCATCCAGGTCCGCTGCATCCCGAATCAACATAATCTCGTCAAAGTGTCCGGTATGAATATCTTTAAATCCAGCCACCTGTTCTCCGGTACAAATGCTACATTTAAGAACTGCTTTCTTATTTGTTTTATCATATCGCGTCTTGTGTGGTTTCTTCTTAAACATAAGGAATACCTCATTTATAATCATCAAGGCCGGACATTCATCCGACCTCTTGATTATACTACAGATTTTATAAAATTTCATCTGTTATCCCTGCAACATTGCTTCTTTTTTCTTCTGTTCCGCAATCTTTTCATGAATATTGGTGTTATACAGTTTGTAAAGGTCTGTATCCTTACTGATCTGGTTATCAAACGGAATTACTACTGAACCACACTTAATCAGTCCCATACCGGATGCAGTATTGGTTACGAACCGAAGCTGTGCCTCTGACACGCCGATTACCTCTGCCATCTTGGAGCTGTCCGTATTCGCCTGCTTAAGGAGTGCCACGAACTCAGAGTTTGCAAGCATAGTTGTTGCAGTGTAGTTCTGTAACAGATCGACAACGTTCTGGGTAATACCCGTACATAAGCCACCCTGCTTACGCACCTTTTTCCAAAGCTGCTGCAAATACTTAGCTGAATACTCGGAATTTAAGAGCACATGGAACTCATCAATATAGAGCCATGTTGCCTTACCCTTCTTACCGTTTTCCACAATCCTCTGCTGGATGGACTCCATCATTACAAGCATGGTAATCGGACTAAGCTCGGCACCAAGGTCCCTGATACCATACACAGTAAATCTATTATCCACATCCACATTGGTCTGGTGATTGAAGATATTCAGGGAACCGCTTACAAAAAGCTCAAGAGACAATGCAATATCCTTTGCTTCCTCTTCCGGCTGTTCCAAAAGCAAATCATAAAAGTCACTCATAATCGGAATATACTTCTCCCTGCTTCTGGCAATGTCGATATAAAGCTTTCTCACGCATCTGTCAATAATGGACTTCTGACGGGAGTTTAAGCTGTCACCGATACACTGCTCACAAAGACCAAGCATGAACTCACCCTTTTCTCTTACCCAGCCCTTTGTATCGTTCTGGTCAAGATTCCATACATCCATGGCAAGGGGGTTCACATAGTTATCCGTATAAGTAGACATATTAACAACGGTTCCCCCATAAGTCTCGGCAATGTCAAAATACTCATTCATCGGGTCAATGACGATGATTTCATCATTACCGGATAAGAATACGCTTCCCATCTCCATCTTACAGAAAAAGGATTTACCGGAACCCGGAACCCCAAATACAAATCCGTTACCATTAATCAGTTTCTTACGGTTTCCCACATTGATGTTCTTACTTATCTGGTTGATACCATAGTAATTGCCACCACTGTCGTTAAGCTCCTGCACGTTAAAAGGCATCAAAACTGCAAGGGACTGTGTAAGCATGGTTCTCATTGTTTCCACCTGTCTTACTCCAATCGGCAATGCTGTATTCAATGCCTCTCTCTGTTTCAGGAAATGCGTATCAATCGTACAGCTGTTACGCTTTCCAATGGTTTCGATTGTCTCACAGATACTGTCAAGCTCCTTCTTACTTTCAGCCATAACGATAATTGTCACGCCCACATAGAACAGACACTGGTCGTTCTCCCTGACATCATCCATAATCGCCTCTATCTCCCTTTTCTCGGTTCTCTTTGCATAAGAGATTTCCGTGGAAAAGTCATTGTTCTTATTACGGACTCTCTGCTGCTTGATGATATCCGATTCAATACCCAGATACTTTTTCTGTAAGGTCTTTGTTGTAAGATCCTTCGGTACGGGAACCACATCAATGCTTGTAATGGAGTGAACCGGCAGTGAAGTAATCTCATTGATGAAACGGTCTGACAGGCTGCTGGGATACTTCTTGATGAATAAAGCCTTACAGAACTTGCTCTCATCCTCAAAGTGATCCGGGAAGAACTTAATCATTCCGTTGCATAAATCATTCTTGAAATCTGCTCCTACCTTCTTTGCTTCCTTCAGACTAAAGTTGAAGCTGTTTTCATCTCCAAGATGGTAATAGTCATAAAGCACCTTGATTCTTTCATCACCCGAAAGTGGTACAATCTCTGCACCAAGCTCAATAAATGCCTTATGAATGGTCGCCTCCAAAGTGGCAAACTGTGCCTTTGCCTCTTCAAAGTTCTTTCTCTCAATCGTGATGGTTAAGTATCTCTCCTGTTCAATACCCTGTCTTCCCTCACGAATCTTTTCCTCGATAATATCATTATAAATCTTACGGAAATGGTCATATCCGTCATCACAATAGGCAAGCAGTACCTTCTCTCTGAGGTCAATCATGTTCTTATTCTTGTTATTCACGGTAATCTTAAAATTACAGTCAAGAGAATTTAAGAACTTGCAATATCTCTCAAAAATACCAATCTGCTCATCCTCGGTTGCAGTTGTGTAATTGATGTCCTGAAAGCGGTAACACTTGCTGTACCTGTTTCTTGCGACCTCGAAAATACCATTTTCCGCAACTGCCATTATCTCAATGGTTTCCTGTATGGATTTTGGAGTTTTATACAAAGGCTCGCTGGCTTTCTTAAGCTCCTTAAATCCGTCTGCAAATAAACCCATATCTTTTCTACCTTCCTTTCTGCTTTACGCTTTCCTTATGGATTCACGCACCACACCGGGAACAACCCCGGCTGGTGCCCGGATTGCTCCCCAAAGGAAGTCAATCAATTCTGGTTACTTATCTTGTTGCCTTGTAAATAACAAGTCCTGCCACAGCTGCAACAACAGCCGCAATCATTCCAATCAGAATACCTTTTGTTTTTCTCTTCATAGCCTCAAAATCCTCCTTATTCCTGGTATTGTCGGTTACTTCCGGTTTTGCTCCCTTCCCGGCTTTTTTCTTCTTACCAGTGTTACTTTGTTCTGCCTCGTAAGCTTTAATTGTCTGCTCACTCTCCGTTGACACATAAGTCAAAGCCTTATTATGGAACATAAACTGAAGCTTTTTCCCCATATACTCGTAAAAGTTCATCCCGTTATAGGAATAGAACCCGCCAAGGGCAATCGGTGCCACACAGGGAATTGCAACATAGGCTGCCCCCGTAAGACCGATATATTTATAAAGCAGAAGAACCAGTCCTCCGCCTACTACCACACTTGCCACAGAAAACAGCAGCTGTCTGGCAGTAAGTCCAAGAGCCACGGTTTCCTGATAGCGGTCAATATCCTTATTGATTTCAATTACCAATGTTCTCACCTCGCTTTCTCTGTCACTTTTGTTTCCCTGCCTTTTCCAATACCCGTTTCATACACCTGCATCCCGTCCGGGCACAGTTCCCTCAGTCTGTCCACATTGAACAGATAAAGAGGATATTCACAAAATCCGCTTCGTTTCATAAGTCCCGTAAATTCACCCAGCTCATTGTCAGCGATAAACTTCTCAAGCTCCGGCATGTTGTTAAGGTCCACATATCCGCAGTAATCAGGGACTTTACCCATGAGATTTACAGTCAAATCCCCGTAAGGCTCCGGGTACTCCCCCTGCTCAACAAGACCAATATACATACACCCGTTATTCAGATAAGTATTGATTTCCAGAGATACCTTAATCTCTCCTCCGTACTGGCTCTGTAAGTTTAATGTCTTTTCCATCTGGCACCCTCCTTATAATCCTAATGCTTTGCTTGTCAGTGACTGTGCACCCTTGACACTTCCCACGGTCATGGCAATCGTAAATGTCATTTCACACAGGTAAATAAGGGTCTTTGCCCAGTCCGCATAGCTGCCCGTAAAGGACGGAAGCCCTGCACTGATAAAGGCATTGCACACGATAATTGCAAGTGCCATGGTGACAGCTTCCAACACAACGGATAAAAAGTATTTACAGTAAGTAACTGCTGTATGACTTACCGTTCTGTTTCCACCCATTGTTGAGAATGCAATCGCACCAAGAGGCACAATGATCAGAATCTTAAGGAACCTGAAATATACCGTGTAGATAACGAAAAAGCCACAAATAATTACAATAATGGACAATAATGCTGCCAGAATGAGCATTACTAGACTTTCTCCAAATCCCAGATTCTTAATGACATCAGCCTGTGTGCTGTCGATGCTCAGTGTGACTGTTGTTCCGGCAGTCATTAGATTTACCAGATTTCCTATGGATGTGAAGAATGCCTTCATAATCGTGACATTATTTGCCACAAACCATTCCGCCAGTCCTAACCGGATAAGCATACGAAGAATTGCTTCAAATCGCATTTCCTCTTTCACATCCACACTCTCCGAGCAAAAACCTATGACAAAGAACAATACCACCAGGGAAGAGCCAACCGCTACGAAGATCGGCTCTATTCCCTCAATGATTGCCCACGGACCGCCGCCCTTGAAATTCACGGGCGACTGTCCAAGCATTGAAAACACCAGTGATATCTGGTTATTCCAGAAACCAAATACCATTTCAAGCAAAGCAAGGATTTTGTCTCCAAGTTTAAAAATATCCATACTTGTTACATCTCCTTCCTACCGTATTTGGGTACTCCTTCTGCATCTTAGAAGCCTAAGAATGTCAACACTGTAGAAATACCTGCCATCATAACACCGGCAACGATACCCTTAAGAGCAGAGTTCATGGTAGAAGAATCCTGCTGCTGATATGCCTGTGCAAACTCCATTACGTTCTTCGCAAGGATAATTACACCGACCGCACCGATCACTGCGATAACCAGCGTTTTCAGATTGTCAAGCGGCTGTGTAACTGCCGAAGTACCGGTTCCTGCCGCAAAGCAGGTTGTGGTCATCTGACTCATCATCATTCCCATACCGCATAAAGCCGGTACTAACTTCTTTTTCATTCCTCCCAAAAATCCCTTCATGTTGCTACCTCCATTTCTTTTGTTGTTTGTTGTTACTGCTGTCTTTTCTGTCTTCATAATCAAAAATCTCCTTTTCAAGTTTGGGGCAGAAAAAAGCCGCATATCCTTCTGATACACGGCTTATTCCTGCGTTATTAGTTTCTCTATGAAAACGGGATAATCCCGGTAAGTAAAGTAAGGTCGGACTTTCTCCGACATGTTGCTGCAATAACCACCTCCCTCTTTCTAATGCTCCGAAAGATACTGCTCCCGTATCTTAGCCATATCGCCCGGCGATGTCTTCGGATAAAAGAAGGATAGTATCACAGACTTAGGAATTCTGGCATCCATTGCCTTACGAAGCTCCGCTTTCTGCTCCTCGGAATAATTCCAGTGCATCATACGATTCGTAATGCTGTCCTCCCAGTCCGTATCTTTCTTTTCATCCGGTATCTCATCCACACGCTCCTGCTCCGGCTCTTCGGAATACTCCAGTTCATTATCCTGCGTGCTGTTAAGCTTTGCCTTCTCGCTTTCTTCCTCAAGCTCCGAAAAACGCCTGCTCAATTCCAAATCTCCCAGCATCATAAATTCATCATAGGTCAATGAATCTATATAGATATTCTCGCCCTTCTTCTGAAGCTTTTCATAATGCTCCACTGCCCGCTTTGACAGAATTTCAAAGGGTGGACCAATGAGATTGTTCTTCACATCTATCTGATGCACATAGGGTTCTCCCTTTCCATCCGCAGTCTGATTAAACATCGGATGTGCAAACGGTATATACTTATTATCCAGAATCGGATCGAACCCACGGATAAAAATAATACATTTCTTGTTATCCAGTTTTCTCACTTCATCCGGTGTAAAGATCTCACGACCAAGAACATCGTAGTTTCTTGATGAGCTTCCCTGTCTGCCTTTTGTCTCTCCGCTTGACTTCTTATCAATCGTGCCTTTGCCCAAAAGCTCCGACACATACTTATGGGTACTCTGCTCATTGCCTCCAAGATAGATGAAGGTATCGCAGTTGCCCGGTATCGTCTCCCAGGTATCCTTAAACAGTGCCTTTAGCTGTGCAAAGTTCTGTATAATGATAATCGAACTGATTTCCCTGCTTCGCATGGTGGAAAGCAGCGAACAGTAGTCATCTGGCAATGCGACATTGGCGAACTCATCAAGCATAAATGTTACATGAATCGGGAGTCTTCCTCCGCAGTTAAAATCTGCCTGATAATACAGCTCCTGAAATATCTGTGTGTATAACATACCAATGATAAAGTTGTAAGACTTATCACTATCCGGTATGACACAGAACAGCGCTGTCTTTGTCTCCCCATCCCCGTTTACACCAATACCGATATCAGCAAGGTTTAGCTCATCCTTGGATAAAAGCCTTAGTACCTGCTTATTCTCAAGAAAAGCAAGTCTTGAGTTAGCACTGATAATAATAGAACGGACCGTATCGCCTGCACCACGCATACACTTGTTGTACTGCTTTACCGCCGGGTGATTCGCTCCAAGCGGTGAGTTTTCTTCCAGAAACTTCATACGAACATCCAGCCTTGAAGGCTTTCCCTGCTCCGTCACTTCTGCTTCTCCAAGCAACTTTAATACCGTTTCAAAGTTTCTCCGGCTCGGCTTTTCTTCCAGCCACACATAATATAAGATTGCCTGTAGAAACAATCCTTCCGCTTTCTCCCAGAACGGGTCGGAAGGGGTTGCCCCTTTCGGTGTCGTATTACTGATAAGGTTGGTAATAAGCTTTACCACATCCGTCTCTTCACGGATATAGGAAAACGGATTGTAACAGTCTGACTTATCCATCTCAAGCAGATTGATAACCTTCACATTGTAGCCATTGTTCTTTAACATCTGACCACAGCTTCTTAGGATTTCTCCCTTCGGGTCGGTACAGATAAAGGAACAGTTATGGGGCATCTGCATCAGATTTGGCTTTACCTCATAGAATGTCTTTCCTGCACCGGAACCGCCACAGATAAGAATGTTACCGTTTAACTTAAGCCTTCTGAAATCCAGTGACATCTTCACATTCTGGCTTAAAATACGGTTAAAGTTTTCATCCTTATCCATCAGAATCTTGTTTACCTTCGCCGGTGATTCCAACTTGGCTGTACCAAATTCCCTGCCGGGCATATAATTCCTCTGACTGGTGTAATACATAACAACAGCCATAGCGTAGACAACTACAACTATGGCTATCATTTTCACTGTATTCTCATTAAAATAATTTGTAAACGGAGCTTCACATACAGCACTGAACCTGTCAAAAAATTCCATTAGTTCAATGCCTTCCTCCCAAGCTCCCCCAATCAGATATCCCAGATACCCGGCAAGGACTGCACCAAGTAACAAAAAGACCATTGAAGGTTTCTTCTTACTTGTCTGCATAGGCACTACCTCTTCTTAACGGTTGTGGTGGTTTTCTGCTTCACAGTCTTTGTCTTGGTTGTTTCCTTTGCCTGTGTCTTTTCATACTTCTCACGCACGGAAGCCTCCACCTTGTCATAATGACTGTACAGCTCCTCGCCACGCTTGGTTTCCACAACCCTGTTTTCCTCGTCATATAGCTTATAATTCTTGCTACTGTCAATAAAGGTCAGCATGGTCTTTCCATTGTGAATATCCATGATATTCTCCTTATTAAGCCAGACATACCTTGCATTCTCTCCCCACGTTCCCGGGATTCTGGTTTTAACCGCATGATCATTCTCCTGCACAATCAATGTCTTACTGATTGTGACATCTGAAAGGTTTGCATTCTTGGATGCCGATACTGCCATCATTCTCTCTGCTAGATTCTGATAGCCCTTAATCCGGTTCATAAACGCATCCCTGTCCATGATAACCTTATGCTCCCCGGCTTCATCCTTTGCCCCCAGAACACCAATCGTTTCCAACTGCTTTAACACGGTTTCTGCCTGCGACTGGTTAATACTGAAATTCTCCTGTACTGCGTCCACACTGATACTCTGCTTCTCCATGGCAAACAGCCCGACCTTTTCAATCAGACCGTCCATGGCTGCACTGGCTCTCGCCCCTTCCGCAGTGTGGACTTTCTCGTTTCCCATTTTCTGACTCTTAAGGAAATCCATCAGCCTGCCAAGCTGTTTTTCATCCCCGTTTTTTAGGTAGTCATCAAATGTTGCAATACGACCAAAGCTGAGCTTCTGTATCATCATGTTCACTCGTGGCACTGCTTCCGTATGAAAGATAACTTCACTGAGACCATCCTTCTTATTCACATCCGGCAATACAGAATATAAAATTCCATACTTCTTTGCCATCTTCTCAACCTTCTTCATATCTTTGGTTTCAAACTGCAGCACCTGAAGGTCGCCGCCCTTCATCAGAAGCTTTCGCATGGATGTCTTACCAAGCGATTTCTCATAGTCAAGCATTCCCTTCAAAAAGTCGATTGCCTTCTGCATGGCACCTAATCCTCCACTGCCCACCTTCATTGCAATCTCAATTCCGTCATAGGCTACACGGATAATCTGTACCGCTTCCTGAATCTCTTCTGCCATATACGTCCCTCCTTACAACACCGGTTCCCTGAGAGTGCATTTCGGAGCATACTGTTCGGACTGTTCTTCCTCTTTGGTCTCTTCGTCCTCTTCCTCCTGCCTGCTTCTGCTCTCATTGACCTTTTCCTTGATTTCCTCTGCATCTGCCCTTCTAACCTGTTCTTCCGTTACATCTACTCCATAAGCGGTAAGCACTTCCGCAAGACGGTTGATTGCCTTCTCCTCTTCAATCCGGTACATCTCAATGGATACCAGCAGATTCTCAATCTGACTTACCCATACAGGTTTCATGTCAATCATGCTCATATACTGCTCCATTACCTTTTCGGATTCCTGATCATTCTCACAGGCAGCCAGTTCATCAATCAGCTGATTGGTTAAGGTCTTGTCTCCGCTTCGGAATGCAAACTGAACAACAAATTCCTTCTCCTTGTCAGAAAAGCCATGCTTTGTTTTACACAGACTTGTTACTGTCTCATTAATAATCGTTAAACCCATCGCTTCCTCCTAATAGTCCATACTGTTCTCAAGAACCGCAATATCAATGATTTCTTTCATCTTCTCTGCCGAAACATTGTTATTGATAAGTTCTACAAGCTGTGATTCTGTCAGTCCCTTTTCAATGGCACTTCTTATCTGCACAAGCTGTGCCGGAACCAGATCACCACTGGCTAACAGTTTCACAATATCCTGTCGGGACTTTTTCATAAATCCAAGCTTACCAAGCAGCCCGGTAAACGCACCCGCATTTGCCTTTCTGACAGTTCTTTCAACCTGCACATGCTGAATCACCCTGCCATTTGCATCTACCACAGGCAACTGGTAAAACACAGGAATCTGATAAGGTCTTTCTGCAACCGGCTTTTCATCAAATACAGTCTGATTACCTAAAGGCTCCTTACTTTCCTCCGGTCTCTCCGGGGTTTCCTGCTTGACTGTCGCACCTGCTGCTTTCTCAAGCAGCTTATCTTCCAAGGTATCAATTCGGTTCTGCATCTTCTCCATCTCCTTCTCTTTTTCATCTATCTGCTCACGAAGTCTTGCTATCGTAGCATTCGCTCTGTTTAACTGGTCCTGCTGACCGCTTAACTCTGCTTCCGTATCCTCCAGCTTCTTTACAAGCCCTTTATGAACCTCCTCATCCTTCTTGGAATTCTCAAATACCTTGAGCTTTTTATTCAGTTCATCGTAACGCTCCTCCTGAAACTGGATTTTCGCAACCGCCTCCTCAATCTGCTTTACAAGATCTTTGACATAATCCGGTGACACATCAGCATTTGCCTGAATCTGTTTTACCTTATCAAGCATCGTCTGAAACGATTTACGCATCGCCAGCGGATTTTCTCCTTTGGCAATTACGGTTTCGATATTCTCAATGGAGATACCTTTCTCCATAAATTCAATCGCTACCTGTATCTGATAACCGCTCATATCATATTTGGTAAGCAGTTCTATAAAGGCTTCATCTGCCCCTTTTCTAAGGCACTGGGACAAAAGCTTCATCTGAGGATATTTGATATCCCTCTTTAGGTAGAGCTTCGTCTGTTCCATTGTCAGACCATATTCTATATCCGCTTCCACAAGGTCGATTACCTCCTTGCTGTACTTTGCCGCACTTCGCAGATTATCAATATAGGTCTTATTCTTAATTGAATCTTCTAAACTTCGTTCCATAAATACCTCCAAAAAAATACAGCCTATCTGTTAGGCTGCTTAATATTCGTTCTCTCTTCGGTTTTTTCAGGGATTCTTTCCTTATCTTCGGAAAGACTCGTATCATCGCTTACCATATCTCTCCAGATTGTCTTCGCCAGATTGAGCTCTTTTGCAGATGCCCGTTCCCTTGCAGTCACATAAGCAATCTGTTCCTTATAGTACGCCCGAAGCTTCTTAATCTCCTCATAGGAATATCCTTCATCCAAAAGTTGCTTTGACAGCTCTGTCCACTGCACGTGTTCTTCCGAAAAGAAGTTATCCCCATTCTGAAAGCACTTTTCCGCACCTTCTAACGAATCCATCTGCTCTGCAATATCAAACAGACCTTTACACCTCTGCTTTGCCCGGTACACCCGGCTTTTGTCCGCAGAAGCTTCTTTTCTTTTATCCGTCAGATTCATCATTGCAGATGCAAGCTCCTCAACACTGTGTACATCATGCCGGACGAGAAAGAGATACTGCTGCTGAAGCTTTTCCATCTTCTTTATATCATCCTTATACTTCCATACCTGTGAGTAAGGACGCTTCTTCAGTTTCCCAACCCGGTACAGTTTTGCATAGTAGCGTTTCTGCAATCCGGTAAGTCTAGCTCTCTTATACCTCCTGACATAACACTTCATAATCTCCGGCTTAAACTCCTTATTCGACCGGTAAAAAGATAAATCTTCCTCCGCAATCCTCTGTCGTATTCTCTCCTCGGTATAATCATCTCCCAAGGCTCTGCATCTTCTGTACCTGCCCATTCCCGGCGGCTTCACAGCAAGATGTTTTCCCTGCTTGATTTCATATCCCTTATCCCGAAACAGTTCCATAAACTCCTCATAGGAGCCAGCCTGCAATATACAGGCATCCAGATCCCTCGCAATCATCTTACCCCAGACAAATCTGCCATCCCGGTAATCATTGTGTTCCCTGTATCGGTCCCGCTCTTCATCCTTTGACCCTATATCAATGGTGGATAGTCCGTACTCTTCACACAAGCGGTTGGTTATGGGCTGAATATCCCGCTCCCAGTCACCCTTCTCATACCGGTACTTTCTGCCATCCACAAAGCTGACACTATTGAATATAATGTGGGCATGAATATGATCCGTATTATCGTGAACACAATAAACTGCTTCATACTGCCTGCCCAGATATTCCTTCACAAACCTCTGCGTTATCTCATAGGCGGTATCAGGACTGACCTCACCTTCCTTAAAGGAAATAATAAGATGATAGCCCTGACGCTTATCCACCTTGCCAAATGCTTTCTTGGTATCCATCATCTGTCTGAAGGCTGTATCCGGCTGACAGTTCATCCCGCCAATCAGCCTGCCGTTCTGCGTCTTCTCCGGATTCATTACATAATCCAAAGACTGTTTTAAGTGCTTGCCGTGAAAATGGTTGCCGCAGTCCTTCATATAAAGAATCTTACTGATTGCCAACGATATCCACCACCTTTGCCACAGCAACATTCAGCTTACGCATATAGGCAATAAGCCTCTCCTTATCATCCTTGGAATAAAGCTCGGCATTGTGGTTGTGGGTAATCTGGTTGATATTGACACCTATCCGGTTTACCTCATTGATTAAATCACGAAGAAGCTGCCGGACCTCCGGATAGTCATTCGGTTTTTGGGAAATCATAAGCCGAAGATACTGCGACTCTGTCATACCCGCCTGCTTCGCTTTTTCTCCCAAGAGCTTTGCCTCCCTTGAACTAAGGCGGAACTTCTTTGTTAAACTTAATCCGCTCTCCGACACATGATCACCTTCCTCTTCCGACTACATTAGGTTGCCTAATATCAGATACCAGTTCTTTGACTGAATTGTCTAATCCCTTCTGGTTCAGATTCTGAATAAACTGATTTGCCAGCTCCTCTGCCAGCTTCTCAATTCCGGCTCGATACTTTGTCTGGTCGAATAACTTATCCAGTATGGCTTCCTCCTGTTTCAGACTTTCATACTTGCTCTGCTTATTGGAAAAGTCCACCATATCCTTCGGATTCTGCCTCTCTGCATCCATATCAAGAATCAGCTCATAATTCCATTCACAAACTGTATCAATCAAATCATCCACGGAAAAATCATCATCCCAGACTATCTCTCCGGGCACATCATCCAAATCTCCACGATACAGCCTTCCCTCTGCAAAACCCACCACATAGTCATGCCCTTCCATATAGCCAAGAAGCATCTCTGCCTCTTTATCCGTCATGATTATGGAAATCTCATTGTCCTTGATGAATGCCAGTAACTCTTCCGGCTGCCGAATCTCTGTTATACTTACATCTCCTGTTCCCATTGCTGTAACCACACCTCCTTATCTGTGTTTTGAGAAACTTTTCAGGCGCCTTTAGAGTCCAGAGCAAAGCCCTGTCCTCTGCCAGATACGCACTTTGTGACCACAAGTCACTTCGTGCAACTGGTTAGGGGAAAAATCCCCTAAAACCCCTGATATAATATAGGTGCTCCACTTTTTGGAGCCATTTTTGAAAAGGTACTCCACTTTTTGGAGCCACTTTCTGAAAGTAGCTCCACTTTTTGACTCCCTTTTCAATACTAATATGGATACTTTATAAAACCTGAAAAGCAGGTGCTCCACTTTTTGGAGCCATTTCTTAAAAAGTACTCCACTTTTTGGAGCCATTTTCTGAAAGGTGCTCCACTTTTTGACTCCCTATTAAATCTGTCTTCGCAGCTACAAGCCATTCATTGTAATCCTTATATCCGGCAGGAGGCGGGCAATCCTCAACATCGTATCCCAAACCATAATACTTCTCAGTCAGCTGCAAGGCTGCCTTTCTCCCCGGCTCATCACCATCCAGACAAAACTTAATGGAAGTAATCTGAGGATGTTCCTTTAAGAAAGTAGTAAGAGGTGCATCTGCAAGCATTCCAAGAGCCAGCTTGTTGGTCTCATAATCTGAGAAAATATCCACATAACTCATCAGGTCTATCGCCCCTTCAAAAACAACCAGTTCCGAACTATCATCGTTAGGAACATTAAAGCCATACTCCTTATCATTGCCTGCCACATCACACTTAAAAGACTTTCCTTCCCTGTCGAACACACCTCTCATACTTGCAAACTTCGTAACACCGTCTTTGTTATTACCCTTAAAAACAATGTTGTGGTAATGCCTGCTCTCATAAATAAGCCCCTGCGAAATAAAGTAGTCGATAACACTTTTACTAATACCCCGCTCCTGATTCAGATACGAATAAAGAAAACAGTTATCCGGTGCCGGTATGGGCAGCTCAAACTTTTTGGGTTCCGGCTTTTTGCCAGGTTCCACCTGATGCTTTAGCGGAGGTTTTCTATCCTTCTCTTCAATTCTCCGGTATCCCGCAAAATCCAGAAGCCACCATACAGCCTCTTTTACTTCCATTCCGCAAAACACCCTTAGAAAATCTATCTGGGACCCGCCATTCTCACCCTTATCGTACTGCCTTGACCACCGAAACCAGTGGCTCTTATCATATATCCGGATAGAGTCCATTTCCTTGAGTGTATGATAATGACCCACTTTCTTTACCGTATAGCCAAGATAAGAGGCAACAGCGGTCAAATCCACGCTTTTTGCAATGGCTAATTCTGCTTCCGTAAATCTATCCTCCATCGCTACCTTCCTTTCTCCCGTTCTGCCACAAGACTGTTGGTAAAACTGAAATTCCTGTAATCACTTGTATAGGAAATCTTTGGATTATCCATAAGTCCTTTTTCCTTAAAGCTGAAAAATTCCTTATTATCGCCTCCTACTATCAGATGATCCACCAGCCGGATACCCACCATCTCGCAGACGGAATTCATACGGTCGGTTATCATCGTATCTTCTTTACTCGGAAACAGATTTCCGCTTGGATGCGAATGAATGAGCATAATACTCGCTGCATTTGACAAAATGCTTGCCTTGAGTATTTCCCTCGGATGCACCAATGCTTCATTTAGTGCACCAATACTTGCGAAGGTAACATTAATCGGTTTTAGGTCTGATTGCAGATTGACTACACAGACAACCTCCCTGTCCATTTCACAGAGAAGCTCTCCGATAGTGGCTGCTGCTTCGTAGGGATTCTGTAAAGGAAGCTCCGAATATAACGGAGCCTCCTTCACAAGCTTTACTCTAACCACATCAAGCTTAAAGGCTTCTTCTGCTTCCATCTGAGGTTTCTTTTCGATTCCCATTCGCATCATCCTCCTTTAGCTCAATCTGTAAAATAAAGTCCCCTTCCCAGGCATTCATAAGAGCAATCAGTTCCTGCACGGTCATCTCCTGCTCCATAGTCTGCCTCCTATCTGGACTTTCCGTTGTCATAAATAAGCTGAGCCTCTGCTACCATTCCATCCAGTCTCTTATTCGGAGTATCCGTTGCAAGGGTAAGTCTTCTTGCATCCTTATCATAGTGATATACCTGATTGGATAATCTGTCTTCCAAGGCTACCTGTCCCATGTTGATTTCGCTTACCATTTCTGCAAGCTCATAAGGATCTCCAACATTTGTTGATACTGCGATGCACTCGTGCACGGATGAAGGCAGAATATAAAGGTCTGTTTCAAGCTTCATAGCCAGCTTATGGAGATTATCTTCATAAAGCATGGAGCCAGCTCCATTAATCCCTCTGTCATTACTGATTACCCACATCATCTTATCTTCAGGCATCTCACCGATCATCATGTCTGCAACCTCAGCAGGCATACCATCACGGATAAACATTTCACGAATAACATCGTTCATGGATTTGACGGTCGGCGGGAAAATACGCCTTGTGTTCTCCACAGCACATTTAAACAACTGCTCTTCATTCATTCCAAGCTGCTCCGCAAGATTATTGCGAATCGCCGAACTCTGGATTCCGTTTTCATCCACCTTTACCACCCAGCGGTAGATAATGGACAAATCCTGAAACTCTCTGTGCGGCATATCCCTGAGCATATCTTCATTCTGCAATGTGTTAATAACCTGAAAGACAATGTTATCCTTTGCGCTTTCAAGATTCACATCCCCTACCTCGGGCATTTCCTTGAATGCCATATCCATTCTTCTGGCAGCACTCTGTAACACCTCCTGAAGATTCTCTGTCTCAAGATAGTGTTCATACATGTGATTGATATAAAGGGTGGGAGATACGCTTCTTCCAGCTCCGCTTCCCACTAATGTGATACCATCCAGAACCTTGTTTACCTTATTGATAGGCTCAACACGAAGTCTCATTCCCTGATACTGCTCCGGCATATAATCCATAAACTTCTCAGCCACGACTTCCTTAAAAATCTCGTAATTCATCATATAAAATGTCCTCCTTAATCTAAATTGTCATATAGAAGCCCTTCTTCATCCGGGTCTCCATACTCTTTGATATCTGTTTCATAACCGGGATCATCTTCCAAATGGATAATTGCTTCTTTGGGCTGTTTGCGTTTTCTATATGGACAACTCCTGCAAGGTACAGGACACAATACTTCCAATGGTACACACAGCACCTCAGCAATTCTTTCCAGCTTATCAAGGTCCAGAAATCCTTCCTCACGCTCAAATCCTGCAATAATAGTTTCGCTATTTCCGCCAAATCCGCATAGCCTTCCTAATTCCTCCCTTGAATAACCTCGCCTGTCCCGATATTCCTTTATCTTTTCTCCAACCAAAGCTATCCCTCCAAAAAAATTAGAGGTGTAAGCTATTACGGCCTACACCTCATATAGATGATACTTATTCAGTTACTTCATCGTCTTCCTTCTTTTTCCAGAAGAAAGCACCTGCTCCTGCTAAAATTGCAGCCAGACCAAGTCCGGCAAAGAGCCAAGGATTGAAGTTATCCCCGGTCTGTGGAAGCTTCGGTTCTGTAGGCTTGTTCGTAATATTCAGTGTATAAGTCACAACCTCAGGGGCTGCATCGTCATACTGTAATACCACCTCGTGAACAGTCTCATCAAGGATATACCCTTCTGCAGCCTTAGTCTCGACCACATAATACTTGATATCCTCCACGAACTCGCCATCCTTGAATACACCAATCGGAAGTTCTCCGGATTCCGCATGACCGTTCTTGTCAGTCACAAGTTTTTCAATCACATTACCATCTTTGTCACGGATTTCAAACTCTACTCCGGCAATACCCTTCTTGGTATATTCGTCAATCTTATCAATGATAATCTTTCCGTTCACAAGTTCATCCTTCATGGATACCTTCTGAATTTCCTTTGTCTCAGTCACCTCAAACTCCACATCATTTGCAATTCTGTATCCATAAGGGGCAATCTCTTCCCTTAAGATATACTTGCCAACAGGAATTCTGTCGATGACATGGACTGTTCCATCGGACTCCCAGCTGTAAACCACATTTCCGTTAGCATCAATAATGGAAAGCTTTGCTCCCTTAAGCTCATGCTCTCCGGTAATATCAGTCTTGGAAATTTCAAGTTTGGTAGGATAGTTTTCAAATTCTGCCTCAAATTCAATTACTTCCACATCATCACCCTGATAAGAAGCATCCACATCAAAGCATTCATCAGACTTCACATATCCGGCAGGAGCTTCCATTTCCTTCACATAATACTGTCCAAGAGGAAGGTCTGAAATATAGGTTACTGTTCCGTCAGTTCCTGTTACTGCTTTCTCAATGAAAGTATCAGCTGCTACAATCAGTCTGCCATCAGCATCGAAAATATCTTCCTTTGCATATAAGCCGAATACAGCTCCCTCAAGAGCCTTCTTCGTCTCAGCATCCTTCTTGATAACAGTAATCTGCACCTTCTGTCTCTCATTGGTTACATCCATACCCGCATATACCACTTTGGTATTCTGGTCGATATAGGAAAGATCTGCTTCGATTGGTGTACTGTCAAGCACAAATCCCTCAAGGGTCTTAGTCTCTACAAGATAATACTTTCCAAGAGGTAAGTTCTCGATCATGGCAATACCGTCATCATTTGTTACGATGGTTGCTACAAGCTCATCCTTCTCATAATAAACAGTATCCAATCCATCAGGACTAATAACATCTTCTCTTGCATAGACCTCGAAAGTGACTCCAGCAAGTGACTTTTTAAAATAATCAAAGACAAAGTCATACCAATGACCCTTTACAAGGTTAATATCGGTAAGGAATTCTCCGTCCTTATTGATGATAATAGTACCTTTAGGTACTTCATCCTTCATAACAACACTCTGGATTTCTTCTGTATCAACTACAGTAAATTCCACATCCGCAGCTTTCAGGTATCCGTAAGGAGCAAATTCCTCACGAAGCACATAAGATTCACCTACTACAAGTTTCTTAATCACATGCGCTTCCCCTGCCTTGGATGTCCAGGTATCAACCACATTTCCGTCCTTATCAAGAACAGTCAGTGTTGCACCGGAAAGCTCTGCACCGCTTGTAATATCTTCCTTTGTTAACTCAAAAGTTGTAGGCATATTGTGGAAGTTTGCTATAATTGTTGCATACTTCACTTCCTGTCCCTGATACTCTGCATCAAATTCGATCACATCATCGCATGATACATATCCGGCAGGTGCCTTGATTTCCTTCGCATAGTAATGACCCAGAGGATAATCCTTTACGAACTGGATATCACCGTTTGCATCAGATTCTGCTACCTCAAGCAAAGTATCTTTCTCTACGATTACCTTACCATCCACATTTACAATATCCTCCGCTGCAAATAAGCCAAACTCAGCACCGGAAACCGGCAAACCGGTCTCTCCATCCAGTTTTGCTACCGATAAATCAACCTTCTGTCTGTCATTTGCAAATGTCAAGCTTTCCTTTATAACAGGAGTCTTATCATCCACATATACGAAAGTTACAAACAGCTCTTCTTTGTTCAGTACATAACCGTAAGGAGCTTCCACTTCTACCACTCTGTACTTTCCAAGAGGAAGGTCTGAAACTTTTGCTTTTCCATCCTCCCCGGTTACAACGGTTGCAACCAGATCACCTTCTGCATAATACTTGTTTCGGTTTCCGTTCTCATCTGTCTGCATATCTGCCGTGTAAATATCCTCTGCGGCATAGATTTCAAACTTAGCACCGGCAAGGGAACCTTCTTTATAGACAAATTCCTTATCTTCGGAATCTGCAAATAAACCGCCCTTATATGCATCCAGTACCTCGCCCTTCTTCTCAATTACAAGCTCACCAACAGCAGGAGCATCTTCATACTCTACAGTGATGATTGCTTCGTAAGTGTCAGGGTCAACTTCGTAGAAGGTATCGGTATCCACCTTTACTTCCACATAATTCTGATTGAGCACATAACCAAATGGTGCTGCCACCTCTTCAATACGGTAATTACCGAGACTAAGCACATCCGGTAAAATCAAATCACCATCCTCATCAGTAAAGAATGAAGTATGGACTTTCTTGGACGGGTAAGTGGTAATCATCTCCACATACTTATTGGTGTCCATATTGAAAATCTTAAACTCTGTGTTAGGAATAAGAACCGTCATTTTGGTATCTGCATCCTTCTTAATCACACGAAGCTTTGCTGTAAACTCTCTGTCCACAAACACTCTCCATACCTGCGGCTCTGTCGGATGATTTTCCGTAACATGAACCTCAAATGGCTTGATTGTCTCCATGTTATGAGGAGTTACTGTCTCAATTACCACATAAGTTCCATAAGGGATAGGAATGGTTACCAGATGTCCCTTTTCATCTGTGAAAAGCTGTGTTTCTCCATTTGCACCAATTACAACTGGAGTTGCACTGTCAAAATCATAACCGCCATCTTCTTTTACGGATAAAGATGACTTAAGGTAAGCAGTAAAGCCTGCCTTTTCAAGCAATGGAGCTTCTGTATCATCTCCATTATCAGATACCTTAATCAACTGGAATGGCTGCTTCATAACCTGCTCTTTGGAAGTTGTGCTTCTTGATACCTCCGCGACAAGATCACCTTCATAATCGCAGACTACATCATGCTCTTCCTCATCTAAAAGATATCCTTCCGGTGGAGTGATTTCCTTTACATAGTAATTTCCAAGATAAAGGTTATTCACTTCCACATCACCATTGGCATCCGTTGTCATGGTAGCTACCAAATCGTTCGCTTTAAATACGACTCCGGTTGCTCCGTCCGGATGCATGATATCATCACGGGCATACAAACCGTAAACTGCTCCTTCTAAGGTAGCATCTCCCTGTGGTACGGGAAGACCTGTTTCCTTATCCACCTTGAAGATATGAATCTTTGCAGTGGTTCTGTCATTTGCAAACTCATGGCTGAAAGTAGCCTTGGCTGTAGTCTCTGACAGGTAATTGAAGTTGAAGCTGTAAACATCGCTGCTGTTTCTCACATATCCATAAGGAGCCTGTGACTCAGAAATATAGTAGCTGTTTGCAATCGGCAAATCCAAAGAGTATGCTGCCTTACCATCCTCACCTGTAGTGACTGTCTGCAATGCAGTACCTTTGGTAACGATAACCTGACCAGCATAGTTTTTGATATCATTACCAGCGTATAAAGTGTATTTACCACCATCTAACGGATTAGCAGTATCAGAGTCTTTCTTTACTACAGAAACCTCTGCCTTCTGTCTTGTATTCTGAATGGTTGCTGATTCATACTGTACTTCCACATTCTGGTCCTTGTACTCAATATTCACTGGCACAGGAGTAGTGTTGATGGTATATCCATCAATGCTCTTTGTTTCCGTTACCACATAAGAGCCAAGATGAAGGTCTGTAAGAACAACCAAACCGTCAGAACCTGTTACAAGGTTTTCTGCAATCAAATCTCCCTTACTATAAACCTTTGTACCATCTGCCTTATAGATATCAGCACCGGCAGTCACCTTAAATGTTGCTCCCGGTAATTTCTTTACTTCATAGGTAAAGTTACTTCCATTCCATCCGGTAAGTACCTCACCTTCCTTGTAAATAGTCAGTGCTCCAAGCTGCTCCTTATCTGTTGCAGTAAAGGAAGTTGTCTGACCTGCCTTAACAGTAAGTGTGTGTACCTTTCCGCTAATCACATAACCCTTCGGAGCCTGAATCTCCTTCACATAATAAGTGCCTGCCACAAGTGCCTTGGAAGTAGCTGTACCATCACTTCCGGTAGTAATAGTGTCAACCTTATTGGTGCAGGCACTGTCAGTATAGATACCATACTTTGCACCGGAAAGCTTCACACCACTCTCCTCGTCCTGCTTGGTAATCTTTCCATAACCGATATTCTCAGTCTTAACCTTGAAATACGCTGACACCGGGTCTGCTGAAGGCTTCTCAGAAATAAACTCCTGATAGCCTGACTTTCCGGTAAGCCAGAACACGCAGCTTGATGTTGTTTCCACAACTCCTGCTGTTGAGTTCATGGTTGCCGTGGTAGCTGTAGTATTCACAGATGTTGTGTGAATCGTTACGCTGTTACCACTCTTCTCTACAGAATATCCACTGAGGGAAATGTCGAAATTTGACAACACGCCATTGGAATCGTTTAAGGTTGTTTCAAATCTCTTATTTCCTTCATTCCACTTCAATTCATAAGTGGTTGCTCCACTCTTGGTTGCACTTGCAAAACTTGGTCTTGTAGCATAATAAGATGCACTGATATTGTTCTTAAGCGTTGTATAGTAAGCGTAAGAATTGGTCGGATTAGGTGCTGATGCACATAACTTATTAGCTGCCGAATCATCAGAACCTGTTCCAAAAAGATTTGCCACAATCGCCCATACCATTGCCTGTGTTGCAATATACTGGTCACACTGATCATTGCTTGGTGCTGTAGCTGAGTTACATCCATATCCAAAGTACAGACAGTATGCTAGCTGTTTTTCCTGTGCTGCTGATAAACTCGTGCTCGGATTATCATAGCTGTTCATAAGCTGACCACCATCAGCCGCCAGTCCAAAATTCATACAATAGGCTGCATTGCCATCAATCATAGAGTACAAAATCTTACCATGATTGTAGCCTGCCTTTAACTCACTTACCTCCCCGGTATTCTTTACAGAAGCATTCCAGAAGGCAATATTCGCACTCGGACTTGCTGCAAATGCAGTTGTTCCGTTAGAGAACAATGTGGTGAACATCGTAAGAACAGCAAGAAAACCTGCCATAAATCTTCTAAACTTTTGTTTCACTTTTCATTCCTCCTTAAAAATGGGCACAAAAAAAGCAGGTCACTTTCATGGCCTGCAATTTTTGTTATTGTTAATTTGTTATCTGAGACATCGAAACTCATAGAAGTCAGTTCCATTTCTGGAGTACACACCCGCATATACCACATTGAACACCGGGTTACTTTCCAAAAGAAGCATATCCGCTATGTAAGTTGCAATAGCGTCTTCACTTCTTAATGGCTGTCCGGAAGTCGTACTGGCTATATTTAAGTCAGTTTCCACAAACACACTGTAGTAGCTGCTCTCCAAACCATCATAGGGATAATACTCGTTATACTCTTCCTGCGTAATTCTGCCCTCTGCCAAGGCATTTGCAAGGTTATCCTGCGTAGTAATCATACCTCCTGCCTGACACTTTGCAATGGCAAGTGATACCACAGTACCCGGATTGTATCCTGCCGGTATATATTCCGGCTCCGGGGTTGGCTCTGGTGTCGGTTCAGGAGTAGGAGTTGGCTCCGGTGTCTGAACCGGGGGCTGTGTTTCCTCCCTTTGCTCTGTGGATGCAGGTGTTTCTTCTCTTTGTTCTGTCTGATTCTCTCTGTTTTCAGAAACAGGCTGATTTTCAGTATCATCCTTTACATGAGCTTCACTGCTTTCAGCTTCATCCTTATTGCTTTGGAACTCTGTTTCGTTTTCAGAAGAACTTTCCACCTTACTTTCTTCTGCAATAACCAGCTCCTTGCTTTCCTCTGTCTCTTTTGTTTCTTCATAGCTGATATCTGCTTCCGTCATTTCATTCACCGTGGAATTACAGCCAGCTAATGTCAAAACTGCTACGGATAAAAGAATAATAAATAATCTCTTCATAATATCACCCATCCCTTTCCGTAAGAGGGATAGGCTAATGTGTTCCGTGCCTGTCCACTCTTACTGCGTGAACATTTCTATTTACACGGGACACATTCCTTGGGTCTGTCCCGTACTCGATGCATACTACTCTCCTTCCATTATACACATAACTTCTTCATTCTGAAGAAATATTGTACCAATCTCCGGTTCTTTCGGTAATTTGCAAATGTCTTCATGTTACCGCCTCCTTCCTATGGTGTTCCTGCTCTCACAAATGCGAGGAACAGTCTGCCGACAAGTCCTAACAGCAAGAGGAAGACCTTTGCCACATTCAGGACCAACTGCAACGCATTTAATATCAGCCATGCGATTGCTTTCAATATTGCTGCTAATACATTGCCAAATCCGACTAAAAATCTTCCTGCCATACCTATTCCTCCATTCCATCCATCAAATAGCTTAATGCGTAATCTGAAATCGTATCATCATCCTGCGGTTCCTCTTCCTGCTTAACCTCTTCGGTAACTGCCCTCTGCGGTAATGCTGAAAGGTTACTACATCCTGCAATCACGCCTCCGAGTAACCGAATCACTTCGTTTCTTGCTTCTGTGACTGCTGCTTCCACAGTTCTCTCCTCAATATCTTTCAGTTCTTTCTTTGTAACATAAGGACTGTCATCTCTTCTTGCTTCTGTAAATGCTTCTTTTCCAAAATGGTCGATATAATATTCTGCTGCATTTATCAGAAACTGGCTCTTTGACTTACATATCTCCGGGTCTAAGTTCACCAAAACATCATTAACCTTGCGATGCTGAGGATTCTTAATATTGAACCTGCATGATTGCTTAATAATATGGTCTAATGCCATCTGCCACACCTCCTATGCCAACTTTTTCATCTTTCTGAGTGCCATCATAGCCAACTGTTCATAGCCCTTGGCATTTGCCTTGACATCCAGAATATAAGTAATATTGCTCTGCGAAAGCCCTCCAAACAACTTCATTACTGATGCCCCGCCTCCTACAAATACAATGGGTGTTGTAGATAAGTTGTATCCATACTCTCTAATTGAGTTATACACCTTCTCACAAAAAGCTTCGATTTCTGCTTTCGCAATGTCGTAATACTTTCTGTCTATCTCACACCTGCCAAATCTCATGATATCCTGAATAAAAGACTCATCCAGTTCACCATTTAACTGTCTTACACACTGCTCGTTAATGGTTCTCATACATGTTATCAGCCCCTTCGGAATGGTTACACATTTTGATTCATCCGGAACCTTATCTACAACCGGCATAATATCAATCGTCCATGACCCGATATCCACTATCAAGGTTTTCTTATTGAAAGTCTGAAGCTTATCCGCAACTGCCGCATAACATTGTGGAAATACTGCAACATTTTCAATTACCACATGATACTTAATATTCTCAAACAGAAACTCGATATCCTTTTCCTCTGTAAGATACTTTACAAAGTCAGATTTCTCACTGCCAAATCGTGTCAGTGGCAATCCTACCGCCAAGAACACCTTTGCTTCACATAAGCCCCTTCGTCTTAATTCCTTCGCAACCGCAGCCAGAGTTAACAGATAAAATGTATCGTCCTCTGTCTTTGTGCTTTTTACTTCCTGTCTGTTGCCCCCGACCTTGTAATATCTTCCTTTATACTCAAGAACGCCATCAAATAATGCAGGCTCTGTTGTAATTTCCTTCACACCGGTAACGAATACCTGCGACGAGGTTTTTATATTACTCCAGCCGTGGTCAATACCAATTACTTCGATTTTGTTATTCATCGTCTGCTTCCTCCTTTTCAATCTTAATCTGAATTTCATTACTGCCTCTACTTTCCAAGGATTTTCTTCATACAAGGAAAGCAATATCCGCTACCTTTGTTATAAGGACATCCATCGCATTCACTCGCCGGTTTCTTAATTTCAGGTTTTTTCTTTTCCCGATAGCACTTATTATTGATGCACCTGTTATTATTTCCCCAGAAGTATTTGCATTTCATACAATCCTTAAGATCCCTCTCAAGTTTCTCTTCTGCTGACAACTTATGCTTATGCCGTCTGCTGAACTTTTTTTGAACCACTCCCATCCTGACTCTCCTCTCCAAGAAGAAAAGTCTGATAGAATTCCTCAATCCGTTTATCTGCATCACCTGCAGCTTTAGCAAGAGACCATGTCATCAGTAAACCTAATAAAGCAAATGCTATTGAAATAATTTCTATCATGTCTACATCCTCCTTATATTTCCTGCTAAAACAAGTTCAGTCAGGACAGCTTCTTAGAAGCATGTAGGTGTACTCCGGTTCATCTGAACCCCTCTATCGCCCGTACACATGGGAATTGCAGGCAAGCCACTTTCGTGTTCACGACGCTCTTTCAAATAAGAACTATCTCCTCTTCTGCCTTTGTGAGGATTAGGGCTATGCCCCATATGGGTTATTATCCTTCCGCAACATCCTTGTTCCTCTTACCAGATTCATAACCAACTCCTCGTTCTTCACTTCTCAGTCCATCGAACTACTAATGTGAAAGTTGTGTTTGTATATCCTCAAGGTGAATGCCCCGGAATTTCCACTTTACTCTCTCGAGTACCGCATTACTGCGGACCTGCAATTGATATTCAGTTTTTGTCCGTTTGCTTCGGACACACATATCATAAACCAGAATAAAATATTTGGATATGGACTGGTTTGGTGTATTTTCTCAATATCACACCAAAAACTGGTGTTTTTATTTTTTTAGCTTAGTTTTATCTACTATGTACTTAGGCAATGGCACCGGATTCTCTTTGAACTGCTCCAGGTATGCCTCAAATATTTCTGTATTTATCAGTGCAGTATTTCCAACCTTATAAACAGCCCCTGCTTTCTTTGCCATTTCCATAATATGACTTCTGCTTATTCCATACACTGCCTGCCCTTCAGCTGCATTCACAAACTTTTTAAACACTTCTTTTGTGTCTGAATATGATTTATAAGAATATCCCATACCTTAATCCTCCTTCCATAACGGATGCTTCATTTCCACAGGCTTTTCTCTGAATTGCTCCATATACTCATCAAACACATCTAGTCTAATAAGTACTTTACTTCCCTTACTATCACCTACCTTATATACTGCTCCCGCTGCTCTTGCCATTTCAATAAACCGATTGCGTCCAATATTATAAATAAGTGTTCCTTCACCTACCCTCACAAATTTACGTTGAATTAGCTTTGATGATCTTCCTACTTTTGTTAAGTGCTTCATATAGTCCTCCAATGGTTCAATCTTAATTAATCGTATTTTGGATAATTGGTACACCGCACCTGCTGCCTTTGCGTATGCAACAATAAGCGTTTCATCTATTCCAAAATACTGTGCTGCCTCTTCATATCTTACAAATCGTTTCATCATTTTGGATGCCTCATTTCCACGAGGCGGTAATATAACTGCCATATACTCACCTACTTATAAAAATCATCTTCTACGATTCTGAATGTCTCCAAATACTCGTCAAGAATTTCGGTATTTACCAAAACCAACTGACCGACCTTATAACATGCTTTTGCATCTTTAGCCAACTCTTGAAATTTGCTTAAACCCATACTATACATTTTGGCTCCTTCCGCATATCTCACAAACTTCTGCACATTTCTTTTGTTAGGTGCTTCTTTACCTGTCATACCCATGTCTCCTTTCCATGTTTTTTCTCCATAACGCAAAAAGAGGATACTTTCTAAATTTCTTTAGAAAATATCCTCTAAGTAGTGCTTATCTTTTAATTTTGCTTTTCAATAAGATTGTAAATCCTTGTACACTCTTTGTTATGACTATTGCTTTTGATGGTCAAAATAATGGTCAAATGACCATCCCACACCCTTCAAACCCGCATAAATACTGGATTTTTTAGGTTGTGCTTCGCATCGTCGGGAACAGCAGCACATCCCTGATCGCGGGGCTGTTCGTCATGATCATCACGAGTCTGTCGATGCCGTAGCCGATGCCGCCGGTGGGAGGCATACCGATTTCGAGGGCGTTGAGGAAGTCTTCGTCGGTGTGTTCTGCCTCATCGTCGCCTGCTGCGAAGTTTTCTTCCTGGGCGGCGAAACGGGCTCTCTGGTCAATGGGGTCGTTGAGTTCGGAGTATGCATTGCACATTTCCCAGCCATTGATAAATAATTCAAATCGCTCTACATAGCCTTCCTTGTCGGGCTTCTTCTTGGTAAGAGGAGAAATCTCGATGGGATGGTCCATGATGAATGTGGGCTGGAGCAGGTGCTCTTCCACGAAGGTCTCGAAGAAGAGGTTCAGGATGTCGCCCTTTTTGTGGCGGGCTTCATACTCAACATGCATTTCGTCTGCGATTTTCTTGGCAGCCTCTGTGTCGGGAATCTGGTCAAAGTCGACTCCGCTGTACTTCTTGACGGCGTCGATCATGGTCATGCGCGCAAAAGGCTTGCCGAAGTCGATTTCCAAATCGCCGTACTTTACGGTGGTGGAACCGTTTACGGTCTGAGCGATGGTGCGGAACATGTTCTCGGTGAGATCCATCATTCCGTAGTAATCAGTGTATGCCTGGTACAGCTCCATCAGGGTGAACTCAGGGTTGTGTCTGGTGTCAAGGCCTTCGTTTCTGAATACGCGGCCGATCTCGAATACTCTCTCAAGGCCGCCGACGATCAGCCTCTTCAGGTAAAGCTCAAGGGAAATACGAAGCTTGAGATCCTCGTCGAGGGCGTTGAAGTGTGTCTCGAAGGGACGCGCTGCCGCACCGCCCGGATTGGAAACCAGAAGGGGGGTCTCAACCTCGAGGAAGCCCTGGGCTCCGAGGAAGGAACGGATGGTGGAGATGATCTGTGATCTCTTGATGAAGGTCTCTCTGGAGTCAGCATTCATGATGAGGTCGACATATCTCTGTCTGTATCTGGTATCGGTATCGGTCAGTCCGTGGAACTTCTCGGGAAGGATCTGCAGGCTCTTGGTCAGGAGGGTCATGCTGACTGCATGGATGGAGATCTCGCCGGTCTTTGTTCTGAATACATAGCCCTTTACGCCGTAGATATCGCCGATGTCCGATTTCTTGAAGTCAGCGTATGCTTCCTCGCCGATTGCATCACGCGCTACATACACCTGAACATCGCCCTTTAAGTCTCTGATGTTGCAGAAAGAAGCTTTTCCCATGACACGTTTGAACATCATTCGTCCCGCAATGGAGACGTTGATGGGGCTTGCATCCATGATTTCTCTTCTCTCGTTATAGTCCTGATTCGTCACTTCCTTGATCTGCTGCTCGTCGAGTCCGTCCAAAGCGGGCGCAGGTCTGCCTGCAAGAAGCTCTGCCTCGTGTGCGGTGTATTGCTCCTTTGCATCCGTTGTGTGATGTGTCTGATCATACTTTGTAATCTGAAAAGGATCTCTGCCTGCTTCCTGGAGATTAGCCAGTTTCTCTCTTCTAACCTTCAGAAGCTGGTTGATATCCTGTACCTGGTTATTCTGTGCTTCTGCCAATTTCTGTTACCTCTCGTTCTATCAAACCGGAAAACTCCGGGGGTGAATACTTAGTTGCTTCTCTGGATCTCCAGAACCTTGTAAGAAAATACGCCTGCGGCGGTCTCTACTTCTACAGTATCGCCGACCTTGCAGCCGATCAGAGCCTTGCCTACGGGGCTCTCGTTGGAGATCTTGCCCTTTAAGCTGTTTGCCTCGGTGGAGCCGACAATCTTGTACTCAAGCTCTTCGCTAAACTCAATGTCAAGAATTCTGACACGGCAGCCGATGTTGATTTTGTCCAGCTCAACTTCTTCCTCGACAACAACCTCAGCATTCTTCAGAATCTTCTCGAGTTCCTCGATTCTTGCCTCGATATCGCGCTGCTCATCCTTGGCTGCATCATATTCAGCGTTCTCGGAGAGATCACCCTGCTCTCTGGCTTCCTTGATCTTCTGCGCAACTTCCTTACGTTTGACAACTTTCAGTTCGTGAAGCTCATCCTCATATTTGCGAAGTCCCTCATAGGTCAAAATGTTTTTCTTGGTATCGTGCATTTTCTTTTACCCTTCCTACTCTGAATATTATTTCCGATAGTGGATCGCAGCTTAAAAGCCCTGTTTGAAAGTGTCTCCGTTGACTTTCGGGTATACTTTCCCACCTTCAATGCGATATATTGTAAACGCATTCTCTATCACTGTCAAGAAAAACCATGAAATTAAGAAATACCGCCAAAGATTTCATCCACTCCGGCAAGCAGTTGTTCCATTGTTTCCATCGAATTGATCATGCCCCTGAAATGTGCCGAGTGAGGCATTCCGGCCGTGTACCAAGCGAGGTGTTTGCGCATCTCCCTGACAGCGGTGTATTCTCCCTTGAACTTAAGCTGGAGTGCGGCATGCCGTAAGACGGTCTCGCGCTTTTCTGCCGCATCCGGCGCGGGCAGGAGGGTACCGTCTTCGAGGTAGGCGTTCACCTCCCTGAAAATCCAGGGATTCCCCTGTGCGGCTCTGCCGATCATGATTCCGTCGCAGCCGGTCTGCTCCAGAAGGGCTTTGGCCGCCTGCGGGCTGTTCACATCACCGTTTCCGATGACGGGGATCTTCACGGCTTCCTTGACCTGTCTGATGATATCCCAGTCAGCCTTGCCGCTGTAATACTGGGCTCTGGTCCTGCCGTGTACCGCAATGGCCGCCACGCCGCAGCTTTCTGCAATCTTCGCGATCTCCACGGCATTGATGTTTGCGTCATCAAAGCCTTTGCGGATCTTGACGGTAACGGGCTTGTCGACCGCCCTGACCAGTTTGCTCAATATCTCTTCCGCAAGCTTGGGCTGTTTCATCAAAGCGCTGCCTTCTCCGTTGTTGACGACCTTCGGCACGGGACAGCCCATATTGAAGTCCAGTATGGAGAAAGGGCGCTCTGCGATCTGCGCCGCCATCCGGGCGATGATGTCGGGGTCTGAGCCGAACAGCTGGAGGGACGCCGGTACTTCCTCCGGATGGATCGTCAGAAGCTCCTCTGTATTTTTGTTGTGATAGTAGATGGCCTTGGCACTGACCATTTCCATGCAGACGAGTCCCGCTCCCTGTTCTCTGCAGAGCAAACGAAAAGGCAGGTCTGTTACGCCTGCCATGGGAGCAAGAATGATTTGGTGATCCAGTGTCACATTGCCGATGGTCAACTTACTCATTTTCATTCACCAGTCCTGAGATGTCCTGTTTCAGGATAAACACCTTGTAGTAGAGGCTCAAAGACTCAAACAGTTCCTGTCTTTTCCTGCGCACCTCGGAAACCATCAGTCCGCTGCTGACCTCATCATAGTAGATGTCGTCATCATCGGCGTTGGTCTCAAGCACGACATTGCCGTCTTCCTCAAACGCAATGGTAAACACACCGCCGACTTCCTCGGTAAACAGCACACACAGTATGTGGAGTTCATCCTTGATGGAATCCGGAAGGGCGTTGAATGTTTCGTTGAAGTAGTACTTCATCTCGTAAGAATTTGCTCCGCAGAGCACCATTTTTTCGTTCTCCATACTCATCCTCTTATCAAGTATAGCCGTAGATACCGCGGACGGATACCTCACCGGCAAATATTTCCTTTTCGCTGCCGTCTTCTAAGGTGACCAGCAGTTCTCCGCGTGCATTGATGCCCTTTGCGAGCGCAGTAAACTCTCCGCCCGGATCCAGCACACGGACCTGTCTGCCGCAGTTGACCAGCAGGGAATTGTATTCCTCCATCAATGCGGTCAGATCGCAGTGTTGTAAAAATCGGTCATAGTATGTTTCAAAGGCCTTCATGATATTCGCAACCAGGGTAGCCCTGGGAACCTTCCGGCCGCAAATTTCTTCTAAGGAGGAAGCAACATGCGCTATCTCCGGCGCAAAGTCCTGCTTTCCGACATTGACGCCGACACCGATGACAATGTAGTGAATGTAGTCTCTCTCCACGCTCATCTCAGTCAGGATACCGCAGATTTTTCTGCCTTCCGCCACAATGTCGTTGGGCCACTTGATGTCGGGTGTCTTACCGACCGTATCACCGATTCCTTTCGCAACCGCCATCGCCATGACCAGGGTCAGCATGGGGGCTCTGTCAGGAGAAAGCTCCGGCTTTAGCAAAAGCGTAAAGTAGGCGTTGGCTCCTGCCGGGCTGATCCAGCATCTTCCTCTTCGGCCGCGTCCTGCCGTCTGTCTGTCGGCGACGATCAGGGTGCCGTGGGGCGCTCCTTCTTCGGCTGCCAGTTTTGCGCGCACATTGGTGGAATCGATAGTCTCGAAGAAATGAACAGGCTTTCCGGCCCATTGTGTCGTCATGCGGCTCTCCAGCTCGTTTTGTCCGAACACTTCCGCCTCCGTCTCCAGCAGATAGCCCTTATTCTGCACGGCTTCGATGCGGTAGCCTTCCTTTTTCAGTTGATTGATTGCCTTCCATACGGCTGTGCGGGACACACCGAAGTGTTCACAAAGCTCCTGTCCGGACACATAGTCGGTGCGCTCCCGCAGCATTGCCAGAATCTGTGCTTTCATCTGTCATCCTCGACTGTATCAGCCAACCAATGTTGCGTACATGATTGCCTTGATGCTGTGCATACGGTTCTCAGCCTCCTCGAAGACGAGGGACTGTTCGGACTCAAACACTTCGTCCGTCACTTCCATCTCATCAATGCCGAACTTCTTACTGATCTCGGCTCCGATCTCAGTCTTGAGGTCATGGAATGCGGGCAGGCAGTGCAGGAAGATTGCCTTGTCGCTTGCGTTGTCCATGGCAGCCTTGTTGACCTGATAGGGAAGAAGGTCTTTGATGCGCTCTGCCCAGATTTCGTCAGGCTCACCCATGGATACCCAGACATCCGTATAAATGACCTCCGCATTTTTGGTTCCTTCTGTCACATCCTCGGTCAGGGTGATGCTGCCGCCGGTCTGTGCGGCGATTTCGCGGCACTGTGCAACCAGCTCGTCATTCGGGAAGTATTTACTGCTGGTACATGCGACAAAGTGCATACCCATCTTCGCGCAGGTAACCATCAGGGAGTTGCCCATGTTGTAGCGGGCATCGCCCATATATGTGAAATGAATGCCCTTCAGATAGCCGAAGTGCTCCTTGATGGTAAGCAGGTCAGCGATCATCTGGGTGGGATGAAATTCATTGGTCAGTCCGTTCCAAACAGGGACCTTGGAATAGGCTGCGAGTTCCTCCACGATCTCCTGTCCGTAACCGCGGTATTCAATGCCGTCAAACATGCCTGCCAGTACTCTTGCGGTGTCACGGATGCTCTCCTTCTTGCCGATCTGGGAGCTCTTGGGGTCGAGATAGGTGGTGCCCATGCCGAGGTCATGCGCTGCGACCTCGAAGGAGCATCTGGTACGGGTGCTGGTCTTCTCGAAGATCAGGGCGACATTTCTGCCTCTGAGCACATCCACGGGAATCCCTCTCTTTTTCTTGTCCTTTAAGTCTGCTGCCAGATCCACCAGATACAGGATCTCTTCCGGTGTAAAATCAAGCAGTTTCAGAAAATCACGTCCTTTTAAATTCATGTATGGAGCCTTCCTTTCTACCATTTGGTGATATCCTCTTTGGAGGCGTCTTTCCGACGCCGGTCCGGATGTCCGGTCCCTGCCCCGAAAAAGATTCTCTATAAAAAGAAACAGTTATCAATAATATATCTTATTTTACGCGATAATTCAAGACAAAGATTTCTTCCGCCGCTTTCCCACAATCCGCCCTGCGGCTGATATTTCGCCCTGAAAGATTTGACAAGCAGGGCATAAAAAGGTATGATGAACAATAGAGTTTTTATGAGTACGCAATGAATTGAGGACGAAATAATGACTGTAGCGCTTTGCCTGATCACCTGGAATGAACTGGATGGCTGTAAGCATGACGTTCCTTTGATTGACAGGACGAAATTTGAGCAGATTCTGTGCGTAGACGGCGGCAGTACCGACGGAACCGTGGAGTATCTGAAGGAGCAGGGAATCGAGGTATTCCCGCAGCGGGAAAAAGGGCTGAACCAGGCCTGTCGCGAAGCTGTCGAGCACTGCACCTGTGACGCCTTTGTATTCTTCCACCCGAAGGGAACCATACCGGTGGAAGACACTTACAAATTCCGCGCCTTCTATGAGGATGGGTACGAGCTCGTCATCGGCAGCCGTATGATGAAGGACTCCGTAAACGAGGAGGACGGACATCTGCTTAAGCCGCGAAAGTGGTTCGTACTGGGTCTCGGCGTCGCAGCATTCATCCTGTTTCGCAGGGAGGGCTATACGGTCTGGGATACCCTGCACGGCTTCCGCGGCATGACGGTAGAAGCGTTCAAGAAGCTGGAAATCTCTGACATGAGCCCGTCCGTTGACATCGAAATGGTATGTCGTTCCTATAAGTTTCGCATGAAGCGCATCGAGTTCCCGACGAGGGAGTCCTCACGCATTGGCGGCGAGACGCATTTCAAAGCCTGGTCAACCGGCAAGAAACTGCTTCGGTACCTCTGGTGGGAGATTTGGCGCGACAGATAATAGGAGGATTTCTCTTGAAATACTTGATTTTGGGGGCAGGTCCCGCGGGCCTGTCCTTTGCAAACAGATTGCTGCAGTCCGGACAGGATTCCTTCCTCGTGCTGGAGGCGGAGAACGAAGCCGGCGGACTTTGCCGCTCCTGTATGGTGGACGGTTCCGAATTTGACATCGGAGGCGGGCATTTTCTGGATGTCAGGCGTCCGAAGGTCAACGAGTTTCTGTTCGGCTTTATGCCGAAGGAGGAATGGAATCTCTTCGAGAGAGATTCCCGCATCGTCGTAAAGGGGCAGACCATTCATCATCCCATGGAGGCTAACATCTGGGAGATGGACACGGCCCTGCAGGTGGAGTATTTAAAATCCATCGCAGTTGCAGGCTGTAACCTCGGCAAAGAGATGCCCTCAGAGTTCGTGGACTGGATCTACTGGAAGCTGGGCGGGCGCATCGCCGAGGACTATATGATTCCGTACAACCAGAAGATGTTCAGCAGGAACTTAAACGAGCTGGGAACCTACTGGTTGGAGAAGCTTCCGAATGTGTCGTTTGAGGAGACGCTGTTAAGCTGTCTGAACAGAAAGGCTTACGGCACACAGCCCGGTCACGCACAGTTCTACTATCCGAAGAAGTACGGCTACGGTGAGCTCTGGAGAAGAATGGGCGCTGCTCTGGGTGAGCACCTTCTCTGCGGCAGGACAGTCGCGGAGATCGACTATGACTCCAAAACAGTGAAGACCGTTGACGGTGCCTCCTATCAGGCTGATTCGATCATCACGACCATCCCCTGGACGGCGGTCGCACACCACCGCAACATGCCCGACTCTCTTGCGGAGGATATCGCCCGTCTGAAGTACAGCTCCATCGAGACCCGCTATTACGGAGAGACCTTGGATACGAAGGCACAGTGGATCTATTATCCCGACCCTGCGCTTTCCTATCACAGAATTCTGGTGCGCTCCAATTTCTGTACGGGCAGCAAAGGATACTGGACGGAAACCAATACGGAGCGTGCGGACATGCTTCCCGAGGCGGACAAAAAACGTTTCGCTCATGTCAACAGGTACGCCTATCCCTTAAATACCATTACTAAGCCTGCCATCATGGAACGCCTCTTAGCCTGGGCTAAGGAGCGAAATGTCTACGGGCTGGGCCGTTGGGGTGAGTGGTCTCACTACAATTCGGACCTTACCGTGGAACTGGCCATGCATCTGGCAGACAGATTGGAAGAACGATGAACAAAAAAGAAACACCCGCCGTCGGCGTTATGATCATCTTAATCTCCGCCGTCATGACATGCTGCGGTCAGCTGTGCTGGAAGCTCTCCGGCAGCGGCGCGCACGCTCTGCTTTTTCTTCTGGCCGGCTTCGCACTGTACGGTATCGGCGCACTGGCAATGATCGTTGCCTTCAAGTTCGGGGATGTCTCCAGACTGCATCCCATGTTAAGCCTCGGCTACATCGGCTCACTGTTTCTGGGTTACTTTTTCCTGGATGAGTCGGTCACTGCCCGCAAGATCATCGGTATTGTCTTTATCTTCGCAGGCTTAGTATTGCTAAATCTGAAGAACGGCGGTGAAAACAATGAAACTACTGATTGAGATCATCGCAGTCCTGATTATGACACTGAGCGGCAGTCTGGGCGCCTTCTTCCTCAAGAAGGGTGTCAGCCGTATGGAGAAGCTGTCCGTTTTGGGAATGTTGAAAGAAAAATATTTGTACTTCGGCGGCACCTTCTATGTGCTGGGTGCGCTCTTAAACATTGTTCTTCTGCGCTTCCTTCCCTACACGATCATCTACCCGATCACTTCCGTTACCTATATCTGGACGCTGATCATTTCCGCCCTGTTTTTGAAGGAAAAAATCACCTGGAACAAAATCGTTGCGGTCGGCTGTATCGTAGCCGGCGTGGTCTTCATCGCAATGAGCTGAAACACATAAGCCCCGACAGGCAAGCTGTCAGGGCTTATTTTTATGCTGTGCTTTATCTGTAGATCTTATATTCTTTGCCGTCTCTGATCATGACGGGGATAATGTCAAGCGGTGCGGGAACCGTAACCTTCTGTCCGCCCTCATAGACCTCACCGGTATAGGCGTCGGTCCAGACTGCTCCTGCGGGCAGATAGATTTCTCTTGTGACCGCACCGGCCTCCATCACGGGTGACACCAGAAGGTCCGGGCCGAACATGTAGGAATCCTCCACCTGCCAGCTTGCCTTGTCCTCGGGGAAGTCATAGAACAGGGGTCTCATCACGGGCGCGCCGGTCTCGCTCGCATCCTTCATGCACTGTCTCACATAGGGGCGAAGGTTCTCACGGATGAAAAGATATTTTTTCAGGATCTCGTAATTGTCCTCGCCGAAGCTCCACACCTCGTTATCCTGTCCGCTGGTCAGCTGTCTGACGCCGTTTCGAAACTCCTGCTCTCTCTCATGCCAGGGCGAACGCTCGCCGTGCATACGGAATACCGGGCAGAAGGCCCCCCACGCAAACCATCGAACCAGCAGTTCCCGGAAGGCGGGATCCTTAATATCTCCGCCCAGGAATCCGCCGATGTCGGAGGTCCACCAGGGAATCCCTGCCATTCCCATGCTTAAGCCGGCCTGAAGCTGTTCCCGCATGGAGCGGAACGAGGAGTAAATGTCGCCCGACCAGGTGAGCACGCCATACTTCTGACTGCCTGCCCAGGCGCAGCGAACCAGACTCATGATCTCAGTCTCGCCCTCCTGCTTCAATCCGTCATAGAATCCCTTCGCATAACCCAGAGGATATACATTGCTGCACTGTAATGCAGGTCCCGCATAATAACGGTAATTATCAAAGTCATAGGGACCGTACTCAGGCTCCGCCTCGTCCAGCCAGAACACCCGGATACCCAACTTGTAATAGTTCTCCCTGCAGCAGTCCCAGACATACCTTTGTGCGCCGGGATGCGTCGCATCGTAGAATACGGTGTTGCCCATCCAGGTCATATGGTTCTGGTTGCCGCGGTCAGCGTTTACCAGATAGCCCATATCAGCCATCTTTCCGAAGTTTTTGCTTCTCTCGTCGATGGTCGGCCATACGGAGACAACGGTCTCTATGCCAAGCTCCTTTAATTCCTTCACCATTGCCTCGGGATCGGGCCAGTCAAGCGGCTCGAATTGAAAATCCCCCTGCATGGTCCAGTGGAAGAAGTCCACAACGATGGCGTCCATGGGAAGGCCGCGGCGCTTGTGTTCTCTTGCCACCGCAAGAAGTTCGTCCTGGTTGCGGTAGCGAAGCTTGCACTGCCAGTAGCCAAGGCCATATTCCGGCATCATGGGCGTGCGGCCGGTTGCCAGGGAATACTGCGCCTCGATCTCGGCCGGGGTATCGCCTGCGGTAATAAAGTAGTCCAGCTTCTTGGTGCTCTTCGCATACCATTCCGTCTTGTTGGTACCAAAGGTTGCGGTACCGATGGCCGGATTATTCCAGAAGAATCCATACCCTCTGCTGGAGACATAGAACGGAACGCTTGCCTGACTGTTCCTGTGCGCCAGTTCCAGGGTCGCCCCCTTCTTATTCATGTGTTTTTCCTGGTACTGACCCATGCCGAAGATCATCTCATCATCGAAGGCTTCAAACCGTGCGGTCAGTTCGAAATCGGTGCCGCCGTACAAAGGCTTTAACTGCCTTGCGTCCACGCGAAGGGGCACGCAGTAGCGGTTGATTCTGTCTCTGTTGCGCCAATACTCCTGTGTCAGGAGCTCTCCCTTTTGGTTATAGAAGGACAGCCAGCCCTCGTGGGAGATTTTCACGGTAATCTTGCCGTTGACCATCGTCACCTGCGTACCGGTCTGATGGTATTTGCTCCACTCCTCTCCCCGATACCACGGGTCGGTCACATCGATGGTTTCAAAGGTGATGACGGGCGTCACTTCCTTCGGCGCTTCCTCCAGCGCCCAGTCATTGGCATCCATCACGGGGACAGCCGTCATTCTGACACGCACGCTGTTCTCCCCCCAGGGGTCGATCCATACCTGACTGTTTCCATCCGCGATGATGATTCTGTTGTTTTCCTGATAAATATGCATATGTAGGTTTCCTTTCCGTGAATTTGCCTGCAGCTTCTATACCTGCTGCCCGTACTTCAGACCGTTTGAGCCGGTTGCAAGGTAGAATCGGCCAAAGGTTCTGCAGTCTCCGTCAATGCTGTTGATCTCACCGAACATCTGCTGTTGTGTGTTGATTCTCTCATAGGTTGCGCAGTCGTCAAAGGAGCGGTAGAAGCCATAGCTTCCGTCGACGATACCGTTAAAATAGATTGCCTTGGGATCCCGCGCGTAGTCTGCGCCGGGAGCGATCAGTCCCAGCCCCAGGCGGTACGCCGTCACCGAGTCCTGCGTCAGTTTTGTCAGCCTCACACTGTCAGCGTCCGCATCATAACAAAGCTTCCAGATGCCTGCTTTGCCGACTGCCATATAGAACACGCCGCGCTTTCCGGTCTCACCGCGCACCTCTGTCTTATTCGCGCAGTCGATCAGACCGAACTCAATCTCAGGGAAGTCCTCGGGCAGGGCGTACTGCCGGAAGGTCTGTCCGCTGTCATGGCTGATATAGAAGTCTGACGCGCCTCCGAAGCCATAGAACAGACTGCTGTCCATCCGGTCGGAGAAGCACTTGAAGTGTCCCGTCGTCTTTTGCTTGCCCTGCAGGTCAAACACACGCACGAGGCTGAAGGTCCTGCCTGCGTCGTGGCTTACAATGACTCTCTCCACGGGCAGGTCGATTCCCTCCGCAACCGACCAGACGATGTGGCCTGCGTCCGGCGACATTGCCACCCAGCCGGAGTTCACATTGGGCGTTTCGAGGCGTCTGAACGCCTCATCGAGGTCCTTTGTCAGTCCGTAGGGCAGGGCGAGTCGTTCAAAGGTTTTTCCCTGGTCCTTCGAAAGGATCAGTCCGCCGAAGGTCTTGCCGGTCCAGTTTCCCCTGGGCGTCACCACCAGACGCTCCGGATACAGGTCGGAAAAATCTGCATTGATGCAGGTGATATAGCGGTTGCCCTGCGCATCTGCGAAAGAATTGCCGCAGGGAGTATCGATGTCTTCAAAGGCGAATCCGCCCAGATCGCCGACGATGTCAATCACCTGCGTCTGTCCCGCAGGACAGCTGTACACATTCAGATGTACCGTCTCCTCGATTCCGTCGCACCAGTCGGTGAACCGGCAGATCTCGTCCTTGAGATTCACGGTTCTGAACACTCCCGTTCCGGAGTTGAACCAGCCCTCATTGTCGTCAAAGGGATTGATCCTGAAATCACTCAGCCAGTGGATCAGGCAGTGCCCTCCGTTGCATTCCGGCCTCATGTACGGCGCGCGGAATACCATCTCGCCCTCCGCCAGATCATACAGGATCTGCTTCCAGGTGGCACCGTAATCCAAGGACAGGAAGACACTGTCGCCGTCATATTTAACGATCGTGGTAGCGACAAGCATGCCGGGCGTCTGCCCGGATACGCTGATGCCGGAGAAACCGTACTCGAGCATTGCGCCCTTTTCGATGTGTTCCTGCCCGATGCCGCCTGCCGGTGACACACTGCCCGGCGTGATCTCCTGCATTGCAATGCCGAACTCTCCGGCGCCGTTTTCCCGGATTCCGGCCAGTTCGTCCAAAGCGTATCTTACGATGTGTCCGTCGATATTGTCGCCGGAGTCGCAGCTGTAGCCCTCCTCCAGCACATAGGAGTTACGGCCGGTGGAAGCAAAGGTCACATAGAGGAAACGATCATCGGCCGCCCATCTTTGTGCTGCCAGTCCGTGGAATCTGCAGCCGGGGACCGCTCTGTTGGCAGGCACGGGCATTTTCAAAAAGCTTTGCCCGTTATCACACGACGCATACAGGCAGTGCCCGCGCATCGCAACCTCACCGCTTCGGTCAGCGGTCGACACGCCGGCGGTTCCCACCACCAGAACGCCCCGTACCCGCGTCACAAAGGTCAGATACTGTTCTTCCATGGCACTCAGCTTCGTCCAGGTATGTCCGTCATCGGTGCTGTGCAGCAGTCCGTCACGCTGTGAGGCAAAGAATATCTCGCTTCCTTCTACGAACAGTCTCTCGCCGGTGCCGCGACCGTTCAGATTGCCGTGAATCAACGCAGGGATCTTCTCATAGCGGAAGGACCCGCCGTAATCCTTCGACACGGCGAGCACGCCTGCGCCCGGCCTGTTTTCGCCGCAGGCAATATAGAGGCTGCCGGGTCTGTCCTCATCCAGGGCGATGGCGATGGGGTAAGTCTCGCTCAGGTCCTCCATTGTCACATGGGAAATCAGGCTCACCCAGGTCTTTTTCTCATAATCAAAACGGTAGGTACCGCCGATATCCGTTCTCGCGTACAGGACATTTTTCTCCTTTTTGGAAAAAAGAAAGCCCGTGACATAGCCGCCTCCCGGAATCGGCAGATTGTGATACTCATAAGGAATTTGTGCGGTAATTCTATGACTGTTGGTATCCATGGTCGCATCCTTTCTCAATCGGTTTTTCCGGCAATTTCATTACCAACAGTATACCATAGACGCGCATCATAGGAAAGACCAAGTCTCGGTTTTGGGTGTTTTCTTTTGGATGGTTTCGGGATGGTTTCGGAGTGTTTCCCGGAACATTTTTACAGATAATCGCGCAGCTCCTTCGCAAGCGTTTCCTCCGCCTTAGCCACTTCCTTTGCAAGGTCAATCACCTTCTCGTCCGCTGCCTTGTACCGGTTGATATATCTGTACAGACTCTTCACGCCCATGTTGCAGCCGTCGGTGATCAGTCCCGCGATGGTCTTGTCGGGTCCGTCCTCGTCCAGCATCATCCCCGTCTTCATCTTTGACATGACCTTGGCCATCACGGCAGGTTCCTTCCCTTCGTCATGGTATTGATTCAAGTACTCGTGCGTGGTATTTCCGAGCTTCGTATGGGTGGCCTTGCTCTTCTTAAGGAGCTCCAAAAGGCCCTCATCCTGCACCTTGTCCATCACATCATCCAGGGAGGAAACTCCCATCTTGATGCCTGCATTACATTCTCTCAACAATTTTATGGTATCGTCCTGCATAAAAAAACCTCCTTTTGAGAACTAGATTTCCCAAAAGGAGGTCAATTACTCATCAAATGTGAAATTATTCAGCCACAGAATACTTGATGCCCAGATCAGCGATGGTTCCGTCGGAAAGCATCTTCTCAAGGCTCTTGTTGATCTTGTCAAGGAGCTCAGTGTTGCCCTTCTTGACAGCGATGGCATACTCTTCGCCCTCGAAAGCCTCAGCGTCCTCAACGATCTTCAGTCCGGCGTTGTCCTGCACATACTTCTTTGCGGTAGCAGCGTCGATGACTACAACATCACACTTGCCGTTTACAAGCTCCAGAACAGCCTCTGTACCCTTCTTGAAAGACTCATAAGGGTAACCCATTTCCTTCACACAGATTTCACCGGTGTAGCCCTGGATGACGCAGATTTTCTTGTCAGCCATATCGCTCGCCTTCTGAATGTCGGAATCCTCCTTCACGATCATGACCTGAGTCGCCTGATAGTAAGGGATGGAGAAGTCAACCTTCTCTTTTCTCTCCTCTTTGATGGTCATACCTGCAATCGCTGCGTCGATCTGGCCGTTCTGGATGGCGATGAGCAGAGAGTCAAACTCCATGTTCTCGATCTCAGCGGTCATACCGTTGTCCTCAGCGATCTGCTTTGCGATGGCAATGTCGATACCGTCGAACTGTCCGATGACACCGTTTGCTGCCACGAACTCGAAGGGAGGGAACTCAGCGTTGGTACCAAACTTGATGGTATTGCTCTTTGCTTCGCCTCCGCATGCGGTCAGTCCGCAGATGATCATTGCCATGGCAATCACTGTTGCCATTACCTTAGTCATTTTTTTCATACTTCTTCTCCTCCTGCCGAAAAACGGCTGATAAAAATATGTAAACAAGCGGTTTTCACCGCCTCTTACCGCTTAAGATGTATCACTTTCCCCGCCTTCTGTCAAGAAAAATGTGATGCCGCCTGTCCTTAGTCCCGATACGGCCTGCGCCATACAGCGGATGCAGAGACCTGCAGACGACAGCAGGCTACAGCACCTTGCTTAAGAAATTCTTCGTTCTCTCATTCTGAGGGTTGCCGAAGATCTGCTCGGGTGTGCCGCTTTCCATCACGATACCCTGATCCATGAAGAGCACTCTGGAAGCGACCTCCCTCGCAAAGCCCATCTCATGGGTTACGATCACCATGGTCATGCCGGACTTTGCCAGATCCTTCATAACATCCAAAACCTCACCGACCATCTCGGGGTCCAGTGCGGAAGTAGGCTCGTCGAACAGCATGATCTCGGGATCCATCGCCAGTGCCCGCGCAATGGCCACACGCTGCTTCTGTCCGCCGGAAAGCTGTGCGGGATAAGCATCTGCCTTCTCCGCAAGGTTGACGCGCTTCAAAAGCTCCATGCCGCGCTCGATTGCCTCAGGCTTCGTCATCTTTTTTAACAGCACGGGCGCGAGAGTGATATTTTCCATAATGGTCAGATGGGGAAACAGGTTGAACTGCTGGAACACCATTCCCATCTTCTGTCTGATTCTGTTGACATCCACCTTGGGGTCGTTGATCGGCTCGTCATCGACCAGCACCTCTCCCTCGGTTACGCTCTCAAGCAGATTGAGACAGCGCAGGAAAGTACTCTTGCCGGAGCCGGAGGGACCGATGATTGCGACGACTTCGCCCTGGGTGATATGCTCGTCGATGCCCTTTAGCACTTCAAGCTCGCCGAACTGCTTGTGTAAATTGTGTACCTTGATCATGAAACCGCCCTCCTTATCTTATTTCTGACTTTCTCATCCGGGTCTCAAGCTGCTTGAATACCAGCGTGAGAAGCTTGATGATGGTGTAGTAAATGATTGCTGTTGCAAAAAGGGGCATGAACGCTTCAAAGGTCGCACTCTTGATAAAGTCTCCGGCCTTCTGGATATCCACCAGTCCCACATAACCCACAATTGCGGTCTCCTTGACCAGCACGATAAACTCATTGCACAGGGCAGGGAAAATATTCTTGACCGCCTGCGGAATCACGATTCTCGTCATCGTCTGATAGGCATTCAGTCCGAGCGACCGTCCGGCCTCCGTCTGTCCCTTATCCACGGAAAGGATACCCGCGCGGATGATCTCCGATACATAAGCGCCGGAGTTGATGCCGAACGCAATTCCGGCGATGATCCACTTGGGAATCTGAACCGAGGCAAACACCACGAAATAGATCAGCATCAGCTGGGTTACGGAAGGTGTTCCGCGAATCACATCCGTATAGATGCCGCCGATCGTTTTCAATATTTTGCTGTGTGACAGATTGCAGAGCGCGATCAGGAAACCGATCAGCACACCGAGTGCCACTGCAATCAGGGATACCTTCAGGGTAACACCGATACCTCCCAGCAAGAGCTTATATCTGTCCTCTTTGATAAAACAGTTATGAAACGTATTTGCAAACGCCGTCGCATACATCCATGTCATATTTATACATCCTCCTCTTCAAGAGACCAAACGACAATATTATTGAGCGATTATAACACAGGTAGTATTCAAAAAAAAGAGTATTTATTCAAAATCCCATCATTTTCCCGAAAAATCCGCGGCAGTCTGCATCAGCGCAGCAGCAGGCATTTGACCGCGCGCAGAATGGACATTCTGAAAGGGCGCAGCATAAGCCAGAGCCCTGCCGACAGCCGGTACGGAATGCTCTCAACGCGCAGGGTCTTCCCCCCGCGCACTCTCGCAGTCATGATACCGATCACCTGCTTTGTCCGAAGCGGGCCCTCCACCTTGCTCTGATGGTCTCCCAACAGATACATCGTCTCCTCGTCCGCCTTCCACACGCGATGCACCACAAGGATCCCCTGTTCGAACCCGTTTGCATCATACACGCCCGGTCTGCCGTCCCTGCGGTAGACCACGACATCTCCGCGTCGGATGCGGTCCCGTCCGCGCTCAATCGGCCGGACGATCACCAGATCCCCCCTGGCCGGGTCTAAGAGGGGATACATACTGGTACCGCTTGGTGCAAACTGCACCGTCTGTCCTTGCGCCAGTAAAGCTTCCACATTCTGCTTCGTCGTCACAGTCTCCCTCCTTTGTGCATACTATATTCGTTATAGCATTTTTCACGGGCAAATGCTATAATGAAATCGTGTTTCTTCGTGTTACTTTTTGTGAATATATAAGAGAAAGGACCCCGCTTTCATGAAGACCCATCCCAACTTCCTGCTGCAGAAAATCGAAGAGGATTACTACCTGCTGCCCTTTGGTCAGGCTATCGCCGAGCAAAGACGCGGTCTGCACTTAAATGAGACCGGTGTATTCCTCTGGAATCATCTGGAAGACGTCTCATCCGCCGAGGAGCTTGCCTGCCTTCTCGCAGAGAATTACGATGCCGCTCCCGAAGAGATCGCGCTGCTGAAAGAAGATGTGCAGGCGTTTCTGGATGCGCTGAGGGATTGGGGGATTCTGGCATCGGACCTTCCCGTAAAGCGGGAGCCTTTTGCCAAAATGCTTCGCATCGCCGGTCTGAGCCTAAGGCTGGAAGGTGACCCTGACTTGCTTTCGGCTTCCTTTGATGCATTTTCGGTTTCCTGCGGGGAAACCGGCTCCGCCGATATGACTGTCACCGTTCACACGGCGCGTCCCCTTGCTCACCAAACCGGGGAGATTCTGGTACATAACGAGCAGCTTCTGGTTGCGGATTGCGGGGATTTCTTTGACATCCTGTTTTTGAAAAATCAGTCCGCCGGGGAACTGTTCCTTGCAAAGGACGGCTCCTACGCGCGCATTTTCTGCACACAGTCTGACAGAAATACGATGCGGGAGGAAGTGTTCCACGCCATCCGCATTCCTTTCCTTTATCTTGCGTCCCGCCACCGGATGGCGGCGCTTCACTCAGCCTCCGTCCTGTATGAGGGCAAAGCCTGGCTTTTCACGGGTCGTTCCGGCATTGGAAAGTCGACCCATACCTCTCACTGGAGTACCCTGTTTGAGACGCCCATCCTCAATGGGGACCTGAATCTGATCGATGTCTCTGCCGGAGAGCCTGTTGTTCACGGCATCCCCTGGTGCGGCACCTCCGGAATGTTTACCACTGCTTCCCATCCTCTGGGCGGCATCGTGATGCTGCACCGCGCTCCTAAGGATTATGTCACGGAAAGTTCCCCCGCGGAAAGAACGCTTTTCATCAATCAGCGTCTGATTTCTCCTTCCTGGACGAGGGAACTGTTTGCGGCAAATATGAAACTGACTCAGGCTCTGGTGCCTTCCATTCTCTTTGCCAATCTGCACTGCACGGCAAATCCTCATGCAGCCGGGGTCATGAAGGAATGGATCGACGCTCACCGGTAACCGGATTGATCATCTCGTCGATCTGTGCGTCGTTTAGAACGACACATTTCTTATCTCTGATGGCATACACTCTGTTACAGATTCCCAGCACCGTGGGTCTGTGCGTCGTCACGATACAGGTTCTGGGATAGGTATCCCGCATGATATTGTCCAATACCTTTCTCTCTGTCGCAACATCCAACGCGGATGTTGCCTCATCCAGCAACAGGATCGGGGACTGTCTGAGAAGGGCCCGCGCGATTGAAAGTCTCTGCGCCTGTCCCTCCGAGAAGCCGCCGCCTCTTTCTTTGATCATACTGTGGATACCGCCCGGCAGCTTTTCCACAAATTCCCACGCACACGCAAGCTTCAGACATTCGACGATTTCCTCGTCCGTCGCCTCGGGCTTTACATTGCGCAGATTCTCCGCAATGGTTCCGGACAGCATCGTATTGCCCTGCGGCACATAAGAAAACAGTTTTCTCGCGGAAGGAGACAGTTCCAGCAGATCTTTGGCTTCCGTCAGGGAGCCGGCTGCGCCTTCGCATAGAACGCCTCTTCCCTCCTGCGGCTTTATCAGGGCCAGAAGCAGACGAAGCATCGTCGTTTTTCCCTCGCCGGAAGGTCCCACCAGCGCAATGATTTCGTGGGGATGTGCCTCCAGTTGCGTGTGTGCAAATACCTCCGTACCGGTCTGATAAGCATATCTCACATCCTGCAGATACAGACTGATCCCCTGCTCCCGATTGCGGGCAAGGAACGCATCGGTCTCCTCTTCTTTGCTGTAATCCTCTCTTGGCATCTCCACGATGTCCATGAGCCTTCCCGCCGAGGTTGTGAGCGAAATCACGCCCGGCACCAGTCCGGTCAGGGTATGTACCGCACCCGTCAGGGTACTCGAAAGCGCCAGAAACATCGTCATGGTTCCGTAGGTGATCACACCGCTCCAGACGCGATAGATTCCCCAGCCGTAGGAAGCGTAGGACACCACCAGCCCCACTGTAGAGAGAAGCAGCGAGGTCCAAACGGACATCTTCTTAAAGTCCAGACGCATCTCGATATAGTCACGCTGCAGCTGTTTTAAGCGTTCCACATACAGGCGGATCAGGGAAAATGCCTTGATGGTCTGTATATTGGAGAATGTCTCCTGGTTGAAGCCGGATACCCTGGCCCCCATCGCCGCGCTTCGTTTGTTATTGTTCACCATGCGGTTGATGAGCGTCCTGGAGAGGAGCATGCTCACGGGAAGTCCCGCAAAGGCAAAGACGGCAAAGGTCCAGTCATGATAAACGACCATTGCAAAGGCACTGATAAACCGAAAGACATTGATCAGGGCATTCGGCACAAAATTGAGCACTCCGCCCGAGATGTTCGAAGCATCGGAATTCCACCTGGTCAGCAGGTCTCCGGTATGGTAATTCGTCAGCGACTCCCAGTCCGTCACCAGTATCTTCTCAAAAATATCGGCCTTGATCTCTGCATCCACCTTCATGCTGATATAGGCGGAAACATAATCGGAGATCAGGTTCACGATCATCGTGCCAACGCTGAGGCCGATGACTGTCGCAAAGGTTGCGAGCAATTCCCCGCCGTTTCGCCCGGTAATGATATCTACCAGATCCTTGGAAAACCAACCGGTAACCAGCGCAACGATGGTCCCGGTAAACCCAAGCAGGGTATAAAAAATCATCGCCGGCCAATATTTCCGGGCGTACTGATAGATCCACAGAGTCTGCTTCCACATCTCCTGCAGCCGCCCGGCTTTGATTCTGCCGATATAAAATTGTATCCTTTCCTTCAAATGCTTCATATCAATCCCTGCAAATGATCCCTCAGTCAGTTTTTTTACGATACATGACCCGGCGAGTCTGCTCCATTCGCTTCCGACCATTTTGTTTCGTATCTATTATATTACTATACTTTGCCATCCCTTTCAAGATTATGGGGCACGCCGGCCCTACTGCACGGGCTCGGCGAGCAGCTGCTTCATCTCTGCCAGCAGGCTTTCCGTCCTGCCAAGCAGAATCTCAGCCGTCATCTCCACGAGCTCAGCCTTCTTGTATTTCAGCGTGAAGAAAGGCGCTCCGTACGCGGTAAAGGAAAGGTCCCGGCCGTACTTTTTCAACAGGTCCGGTATCCCTGCCGGGTTGATCCGGGCATCCGGGCGGAAGGTGAAGGTGATCCTCTCATTCTTGCCCTTGATCTCGGTCATAAACAACTCATGCGCAGCGACGCGGATCAGTGCGATGCGAAGCAGGTTGTCGACAGACTTCGGAATCTCGCCGAACCGGTCCAGCAGCTCATCCTTCATATCATCCCGCTCCTTCGGATTCTCGATGCCGGCGATACGCTTGTAGATATCCAGCTTCTGCACCTCGTTGACAATATAAGAGGGCGGGATAAAGGCGTCCACATCGAGGTCGACCAGGGTCTGGAAATCCTCTTGCGTCGTTGCAAGCCCCTTCAGCTTTCGAACCGCCTCATTGAGCATCTTGCAGTACATGTCATAGCCGACAGCCTCCATATGGCCGTGCTGTCTGACACCCAGAAGATTCCCGGCGCCCCGGATCTCCAGGTCGCGCATTGCGATCTTGAAACCGCTGCCAAGGTCCGTAAACTCGCGGATGGCCGCCAGTCTCTTCTCCGCCACCTCCCGAAGCATTTTGTCCCTCTTATACATCAGGAACGCATAGGCGGTCCGGTTGGAGCGGCCCACACGGCCTCTCAGCTGATAGAGCTGTGAGAGTCCCAGATTCTCGGAATCGTGGATAATCATGGTGTTGACATTGGAGATGTCAAGGCCTGTCTCAATGATCGTCGTGGAGACCAATACATCGATCTCACCGTTGATAAAGTCGAACATGATCTTCTCGAGCTCCTGCTCCTTCATCTGTCCGTGCGCATAAGCAAAGTTCGCCTCGGGAACCAGCTGCTGCAGCTGCGAGGTCACATCCGCGATACTGCTGACGCGGTTGTATACATAATACACCTGCCCGCCTCTGGCGAGTTCCCTGCAGATTGCCTCTCGCACCAGCTCTTCGTTGTATTCGCACACAAAGGTCTGAATCGGCAGCCTGTCCTCCGGCGCTTCCTCCAGGACACTCATATCCCGGATGCCCACCAGGCTCATATGCAGGGTTCTGGGAATCGGGGTCGCCGTCAGCGTCAGCACATCCAGATTTTCCTTTAATTTCTTGATTTTTTCCTTATGGGCAACGCCGAATCTCTGCTCCTCGTCGATAATCAGAAGCCCCAGATCCCGAAACACTACATCGGCGGAGAGAACCCTGTGGGTACCGATCACAATGTCAACCATGCCCTTTTTCAGATCCGTGATCGTCTTCCTGATCTCTGCCGCTGTGCGGAATCTGCTCATCAGCTCCACGCGGACGGGGAAATCCTTCATCCGCTGGGTAAAGGTATTGTAGTGCTGCTGCGCCAGAATGGTGGTCGGAACCAGATAGACCACCTGCTTTCCTTCCTGCACTGCCTTGAATGCCGCACGGATGGCGATCTCCGTCTTGCCATAGCCGACATCACCGCAGATGAGCCGGTCCATGATTTTGCTGCTCTCCATATCCGCCTTGGTATCGGCGATGGCGTTCAACTGATCCTCCGTCTCCTCAAAGGGAAACATTTCCTCGAACTCTCTCTGCCAGACTGTATCCTTTCCATACTGAAAGCCTTCGCTGTTCTGGCGAATGGCATACAATTCGACCAGATCCTTCGCCACCTCGGCGACAGCGCCCCGCACCCTGGTCTTAGTCTTCTCCCACTCCTTCGAGCCAAGCTTATTCAGCTTCGGCTTCTTCGCATCCGCGGAAGCATATTTTTGAATCACATCCAGACCGGTCGCCAGCACATAGAGGTTGCCGTTGTCGCGGTACTCGATCTTCATATAATCCTTGACCACTCCGTCCATCTCTACCTTCTCAATTCCGCGGTAGATTCCCAGACCGTGTGATTCATGCACGACATAGTCGCCGACCTTCAGTTCATTGAAGTCTTTGATCTTCTGACCCTGATACAGCTTCTTCGCCTTTTTGCTTTTCTTCTTCGCGCCGAAAATATCGGTCTCGGAGATCACGACAAACTTGATCAGAGGATATTCGAAGCCCCGGTTCACATGTCCGTAACAGGTCAGTACCTCCCCCGGCAATACCTCCCTGAAAGGATCCTCCGTATACACGGCGGACAGTTCTTCATCGCGCAGATCCTGCGCCAGACGCTTCGCCCTTGTCCGTGAACCGGAGAGCAAAAGCACACGGTACCCGTTCTTTTTGTAGTGCTTCAGGTCCTTTACCAGGGACTCAAAACTGTTGTTATACGGCGCGGTACTCCTGACCTGCGTGTGTAACTTATTCTCCGGCTTAAAAAATGAATTGCGCCAGTCCATGGTGGAAAGCAGGACCACATTTGCGCGAAGCAGACCCGCGGCGACCTGCTCCCCGCTGTAGAGCAGATTCATCTGCCCGGGCAGTATATATCCCTTCTCCGCCCTCTGGAACATGCTCTCGCGGAACTCCAGTTCCACGGCATCTGCCTCTTCCCTGATCCTCGCGGGTTCATCCAGGAAAAAGACCGGTGTCTTGCCGGTTCCGCTCTCCTTCGCCATATGCAGCAGCGCCTCGGGAAGAGGCATGGTATCCTCGTAAAAATATCGGATGTACGCCTCGAGATTTACTTTTACGCCAATCTCGATCAACTGCTCCCTCAGCTCCTTCACCTGCATTGCAATGCGGTGGGCCTCCTCTGTGTGAAATCCCTCGCGCAGCTGCTTCTCCCTGTCTTTTGCCTCGTCCTCAATCCGTTTCATGCCCGCGCGGATTCTCTCTTCGTCCATGACAAACTCAGCCGCAGGGAATATCTCCACGCTCTCGAGCTTTTCAATCGAACGCTGGCTCAGGGCATCAAAGCTTCGGATGGAATCTACCTCGTCTCCCCAAAGCTCAATTCGATAAGGGTTCTCCTCCGTCAGGTCAAAGATATCGACGATACCGCCTCTGACGGAAAACTGTCCGGGATGCTCCACCTGGTAAACCTTCTCGTACCCGAAGGACACCAGTTTCCGCGCGAGGCTATGCTCCTCCAGCAGACCGCCCTTTTCCACCTCGATCACATCCGTGTCGCGGTTCCACACAGCGAGCGGCGTCATCAGTGCGGCATAGGTCGTCACGATGGTCACGGGCTTTCTCTCGAGCAGCCGTCTCATCACGCGGACTCTCTCACCGGTGAGCCGGTTGCCGTGGATATCCGCCTGGAAGAAAATCAGATCCTTTGCGGGATACAGCATGACATTCCTGTCATAAAAGCGGTATTCCTCATAGATCTCACGCGCCTTCAAATCATTATAAGTAACGATGACCTTCACACGAAAGCCATCGCTCAAGCCCGAAATCATATGCAGTTTCTGGGAATCCGTACAGCCGATCAGCGCCGCAGGGCCTGATTGTCTGCGCAGGATCTCCCTGATTTGTTCAAACTCTGCCAGTTCGTGCAGAGGAGATAATAAAGCCTGCATGGTTAACCCTTTCTGTTATATTGGTTCATCGCCGCATCGGCGCCTTCCGTCAGGATCATTCTGACAGCATCCGCTGCCTTCGCGGCCGCTTCCTCCATCACCTTCTGCTCCGGTGCGGAGAAATGTCCCAGGACATAATCCGCCAGGTCCCAGTTCTTCGGTTTCTCGCCCACTCCGACCTTGATCCGGGTAAAGGTATCGTGCCCCAGATGCAGAATAATGTTCTTCAATCCGTTGTGTCCGCCGGCGCTTCCCTTCTTGCGGATGCGAAGCTGTCCCACATCCAGACTGATATCATCTGAGATCACGATCAGTTCCGTGGTCTCGTCCGCCTTGTAGAAGTTCAGCGCCTCGCGGATACACTCCCCGCTTAAATTCATATAGGTGAGCGGCTTGATGAGGACACACTTTTGTCCGGCAATGATGCCCTTGCCGATGACTCCCTTGAACTTCTTCTCCAGAACATCGATTCTCTCCTGCTTTGCCAGCTCGTCAATCACCGCAAACCCGATATTATGTCTTGTATTATGATATTCTTTCCCGAAATTACCGAGACCAACAATGAGATACATTTCCATTCACTCCGTCTTTCACATAGTATCTCTATCTTAACGAAAGGTTTTCGAAAAATCAAGCACATCAAACAAAAGCAGCCATAGCATCTGCCATGGCTGCCTCGAAATCACTCTTCTGTTTCAGGAACAGTTCTCTCGTACTGTTCTAAGATAATATTCTGAAGACGCTCTCTGGTTGAGGAATTGATGGGATGAGCGATGTCTCTGTACTCACCGTCCGCCGCCTTCTTGCTGGGCATTGCGATGAATAATCCCTTATCTCCTTCGATGACCTTAATATCATGAATTACAAATTCATCATCCAGCGTGATCGACACGATCGCCCTCATCTTGCCTTCCTTGGCAATTCTTCGCACACGGACATCTGTAATCTGCATATCTTGGGCCTCCTTTGGTTACATGGTATATCTCTCGTTCTTTTCCACAACGATCTTGATCTGACCCTCCTCACCCACATAGCGGGAATTTGCACGAATGGTGCCGCGGCTCTCGACAATACAGTTCTCAATATAGGTATTGTCTCCGATATACACATCGTTGAGGATGATGGAGTTCTTGATCACACAGTTATTTCCGATGAAGCTCTTCTTGAATACAATGGAATTCTCGATGACACCATTCACGATACATCCGCTGGAAACAATACTGTTCTTCACCTGGGAACCCACATTGTATTTTGCGGGCGGCAGATCCTCCACCTTGGAGTAGATATCAGGATACTGTTTGAAGAAATACTCTCTGACCTCGGGCTTTAAAAAGTCCATATTGGCGCCGAAGTAATCTTCCACGGAAGCAATATTTCTCCAGTAATCCTTGATCTTATATCCGTAGATCTTCTTCTGGTCCTTATAGCGGATCAGGATATCTCTTACGAAATCATATCTGTCTTCTTCTGCGCACTTCTCGATCATCTCCATCAGCAGACGGCGGCGGATGACATAAATACCGCAGGAGATGGTTCTGCTTCTCGCCTGTAGAGGCTTCTCCTCGAAGTCTTCCACACGGAATTCCTCGTTCATGCGGAGCGTGCCGTAACGCTCTACGCCCATATCGGTCTCCATATCACGGCAGACCACGGTGATATCGGCGTTCTTCTCAATATGGTATTCCAGCACCTTGTTGTAGTCCATCTTGTAGATTCCGTCGCCGGAAGCGATGACAACATAAGGTTCATGGCTGTTGCGTAGGAAGGACATATTCTGATAGATGGCATCCGCCGTTCCTCTGTACCAGTTGCTGTTGTCAGCGGTCACGGTAGGCGTCAGAACGAACAGACCTCCCTGCTTTCGTCCGAAGTCCCACCATTTCGAGGAGCTCAGATGCTCATTCAGACTTCTGGAATTGTACTGTGTCAGTACAGCCACCTTCTGAATATGGGAATTGGACATATTACTCAATGTAAAATCGATGCTTCTGTAACTGCCGGCAACAGGCATTGCGCAGATGGCTCTTTTCTGTGACAGCTCCTGCATCCTGTGATTGTTTCCTCCGGCTAAAATGATTCCGATTGCTCTCACTATACTTCACCTGCCTTAATCAATGTTTTGCCGCTTGCAAGACAAGCGTTCTCATAATCTGCCGCATCGGTCACACCAAAGATGACAGAGTTCTTGCCGACGGTAATTCCGTCAGGAATCACGCTCTTCTCGCCTACGGTGACAAGTCCGTGATTGTAAATATGAGGTGCGGTTTCGTTCTGGGCCTCTTCGCCGATGCCGAGTCTGACGCCGTTGCCGATCGCGGTCTCTTCAGCGACGATCGCCTTGTACAGCTCGCAGTTCTCACCGATCGTGGTGTGGTTCATGATAATCGAGTCGCGCACCACGGTACCCTTGCCGATGGTAACACCGCATCCGATAACGGAGTTGTATACCTTGCCGTATATCTCGGAGCCCTCGCCGATGATACTTCTCTCTGCCACGCTGTCCGCAGCAAGATACTGAGGAGGCTGTACCTCACTTCTGGTATAAATCTTCCAGTACTCTTCGTACAGGTTGAACTCGGGAACAATGTCGATCAGCTCCATGTTGGCTTCCCAATAAGAGCTCAAGGTTCCTACATCCTTCCAGTAACCGGTAAACTCGTAAGCATACATCGGCGCGCCGTTCTCATGGCAATAAGGAATGACATGCTTACCAAAATCAAGTGCGGGCTGCTCCGCATTCTTGATCAGAGCCTCCTTCAGAGTTTTCCAGTTAAAGATATAGATACCCATACTTGCAAGATTGCTTCTGGGATTAGCGGGCTTCTCCTCAAAGTCCACGATTCTCTTATTGTCATCGGTAATCATGATTCCGAAACGGCTTGCTTCCTCCCAGGGAACGGGCATAACCGCAATCGTACATTCCGCACCGTTTGCCTTGTGGAAATCAAGCATCACCTCATAATCCATCTTGTAGATATGGTCACCGGAAAGAATCAGAACATACTCGGGATTGAAGGTCTCCATGTACTCAATGTTCTGATAGATCGCATTTGCCGTACCGGTATACCACTCGCTGTTCGAGCTCTTCTCATAAGGGGGAAGCACCGTAACACCGCCGATATTTCTGTCCAGGTCCCAAGGAATACCGATACCGATATGTGTATTCAGTTTCAAGGGTCTGTACTGCGTCAGAACACCCACTGTATCTACGCCTGAATTGATACAGTTAGAAAGCGGGAAATCAATAATACGATATTTTCCGCCGAATGATACCGCAGGTTTCGCTACTTTTGAAGTCAATACTCCCAGACGGCTACCCTGCCCGCCTGCCAACAACATGGCAATCATCTCTTTTTTAATCATGTCATCACCTCTGTCTAGCCTTTTACCCTTTTACCGGGTACACAAATTATAGCACATCAAAAATAAAAAGTGAATATTTATTGCCAAAAAATTACTGAAATCTGTCGTTTTTCTATGTAATTTTTACAATTTTTACAAGATTCTTCCAAAAAGCATGTGCTATTTGACACGAATCCCCGGGACCGGCGGGTCTGAATTGGTAAATTTTCACATCTTCCGGTTTTCTGCCGCGACGGGCAGATTTTGTTTGTTTTTTACGGATGAAGTGCTTATAATAGACATAACAGAACAGGAAAGGTAAGAAGTAACCATGTACGAAATAGATTTTAAAAAACCTGTCCATGTCTTCTTCGTGGGCATCGGCGGCATCAGCATGAGCGGACTGGCCGAGATTCTGCACCATGCAGGCTTTCGTGTATCCGGCTCCGACTGGAAATCCTCCGATATCACCACCGGGCTGGAGGCAAAGGGGATCAAAGTATACTACGGTGAAAATGCCGCCCATATCACAGACGACATCGACTGTGCAGTCCTGACAAGCGCCGTACGGGAGAGCAACCGGGAGTTTACCGCCATCCGCGAAAAACAGATTCCCTATCTGTCCAGGGCAGAACTTCTGGGACAATTGATGAAAAACTACGCCGTCTCCGTTGCCGTCAGCGGCACACACGGCAAAACCACGACCACCTCCATGGTCAGCGAGATACTGATGAAGGCCGGCACGGATCCCACCATCTCCGTCGGCGGCATTTTAAAATCCATCGGCGGCAATATCCGCATCGGCAAAAGTGATGTCTTCGTCACGGAGGCCTGCGAGTACACCAACAGCTTCTTAAGCTTCTTCCCCACCGTGGGCATCATTTTGAACATAGAGGAGGATCATCTGGACTTCTTTCGGGATCTGGCAGATATCCGGAATTCTTTCCGCCGCTTCGCACAGCTTCTGCCCGCGGACGGCTGTCTGATCATCAACGCCGATATCGAGAACTACGAAGAGATCATAGGCGGGCTCTCCTGCCGCGTCATCACCTACTCAGTATCCGGCAGGGAGGCAGACTATACCCCCGCCGATATCTCCTTCAATGACTTTGGCTGCGGCCGGTTCACCGTACACGGCGGCTCCTCGGACTGCACCATACAGCTCAAGGTTCCCGGCATGCACAATATCAGCAATGCCCTGGCTGCCGTTGCACTGGCAGACCATCTGAAGCTCAGCCGCGAGGCCTGTGTCGGTGCACTGTCCGATTTTCACGGTGCCGACAGGCGCTTCGAATACAAGGGAACCATCGGCGGCGTCAACATCGTGGACGATTACGCCCACCATCCCACGGAGATCCGGGCGGCTCTGACCGGTGCAAAGCTTTATCCCCATAAAACCCTCTGGTGCGTGTTCCAGCCCCATACCTACACCCGCACGAAGGCGTTCCTGAAGGAGTTTGCACAGGCGCTTTCCCTGGCTGACAGGGTCGTACTCGCCGATATTTATGCGGCCCGCGAGACGGACACCCTCGGCATCAGCTCCGAGGATCTGAAGGCAGAACTGGATGCCCTCGGCTGTGACTGCCATTACTTCCCAAGTTTTGATGAGATTGAAAATTTTCTACTGGAAAATTGCATAAACGGGGACCTGTTGATAACTATGGGGGCCGGTGATGTGCATAAAATCGGGGAAAATCTCCTCGGAATCTAGTTATCCACAATATCCACAGAAGAAAACCGCCGGCAGGCGACACGCTTCTGTGGATATTTTACCTTTTGCCGTGGATAAAAAATTTGCAAAGAAAAGGCGAAATTCCGCCGTAATACACGCTTTTGCCGAAAGCACGGATTTATTTATACACATTATCCACATTGTCCACATTTTGAGGAGCAGATACAGGGTCTTCCCTTTTTCGGGAAAATGCCTATTTCCTTTTTATAGGGCCTATGCTATACTTGCACTGCTGCGTAGGGACAGACTGCGCAATGCATGGCTGAAGGAAGAGGATACTATGACACCGTTGACGATTTACAAGGACAGTGACGCAGATTGCACCGTAGTGGCCAATCTGTTTATCGATGAATATATGAAGGATGCGAACGATGCGCAGATCAAGATCTATCTTTATCTTCTGCGTATGATGAACGCACGCCGGGCTACCAGTGTGTCCGATATCGCCGACAAGTTCAATCATACCGAGAAGGAGGTCGTGCGCGCCCTGAAGTACTGGGAGAAAGCACATCTATTGGACCTCGACTTTGATGAGGACAAGACTCTGATCGGCATCCATATCCGTGACCTGACAGAGGCAGACTCCGTCAGGAGGCAGCGTCGTACCGCGCCTTCTACCTTTATTCCCATGCCCTCGGTGGCATCGGAGGCCGCACCGCAGAAGGAAGCGCCTGCCGCACCCGCCGCAGAGCAGGAGGAAGCAGTTCCTTATAAAAAGAAAACCTACACCGCGGCGCAGCTTCGCGAATTCAGCAGCCGGGAGAGCATTTCCCAACTGTTTTTCGTGGCTTCCCAATACATCGGAAAACCCCTGTCTCCCGCGGCAATGAACTCGATTCTGTTTTATAAGGATGTCCTGCATTTTTCCGACGATTTGATCGATTACCTGATTCAGTACTGCGTTGACCGCGACAAAACTGACTTCAAATACATAGACAAGGTTGCCATCAGCTGGGCTGAGCAGGGATTTTCCACGCCTGCGGAGGCAGAGCGCGGCTCCCACCGCTACGAGAAGAGCTACTACGATATCATGAAGCAGCTCGGTCGTACAAGCTCTCCCACCCCCAGGGAAGCAGACTATATCACCAGATGGATCAAGGAATACGGTTATTCCAACGACATCATTTTCGAGGCATGCGCCCGCACGGTTCTGGCTACCGACAAGAATCGTTTCGAGTATGCGGACCGCATCCTGCGAAGCTGGCATGAACAGAAAATCCGCCATCTTGACGATGTGGCTAAGGCGGATGAACAGTTCCAGCAGAAGAAGCACAAAGCGGCTCCCGCGAAACCGCAGAGCGGCCGCTTCGGTCAGTTCACCCAGAACACCTATGACTTTGACGCTCTTGAAAAAGAGCTTTTGAGCAATTAATCCGAAAGGAGAATCTCCGTGGCACTCACCAACACCCAATATGATGCCATACTAAAGGAATATGCCGTGACCAGGGACGCCAACCGTGCCCTGTCTATGGCGCGTGCGGAGGAAGTATTCCGTGTGCTTCCCGAGGTCGCCGAGTTGAACGATTCCGTGAGCGCACTCTCAGTCGCCGCAGCCCGCTTAGTGTTGTCGGGCGACGACGCCGCGCTTACCAGATTGCATGAGCAGCTTGCCCGGATTGACCAAAAGCGCAAAGCACTGCTGACTTCGGCAGGCTTTCCCGAGGATTATCTGGAGCCTGTCTTCGACTGCCCGCATTGTAAGGACACCGGTTATGTCACCGGCGAGGACGGCTTAAAGGAGAAATGCTCGTGCTTTCGCCGTCGTGAGATCGCCGTACTGTATTCCCAGACCAATATCAGAGAATTGCTCGCAAAGGAGAATTTTTCCACCCTCTCCTACGAATACTATCAGGGTGAGGATTTGCAGCGTTTTGAGAATGCCGCAGCGCTCTCCAAAGATTTTACGAAAAAATTCAATCAGGACTACACAAACATTTTGTTTTATGGTACAGTGGGTACTGGCAAAAGCTTCCTGTCCGGCTGTATTGCAAAAGAGCTGGTAGACCAGGGGCATTCTGTGATCTATTTCAGTGCCTCGACAATGTTTGATCTGCTCGCGAGATATGCTTTTGACCGGAAGGACAGGCAGGCGCTGCAGGAGTTTTATGACGACCTGTACTCCTGCGATTTGTTGATTATTGATGACCTGGGGACCGAATATACCAACGATTTCGTTTCCTCACAGCTGTTCTCCTGTCTGAACGAAAGACACCTCGGCAGAAAATCCACCATCATTTCCACCAACTTAAGTCTGGCGGAGATCAGGGATCGCTACTCCGAGCGTATCTTCTCGCGGATATCCAGCTCCTTTGAGCTTTGTAAGCTCACCGGTCAGGACATCAGGATCTACAAAAAAAGAATGCAGAACAAGTAAATAACATGTACAAAAAGAGAGGACTTGAATTCATGGGTAACCGCGAAGAAAAAAGAAACCTGGAAACCATTCCCGTAGGTTCCTTGGGAATGATTGCGCTGGAAGGCTGCAAGGCATTGGGCGAGAAGGTAGACAAGTATCTGGTAAAGTGGAGAGCCGAGAGAGAGAGCGAGCACAAGGATTCCCTTGCTTTCTCCGGCTATCAGAGAAATTCCTACCTGCTAAATGCTAAGGTTCCCCGTTTCGGCTCCGGCGAAGCAAAGGGAATGATTCTCGAATCCGTTCGAGGCTCCGACCTTTACCTGCTGGTGGATGTTCTGAACTATTCCCTTACCTATTCCCTGTGCGGTCACGAGAACCATATGTCGCCCGATGACCACTATCAGGACTTAAAGAGAGTCATTGCCGCACTCGGCGGCAAGGCCCGCCGTATCACGGTGATCATGCCTTTCCTGTATGAGAGCCGTCAGCACAAGAGAACCGCAAGAGAATCCCTCGACTGCGCGCTTGCCCTTCAGGAGCTGGTAAAGATGGGCGTTGACAACATCATCACCTTCGATGCGCACGACCCCAGAGTGCAGAATGCGATTCCGCTGAATGGTTTCGAAACCGTTCAGCCCGCGTATCAGTTCATCAAAGGTCTGCTTCGCAATGTGAAGGGGCTGCAGCTTGATTCCAACCACATGATGGTCATCAGCCCCGATGAAGGCGGCATGCGCCGTGCCATCTATATCGCAAATGTGCTCGGTCTGGACATGGGCATGTTCTACAAGAGACGCGACTACACCAAGATCGTAAACGGCCGCAATCCTATCGTGGCGCACGAATTCCTCGGCACCAGCGTGGAAGGCAAGGACATGATCATCATCGATGACATGATTTCCTCCGGCGAAAGCGTTCTGGAGGTTGCCGCAGCCTTAAAGGAGCGCAAGGCCAACAAGATCTTCGTCTTCTCCACCTTCGGTCTGTTCACCAACGGTCTGGACAAGTTCGACAAGGCTTTTGAGAGCGGCATCATTGACAAGGTCCTCACCACCAACCTGATCTATCAGACTCCCGAGCTTCTGCAGAGAGAATGGTACATCAACTGTGACATGAGTAAGTATATCGCTTATATCATCGACACTCTGAACCATGACACTTCGATCAGCGACCTGCTCAATCCCAATGAGAAGATTCAGCAGATCGTATCCAGATACAAGCTGGGCGAACTGTAATAAAGCAAATACAAAGCCGGTCTATCCACTCGCGATAGACCGGCTTATTTTATGAACGCGGCTTGTCCCTCATTCATCCAAAAATAACTGTACCCTCTTTTGCATATTCTCGCAGACCTCTTCCAGAGGTTTCTGCCCTGCGAAATAGCTTTCTGCCTCTTCCAGAATAATCTCCTGTATCTGCTTTGAATCATAACTTTCAAAAGTTGCCCCGCTTAATGCAGTCAGCAGATTGTCGGCCTGCTTCCGGCTGAGGGCATAGTCATAAGGTTTCATTTCCGCATCCAAATAAGTATGCGGTTCCATACACTTACCGAGTTCCTGCTCCAGCTCTCCTTTCACCGTTGAAAAATCCGACCTGAGAAGATTTCTTTCCTGCATATAGTACTCCCAGAACGCATAGGCTCCGTCTTTCTGTCTGCTGTTCTCCAGGATATGCATGGTTTCTGCGTCCAGATAGTACACCGGTCTGCCGCTATCATTCGGGTATCCTTTGTGCGTAAAGGACTCTCCGCACTGATACATCAGGATGTTTTCCAACCCACCAAAGGTGCTGATTGATCTTGTCTCTAAAAACCCCTGTTCTTCCATCGCTCCGGGATTCTTCGGAAGATTCAGTTCCTTCACTCTCTTCAAAAGACTCCGAAAGGAATCACCGTCAAAATATGCCTTCTTAGAGTCAACATCAACATACTGATCCATATTTCCCATGAGACAGTACTGTAAAATCTCCTCCCTGTCCGGAGTCCAGCCGTCGGCTATTTTGATATTGTCCTGATAGTAGTCCAGGAACTCATCCACCGTCCATCCCGGCGTCTCCCCTGCCTTGTCCCCTGATACTCCAAAGGAAAGCAGTCCGATTCTTTTCGGGATTCCATAGACCTTCTCTCCGTCACAATAACGTGCATAGGTATACTCCTCGAAGGAATCCAGTGAAAAAACCGTAGATTGGTCCAGGTAAGGCTTCAGATCAGCAAACAGCCCTTTTTGCGCAAATGCCTCATAATTCTGGGAAACATACATAATCAGGATATCCGGGCTGTCTTTGGACATCATTCTGCTGATCAGCAATGCCTCTACCTCATCCATGGAACGGTCAGCCGTGTTCATGTTGTCGATTACAACCTTGTACTCTTTGCTCTGTCTGTTGAAACCGGTTATGATATCACCATAAACAAGCTCGATCATAGAAGGTGCCACCCCGGCAATTCGCACAATCTCCCTGTTCTCCTGTTCCCCTTCTTTCCGTTTCGCCAGAGTCAGCAGTTCGACCGGCTTTTCCGTCTGTCCCATATCCCAGCAGACAAACCGGTAAGCATCCTCCTCCCGATTCTCCACAGCCAGTATTCTGCTGTACGATATATCATGCGCAAACAAATCGACTTTTTTAATCAGCTCCTCCCTGTCAGGCTGATAACTGTACAGATACTTTTCATCAAAGCAAAGGATTCCGTCCCTGCCCGCAAATATATTGCCTGCGCCGACGAAGACAGTTCCTTTGTCCGGCTTCTTCTGTCCATCCTTCCACACCGTGAGCCGGACCTCTCCTGTGTCCGAACGATATGTTAGATACAGTTGGTTTCCGAAAAAGCAGCCGGAAACATACTGTTCTCCGGGACATGGGACGGTAGTGATTTCTTCTCCGGTTTCATCGAGTATCAGAACAGAGTCTGCAGCAATCACTGCAATACGCTCTCTGCACGCGCACATATCCCTCAACCCGGAAGCCGCCTGTGTCAGAGCCGGCAGTTCCTTTTCTGCAAGTATTACTTCTCCATCACATGAATGTCCGGTCAGAAAGAATGTATCTGAGCTGCTCAGGATTTCATAAACCACCTTCTTCTCCTCATCGTAGCAAAGCTTCTGAATGGTTCCGGACAGATTCACCTCAATCGCTTCGGGAATATCCCCGGTCAGCTTCTTGTGATAGACAGCAGTCTCGTCCTCACTTCGTCCGGCAAAGACAATGCCTTCTTCTGTTAAAACAACCATATCGCTGTACGGCTGTACCAATGGAGTGATCAACAGATTCTGATACTCCTCCGCCAGTTCAACCAGCCGGCTTCCGACTTCTATGTTTCTATTCTCCTCCGGCTCTGCGCTGCAGCCACTCAGTGCAAACAAAATCACCGTCAGCCCCAGAATCAGCAGCTTCGTCATTAAAAAGTATCTTTTCGACTGTGTTGTCATGTGAGAATCTCCTACCGGTTCTTAATTCGTACTCCGATGGCGCACAACAATCGGGCCATCTGTAATCACTGTTCCGGTTCCTTCGGCTGATAAAGGTCCATTGGTGTCAGGCACCAGATACCTATTCTCTTTCATCGAGATATAACTGCACTCTGTTTTGAATTATCTGAGCAGTTTCCTCAACTGTCTTTTGATTCTGAAAGAAATATTGAGCCTCTTCCTGAATGATACTGCGGATTTGTTTCAGCCACATGTTATCGCTCCCGGCTTCATCCAAAATGCCCGACAGATATGCAACCGTATCTTCTGTCACCTCATATGTCAAATCAAGATAAATCGGTTCGCCGCGCTCGTCTGTCCCAGCCACCAAATGCTCCTCATGCTCTCCCAAAAGATAATCAAACTCTGTCTTCGCCACGCTCTTCAGGGAATAAAATGTCCCACTGCTCTGCGGCAGAATCATGGTTCCGTCGACGCCTTCTATCGGTTTTAAGCTTCGTAACGGATATCTCAGGACATATTCCAGAAATTCATATGCGCCTTCCTTGCAGGTCCCGTTGCGCAGCATACACATCGTATTCAGAATCTGCAGTGTCGTTACCGGCTTACCTGATGCATTGGGAAGGCCTTTATGAATCAGTTTTTCGCCACTTAATTCCGATGCAACCACATATCCTGTCACATTGCCAAACCAGGCATCCACAAGCAAATCATCATGCCTGTATTTCTCTACAGAAGATTCGGTTTCCGTATCGGCTGTAAAGTTAAGCTTCTGAATCCCTGACAGCATGGATAGGAAAGCCTCGCTCAGACAGTTTGCTTCCCCTGATTCTAAATCAATATACTCTTCAAGGTTTCCCCTAAGACAAACATCCAGGTAATGTTCACGGGTAACCGGCTGTTCGGCAACAAGCTCCGGTCTGACCTGCAGCCATGCAAGGAACTCCTCCACGCCCCAGCCGGATTCATTGCTGCAAGCTGATTCCTTCAAGAATAACGAAGACATCTGGCAGTATCTCGGAATCGCATACAACCCATCCGCATAGCCAAAACAGGTATAAACATATTTTTGTATGTCTTCAGGCGATATCAGCTCAGACTGTTCAATATAGGGCAAAAGATTCTCAAGATAGCCTGCAAGATAATATTTCTCGACCTCTGTATAATCAAATACCAGCATCAGATCCGGCGATATGTCGCCCGCAAGCATCGTATTCACATCAGGGGTTGATGAGTCAACTTCAACATAATACTTCTCATTTTCATAATTGAAATCATCAATGATGCGATCTCCGATTAAGGCAGAGGCAAGGCCGAGCGGATCGTATACAAGGATTCTTCTCCGGCCGGAAGCGTCATACACTCCCTGATCTTTTCCCTGTATCGGCTCATCCGTCTCTTTTGCAGTCTTTGGAAGAAATGTTATCAGTTGAATCGGCTCTGAGGAACTGCCGCTCCAACTGATCATTTGAAAGCATTCAGCTGTTCCGGCGAATTCACGAATCCGCTGATAATCGAACCCGGCAAACCCGCTTAAATCCAGATATTCCCTGCTCTGCAAGTCGGGCAGCGAGATCTCATACACCGCACCGGATTCCATAGCAAAGACTGTGTCCGCTTCTCCCTCTGCCAGGAAGATACCGTCTCCCGCAATACGCTTTTCCCCTTCGGTTTTTGAAGATAATACATTCAATTTTGCGGCGAAACACTCATCGTTTTGCATTCCGAGATAGGATACATAAATCTCGCCCGTCGATATCTGAATCGCACTCTGAAAACTTTTTCCGGGGCAGAGGATAGTCTGTACCTTTTCGCCTTCCTCATTACAGATCACAATCTGTTGATGTCCCATAATCAGATAATTACCGTCTGTCAATCCACAGTGCTTTACCACGCCGGCAGCACAGATGTCCGCTTCAGCGAACTTAATCTCTTTCGTCTTTTGACCATTCTCGCCAAATACCATGAGGAAATCCCCTGTATCTCTACGCATCAGCAGGCTGAATTCTTTTGCCGCTTCTTTGTAATCAAAAGAAAGAAGATCGCCATCCTCTGTCGTACACAGCTTTTTTGCATTCTCTTCAGATCCATTGCGGTACACAGAATACCGGATTTTATATTGGTCATTCTGAGTTTCTTCTGACACGACCTGCGGCACCACGAAATAAACTCCGTCCTTCGTCATTCTGAAGGTAAATAAATCCGGCTGAAGTACCTCCGCCTCTCCACGAAGAAAATTTTCAGAAACCTTCTTGTAATCGGCAGCACTGTGCTCTGCAGATTCAGGGGATGTTTCTGTCGCCGTATTGTCCGTTTTGGCGCATCCCGCCAGACACAAAATGGTTCCTGCCACACCGGCCCAAAATAATAGAATGCTCTTAAGTTTTTTCACATTACATCCCTCTTTTCTGTCCACCTGCCTTGTAAGCCGCATACACATTCTCCCCAAGTAACTTTTGTTACAATACTGTGAATATAACCTTGTTCATTGATTCCTTGCACTTCTGCGGTCTCACTAATAGTATAATAAGTCCGATGATTATATCTATGTTCTCCATAATCACGCTCCTTATCTCCTTTTATCACCTGATCAATCAACAGTTTCCTGTAACTTCCCCCTGATACCGGCTCATATCTGTCTACCCAGTCAAGATATGTGGTCCTGACTTGCTGATCGGTCTTTTCCAATGCTGTTACCTTAACGATCAGTTGGGCACCGTCTTCCAAAGAATTGTAATCAAAAACATACGGCCTGTCGGATCCCCCTATGTACACTATCGGCAATGCCTCTTCTTTTGGCTCCTCCGCTCTTGTTCCGCACCCGGCGCTATTTCTTGAGATAAATCACAGTTCCCTCCGGCGTACCATACCCATAGACTCCGTCACCGTAATCCCGGAAGTACAATGTACGGCCGTACGGTTCTTTCTCCCGGATATGGACTGTGGAATACTGCTCCGGATTCTTGACTGCTTTCTTCGTGACCACGGTGCTCTGATAAAGATCACCGAGGAAATAGACATCTTCCGGCTTTTCACCTGAGAGCGTCCGCAGAGTATCAGGCTGCTTCCTGACTCCATATATTTCAGCATTCAGAGGGTTCAGAATCCTATCCAGCAGATCTTTTCCGGACTCAATGCGGATATCATTCAAATGATAGAAAATCACGAGCTCACAGATCGTATTTCCGTGCCCATCTTCCTCCGGAATCGTAAGTGCGACCAGATGCTCCGGGTCATACTCGCCAAACTTCCAGACAGTTCCCTGTCTGTGCTCATCATCTGCCTTTGCGGCATCATCATACCAAGCGTATACATCCGAATACTTACCGTCATCATTCAGATCCCCATACACCGGCTTGACAAATACTTCTCCGTATACATCGCCTAACTTCTCAAGCGGGAAATCTGTGAGCGACTTTTCGCCCGTGTCGAACGGCTGCTCCATCTCATAGGCAAAGCAAAGATGGTCGCCCCGGCCGGCCGTATAGACCCTGCCGTTATATGTCAGGGATTCAAAGCCAAAGTCTACAGGGCTCGGCAGTTTATCCGTGTATGCATCAAATTCCTGCTGATACAATTCATCAAGCACGGCAGGCGTCAGCTTGGGCAAAGAGACCCCGCGATTTCCACAGCTGCATAAGAGCAGACAAGCGATACATTCAACCAGCAAAAATACCCTCTTCATAAAATACCCCTTACATCAATCTTAATTGTGCAATGACTGATTCTCCTCCAAGTACAGCCCGACACGGCTCTTTAAGTGTCTGTCAAGCAAATCGCCGGAGATCTCACCCGCCAAATATGCTCCGATTTCCTCGTCAAAAACGCTCTGCAGCGTAGCCGGGAAGGATTTCTGCACAACCGAGTTGCCAAGCAACTCCTCATACAGTGCCCCATCCTTCTCTCTGTTCAGTTCCGGCAGGGCATCATTGTATCCCTTATTCATCGGATACACTAACTCATAATGTTCAAACTGTTCCTCCAGTATCTCCTTACGAACACTGAAATAAGTATTTGCGGTACTGCCGCTCATCCCCTGCATGACACTGTCATGCGACAAAAGTATCTTCAGAAAAGTGTATGCCATTTGCTTTTCTTCATCAGTCGCTGTGGAACGGACCGCAATGGGATACTGTGCCGCAAGAAGGTGTTTTGCTCCGTTCTTCGTCGGATATCCTGCCGCGTACAGATTTCCCTGCTCCAGTTTTTCCCGCAGTCCTGCCAGTGTCTCCACACCATACACATTGACAATCTCGCAAAGGACCTTTTCGTTTTGAAGGGACTTCCCATCCTCGGAAGGCGGACATTCTCTCGCCTTCTCCGCCAGCTTCCGCACACGCTCGAAGCCCGGGGTTCCGAAGAGCAGGGTTCCTGTTTCCGCGTCCAGATACGCGGTATCGTCCGGGCCATTCTCCAGCATGTCAAAGAAAGCTTTTCTCGAATCGGTCAGCCCGTGATTGTATTCGTAAGTCATCACCGCACCGTCAAAGTGTTCCACGGCATCTAAAAAGGCGTCATAATCCCAGCTCAACAGTTCCTTGTCTTTCACCACAAGAGTGCGAATGGAGAAATTCGTCACGATTCCATAGGTCCTGTCTCCGATTTTGCCAAATTCCAGAGCCTGCGGTATCAGCTCATCGGCCAGTGCCGAGCTTTCCAGAAAGCCGTCCAGCGGCTGCCAGAGTTTCTCCAATCCGTCAAATCCGGTAAGTGCCGTATCTATCAGAACAGGACCGTCTCCCGCGCCAAGCCGGGTAAGAAGAGGGGTCTGCTCGTAATCGTCTTTGATTTCTATATTGTAAGTGGGATACTTCTTGTTGAAGGCCGCAACGGCACTCACAAATGCTTCCTTATTCCGGGGCGATACCGCAAAGGTTATCGTGGTAATCGGCGTTTCTTCCGGAGTCGGCTTCAACTGAAGGTAGCGGATACCGTCACCATCCTTATAGACCAGCCCGATTGTCCCATCCGTTTTGGCATAGACATCCATTACCTCCCGGGGGACAATGCCGTGATTGTCCCACCGGTAAGCCATCCTCGTTTCCTTACCTTGCGCATTGCACAAATACACGCCTTCCTTGCCGCACCACACCAGTTCCGTCTCACTTTTCGCTGTCACTATGGAGGGTGCGTACTCGACTGCCTTCGTTTCGTCTATAATGGTCTGCAGACTGAATGCTGCCACCTCCTTCAAAGTCCCCTTTTCCGGATCAGCCTCAAGCAGTCTCTGTCCTTCCGTCTTATTGTCATTCATCACCTCTTCACAGACGAACACCCTTCCGTCCTCCAGAATACGGAGTCCCTCATAAGAACCGGTTGTTTCCACAACTCTTTCACCGTCTTGGGAGAGGACAACATAACTACAGCCTTCTGAACCATTTCTCAACAGGATGTGTAAGTTACCTCTGCTGTCTCCGGCAATGTCTGTCAGAGGCACATCAAAAGGCTCCTTCGCGGAAACACTCCTGATTTTGTGAAATGCTTCGTCGAGCACATAATAACACTGTCCCGTGATGTCATAATTATCGTCATACTCATCCCTGTACGCCACATAACCGGTACCTCCGGCAACGGGTCCTAAGAGGTCTGCCTGCATGCCCACAAGGTCAGCATCCGGCGCGATGGTCTCTGCAAATTCTGCGCCCTGCGCATTGATTCCGCTCGCGCCACTCCAATTCTTCTTATAAGAACCGACAAGATGATTCTTAAATCTGACGGCACCACCCTCTCCGACAAAGTATCTGACTGCACCGCCAATCTGCTCTCCGTCTGCCTTCACTTCTTTCACGGTAAGGTTCATAGCGGCCTGCCAGTCGTCCAGGGAATTATCCTTCCACGCAAGCTCCATCTCTTCATAAGAATCATCCCTTCCCACAGGATTTTTATCCTCCAGGAATTCATAGCTGTGGGATTCCCCGGAGGAGACGGAAATATCCGTCCCTTTTTCCGTGGTCTCCGAAATCCTCCCGCAGCCCGCCGTCAGCAGGAGTGCCGTACACATCATGCTGATGAATAAGATTAATTCTTTTCGCCCAAACTTATGCATGCCGCTTCTCTTCCCCTTCCGAATGTTTGATCATTCTAATAATGAGTAATACCTAATCCACAGTTCTCATGCTCATTGTATAAAAAAGTGTCTGCCGGACTGCTGTAATCCACATCCCCGCAAACAGCACATTGTGGATACTTAATACCGCGATAGTGTCTTATATAACAGGTACCATAAATAGGTCCATTCACACCATCCCCGCGTTTGTACTGATGCGAATATGTAGTGCAATACACACTATTGGGATTGAGATATGCTCCGGCAACATAGCTGTTGTGCCCACATCCCGTAATAGCGGCACGAACAGACGCAGACACAAGCAGCACACTTGCCATAATAACAGTTACGGAACAAAAACACATCATTATCTTCTTCATAATACACTTATCCTCGTATTATATAGTAGTAGTTTTTAGAGACCCTCTCCAAGGTCTTAATAACT
>JAEDDX010000046.1 GCA_016293615.1 Acetatifactor sp.
CCGGCGGCTTTTCGGAAGCTGCCGGGTGTTTTTTGCGTGAATTTGCGAAACTGGCGGCAGAAATGCTCCGTGTTGCGGTATCCGCAGAACTCGGCGATCTCGCTGACGGACTTCGAAGAATATATCAATTGTTCCTTCGCCAGGCGGATGCGTCCCTCGATGACATCCTCCATACAGGAAGTGCCGAAGATCTGCTTGTAGATCAACTGCAGGTAGCCCGGACTTAAGTGTACCTGCCTGGCCATGGAGGTCACACTCCAGTCTTCCTGCGGGGCGTTCAGAATCTGCTTGTGCAGACGCAGCAGATCGGCGGCATGAGGAGACTCCGGCGTGTTGACGGAATCTTCATGAAGCTTTTGAAACAGGACCCTGAGAAGATTTTCGATGATCAGTTCACTGTTGGCGGCGGAAAGATTCGATTCCCAGGTCAGAAGCCGGAACAGACTGTGGCAGTATTCCGGGTCCGATACCGAAAAGGGAATTCCTTTCAGCGGAAAGCTGGAGACAAACCCCTCGTCACTCGAAAAACGGATCCAGTCATTTTTGTACGGAGCACCGCAGGCGCTGTAGTAGATCTGCTGCCCGGGGGCGTATAGAATCGCCGTGCCGGCGGGACAGTCCCGCAGCTCGCCGTCTACGAGGAAGGTGGCGGGGGAATCCGTCAGCAGAAGGAGATAGGAGCTTTGGTTGTCAGGGTAGCTGTACACAAAGTCCTGCGGATGCCAGGCGTCATATCCGATAAAGAGAATCTGATTCATAAGATGCCCTCCAATCTGAGAATAAGTCAATTTATTGATAGTATATATCATTGTTGGAGAACAGTCAATTGTCGTACTATAGATTATGATGTTATGATTGGTCAAACAGGAGGTAGATTCTTATGTTTTTGCTCGGCTATACGAGAGAACCCATTGATTCCGTGCATTACGATCCGAGGCTTGCGTACAGCCTGCATCTTGCACTCGGAGAGGACGGAGTCAGTTTTGAAGGGCTGAACCACGATTCCGGCGTGCTGTTTGCGCTGGCAACGGAGAATGAGGACGGTTCCCTGAATCCGATGAGTCTGAAAAATCCGTTCCTGTTCCCGATGCGGGACGGAGGATACGGTGTGCTTGCCGTGCGCATACCCGCAGACGGCGGCGATGATGAAAGCAGCCGGGGAAGCGTGCTGTTTTGGACATCAAAGGACCTGCTAAGCTACAGAGAGGTCGGATTGCTTGGGCTCTGTGAGGCATATGTGGAAAGCGTTTTCTGCTACGAATATGAGGGTGAGCCCTATCTGTTTTGGGAAGACAGGGACGGAAAACTGAGTGCCGCAGCGGTGGATTTTGACAGACTTTCGGTGACACCCGTACGGTTAAATGATGCTTTGGAGCTGTTCTGCCGGAAGAAAAAGGATGTGCTAAGCCGTGTGCTTTCGCAGATTCAGACAAGCGGCATGCAGGGTACGGTGCCGCATTGCGTGCTGGAAATTCCGGATGAGACCGCGACGAGACTTCGGTGCAAACTGACGCCGCCCGTGAACAACAGTATCCGTTTCCCGGCGCGGGTGGAGGCTTCTTCGAGAGAGGCTTTCCTGCAGATGACAGCCGAGGCAGGATATACGGACGGCTCTGTCCTGCAGAAGAGAATCGACTGGGAGCTGTCGGGGGTAGACTTTGCAAAGCCCGGCACCTATCCTGTGAAGGGAAAGGTACATCAGGAACACTTCCCGTTCCCGGTGGCGTTCAACCGCGCAGATCCCTGCGTGTGTTATTGGAGCGGAAAGTATTATTTTATCGCGACGAACGATGCGGACAATAATCATACGCTGTATGTGCGGGAGTCCGATACGATGGAAGGACTGATCACCGCCCCGGAGCATCTGATTCTGGATTCCGTGACGCATGAGGGAATCGGCAATCTGCTGTGGGCGCCGGAGTTTCATGAGATCAACGGCAGACTCTACATCTTCCATGCGGCGACACCGGGAGAATTTTTCCGGGAGGAGAGTCATATCATGGAGCTTCGCGAGGGCGGAAACCCTATCTGCAAAGAAGACTGGTCCGCACCGAGGAGAATTGTGCGGATGGACGGCAGCGAGCTTTGCGAGGCAGGTAAGGTGATCAGCCTGGATATGACATGTTTCTCCTGGGAGGGCGAATGGTATGTGGTATGGTCACAGAGGCAGTTCATTCCCAAGGATCTGGGCGCGTGGCTTTATATTGCCAAATTGAATCCCGAGAAGCCCTGGATGCTTGCCGGTGAACCTGTCGTGCTGTCGAAGCCTGATTACGGCTGGGGCAACAATCATACTTTCGTGGAGGAAGGGCCCTTTGCTTTGTTTGGTGACGGAAAGCTGTTCGTGACATTCTCGGCAGCGGCGGTGGACAGCTCGTATGTGGTGAGCTATCTCGAAATCGAAGCGGGGAAGGACCTGCTGGTGCGTGAAAACTGGCGGAAGAACAATTACCCGATCCTGACTTCGCGGAGCGTAGAGGGTGAGTACGGAACGGGACACAATGCGTATGTCATCGATGAATTCGGCACCACCTGGAATACCTATCATGCGCGCCCCGGCGCAGAAGGGGTCAGAAGCAGCGGCATCAGGCGGGTCTTCTTCGACATCGACGGCTGTCCTGTTTTGGATGTCACCGAGGAAATGGATGTGAAGCCGGAATTTCGTACCGTCGAGACCGTGCTTGTGGTAAAACGAAACGATTGCCGGTTCGAGTGAAGTCCGGACGGGAGAAAAGGAGAAAGTTATGGAAACAAAACGAATTTTTTTGAATCCGGAGAGCCGGGCCGAGTTTCACAATCAGGTGGATTTCTGCGTCGGAACCGGAAGGATGGGACTGGCACTGCACAAGGAATATCAGGATCAGCTGAAGCTGGTGCAGGACGTGATCGGTTTTCAGCATATCAGGGGACACGGTCTGTTCTGTGATGACATGGCGATCTATCAGGTGGCAGAGGACGGAAGCGCAGAATACAATTTCACCTATGTGGACAGGGTGATGGACAGTTACCGGGCCGTCGGCCTGAAGCCGTTTCTGGAGCTGGGCTTTATGCCGGAGAAGATGGCGAGCGGAACGCAGACGGTCTTTTACTGGAAGGGCAATACCACGCCGCCGGAGGATTATGAAAAATGGAACCACATGGTGCAGGCGCTGCTTCGGCATTTCTGCGAGCGCTACGGCGAAGCGGAGGTTCTGACCTGGCCCATCGAAGTCTGGAATGAGCCCAATCTGCCCGGATTCTGGGAGCACGCGGACATGCAGGAGTATTTTAAGCTGTTCCACAATACTTTCAACGCCATCAAGGAAGTGAATCCGAAGTTTCGTGTGGGCGGTCCCGCAGTCTGCGGCGGAAGCGACGAGATCTGGATCAAGGGCTTCATGCAGTATTGTCATGACAACCGGATCCCCGTGGATTTCGTGACCAGACACCATTATACGACGGAGCTGCCCGAGGATGTGGGGCATTACGGCTATCCGGAGCTGATGCAGGCGGAGGACGGATTCGCCAATCTGCATACCACGAGAGAGATCATTGACAGTTATGAGGAGTATCGGGGCTTAGAGATTCACATTACGGAGTTCAATACCTCCTATATCCCCAACGCACCGATCCATGATACCAACAGAAACGCGGCTTTCCTCGCGCAACAGCTCTCCAGGCTCGGAGAGGACAATGAGTCCTATTCCTATTGGACCTTCGGCGATGTGTTTGAGGAGAGGGGCGTGCCTTTTACCCCGTTCCACGGCGGCTTCGGTCTCGTGGCCAACGGCTGTATCCCGAAGCCCACCTTCTGGACCTTTGCCTTCTTTAAGAAGCTGAAGGAGAAGCAGGGCGTGTGCATTTTCCGCGACGATCACAGCGTGGTGATGCATCTGGAGGACGGCTCCTATCGCGGCGTTGCCTGGAATATGACGAATCAGCGCAGAGGGTATGACTATGAGCTGACCTTAGAGATCGCAGAAAATACGGAGGGGTGTCTTCTGACCAAAACGGTGGATGAGGAGCATTGTAATCCGCTGAAGGTATGGCATGACCTCGGCGAGCCTGCCAATCCCACGGAGGAGATCAATGCGCTGCTTCGCATGGCTGCGCAGCCCTTTGTGCAGACGGTTCGCGTGTGCCAAAGAAACGGCAGGACGGAGGCTTCCTTCAAGGTGGCTGAGAACGGAGTGGTATACTTTGAGTTCCGCCCCGGAAAGATTGTTTCGGACAGGGGGTATTCCTATGCCCGCACCGAGCAGCACCCTGATATCAACCCGATCACGAGAATGGATTTCCCCGATCCCGATGTCATCCGCGTGGAAGATACCTATTATATGGTAAGCACCACGATGCATTTTATGCCCGGCTGTGAGATCCTGCGCTCCTACGATCTGAGAAACTGGGAGCATGCGGCCTATGTGTACGAGACGCTCGACAGCACGCCGGCGCAGCGGCTGGAGGGAGATCTGAATATTTACGGCAAGGGCATGTGGGCGGCTTCTTTCCGATACCACAAGGGAACCTTCTATATCGTCTTCGTCGCAAACGATACACACAAGACCTATCTGTACACCGCAAAGCAGATCGAAGGCCCCTGGGAGAAGCATACCATCGAGGGCTTCTACCACGACTGCTCGCTGCTGTTTGACGATGATGACAGGGTCTACATTGCATACGGCAATAAAAACATTTACATCACAGAGCTGAAGGAGGACCTGACCGGACCGAAGGAAGGCGGGCTTCACAGGCTTGCCGTGAGCGATGAGGGAAATCCGATGCTCGGCTACGAGGGCACACATTTTTATAAATTAAACGGGAAGTATTATCTGTTCTTCATTCATTCGCTGCGCGACCGCTGGAAGAGAGTGGAGAGCTGCTTTGTGGCAGATACCATCGACGGAGAGTTCACGGGCGGCGATGTGTTGAATGACGACAGGGCATACTGCGGAAGCGGCGTCGCCCAGGGCGCGATCGTGGATACGCCGGACGGAGACTGGTATGCAATTTTGTTCCAGGACAGCGGTGCGGTGGGAAGACTGCCCGTACTGATGCCGGTGACCTGGGAGAATGATTTCCCGGTATTCGGCGTAAACGGGGAGATTCCCGAGAAGTTTACAATCAAGAGCACCAGACCCGGGTACGAATACAGACCGCTTGTGGAGAGCGACGATTTTAAGGGCGACTTAAAGCCCTGCTGGCAGTACAATCACGAGCCGGACCTGTCGCTGGTTGCCCATGACAGGGAAAACGGCAGGATCACGATCACCACGGACAAGGTCTGCAGCGATCTGACACAGGCTAAGAATACGCTGACCCAGAGAATGGCTTTCCCCGGGGCGGCTGCCGAGGTCACGGTGGACGGAAGCGGACTGCGAGAGGGTGATTTCGCCGGACTCGGCGTTCTGCAGGGCAATTATGCCTTTGTCGGTCTGACCAGAAAGGACGGCCGGCTTTATCTGACGGTCCGCGACAGGGAGGGCGACGAAGCAAAGAGAGAGCCCGTGATGATCGCGATGGAGCAGGAGAGCGTGACCATTAAGCTTGCGGCTGATTTTGACCACATGAAAGACACGGCTTCCTTCTATTACAGATGCGGATGGCGCATGAAACAGATCGATGTGACATCAAAGCTGTGCTTCCGGCTGGATCACTTTACCGGCGCACGCTTTGCCCTGACCGTATTCTCCACAAAAGAGGCGGGCGGCAGTGCTTCGTTTGGCAATTTTGTCTATCACGAGAGATAAAACAGCAAGAATTGAACGACAGAAAATGATGAGAGAAAGGGAAAATGCCTGCGCGTTTTCCCTTTTTAGTGCAAAAAACGACAAGAAAACTCAAAATAATCCGAAAACATGCATATATTCAGTAAAATGACGAGGAATGAATCTCCAAAATGAACATAATATACAAAAACAGCGCAAACAATAAAAGAATTATAGCAATGATTGAGAAGCACCTTGACGGGTTTTTGTATAATATGCTATTATACATATGAGATTAAGTGCCCTTAGTATGTGTATTTTGCAATTATTACTAGTTTGTGGAGGAAAGTATGAGAGACTCTGGTAAAAAAGTAATTGTAGCAGCGGCAGTCGTGGTTGTGATCGCATTGGTGTGCATCCTGTCGTCGTTGCGAGGCGTGGAAGATTTCCACGACAAGTATGCGGGTGTTGACCTCTCCAAGGACATCATGGGTATGGAGAGAGAAGGCACCTACACCGGCTATCTGAGAGAACACTCAGGAGCCAAAAATTCTGTGCAGAGTGTAGAGGTGGATCTGTTTGACAACACCTCCACGGGCGATGTACAGACAGTTAATCATTATAAAGGAGTGGAGAAGGCTCTGCTTACCGAGACCGGGTCAGAGGTTACCTGGACGGTAAATGTACCTCAGGCAGGATTCTACAATCTGTATGCCGAGTACCTGATTCCCGAATCCAGAGGTGTGGCAGCCGAGAGAAGCGTTCTGATCAATGGGAAGCTTCCCTTTGAGGATGCGAGAAACATCTCCTTCACCAGAATCTGGACCGACGGCGGCGAGGTTAAGGTAGATAACCAGAAAAACGAGATCCGTCCCACTCAGGTCGAGGTTTACGACTGGCAGCAGAATTATTTCCGCGATGATAGAGGATATGTTGCCGAGCCCTACAAGTTCTATCTGGAACAGGGCGAAAACAAGATCACGATCGGCAGTGAGAACGAGCCGATGGTTCTGAAGAAGCTGGTTGTCAGCGCAGTACAGGATCTTGATACATATGCAGAATACATCTCAAAACAGCCTGCAGATGCAGGTTCCGAAAATGCTAAGGGTTACAAGCAGGTGATTCAGGGTGAGGATTCCACTTACCGTTCTGAATCTTCCCTGTATGCAAAATACGACAGATCTTCACCCACCACACAGCCTAACAGTGTTTCCCACACTGTTCTGAACTATGTCGGCGGCGAAACATGGAGAAGTTCCGGACAGTGGATCGAATGGGACTTCGAGGTTCCGGAAAACGGATACTACAATATCATGATTAAGGGCAAACAGAACTACTCGCGCGGAAGTGTTTCCAACCGTACCGTTTACATCGACGGCGAGATTCCTTTCGAGGAATTGAGAGAGGTTGCTTTCTCCTACGACAATGACTGGGAGTGCAAGACTCTGGGCGACGAGGAAGGAAATGCTTACAACTTCTACCTGACCAAGGGTAAGCACACCATCAGACTGGAAGCTTCCCTCGGAGGTCTGGGACCTATCCTTCAGGAACTGGAGGACTGCACATTCAGACTGAACCAGATCTACAGAAAGATCCTGGTTTACACCGGTCCTTCCCCTGATATCTACAGAGACTACCGTATCCACAAGACCTATCCTGAGGTTATGGATGCAATGGCTCTCGAGGCAAAGAGACTTTACAAGGTGATCGACGATACCGTAGCATACAGCGGACAGAAGGCAGACAACATCGCTACCGCCCAGACAGTGGCACAGCAGCTGGATCGTTTCTGCGAGAAGCCCAATAAGATCACGGTTGAGTTCACCACCTTCAAGGATAACATCACTTCCCTCGGTACCGCGACTCTGAACATGAGCGACACCAAGCTGGACGTCGACTACCTGGTAGTAAGCGGAACAGAGGCTAAGGTGAAGAAGGATAAGGCAAACATCCTGACCAAGTTCTGGCACGAGCTGAAATCCTTCGTGGTTTCCTTCTTTGTTGACTACAACGCAGTCGGCGATGTATATGATGACGACGATGAAGGAATCGTTAAGGTCTGGGTTATGACCGGTCGTGACCAGGGCACCATCCTGAAGTCCATGGTTGATGACAGCTTCACTCCCAAGACGGGAATCAAGGTCAACGTAGAAATCGTTGACGCGGGCGCACTGCTGAATGCGGTACTTGCGGGAAGAGGGCCGAATGTGGCACTTTCTGTCGGCGCTGACCAGCCCGTAAACTACGCACTGCGTAATGCGGCAGAAGATATCACACAGTTCCCTGGTTATGAAGAAGTGCTTTCTCACTACACACCCAGCTCCTACGAGCAGTACAGACTGGATGAACACATCTACGGTGTGCCTGAAACACAGACCTTCAATGTAATGTTCTATCGTAAGGACGTTATGGAAGAGCTCGGGCTTGAAATCCCCCAGACCTGGCAGGAACTCATCGAGATCCTTCCTACCATCCAGGGACATAACCTTTCAGTTGGTATTCCTACCGCGGCAGGAAGCTCCGGTGCGGCTGCGGCAAGCACCTCCATTGCTTCCAACAACCCCGACCTTTCCATGTACTTCGCACTTCTGTTCCAGTACGGCGGTGACATGTATAATGAGGCAGGTACTAAGACAAGAGTAGACGACGAAGCCGGCATCAAGGCTTTCGATGATTATGTAAGATACTTCAATGACTACGGCATTCCTACCATTTACGACTTCGTAAGCCGTTTCCGTTCCGGTGAGATGCCTCTTGGTATCGCAGCATATTCAACCTACAATACACTGATGGTTTCCGCACCTGAGATCCGCGGACTTTGGGACTTCACACTGATCCCCGGTACACCCAGAACGGATGAGAACGGCAACGAGTACATCGACCGCCGCGCATTCATCACCGGCAGCGCTACCATGATGATCGCAACCGATGATGAGCTTGTGAAGAAGAATTCCTGGGAGTTCATGAAGTGGTGGGCAGATGCTGATACACAGGTTCGTTTCGGCCGTGAGATCGAGGCACTGCTCGGATCCTCCGCAAGATATGCTACCGCGAACAAAGATGCATTCTCACAGCTGTCCTGGACCTATGATGACATTCAGGTTCTGAATGCCCAGTGGGAGCAGACAGTCGGCATCAGAGAGGTTCCCGGCGGATATTACACCGGACGTCATATCTCCAATGCGATCAGAAAAGTCTTGAACGACAAGGACGATTCACGAGAGACCATTATTGACTACTCTATCAAGATTGATGAAGAAATTACCAAAAAGCGAATTGAATTCGGCTTGCCGGTGGAATAGGGGAGTGAACGATGAAAGAATTTTTTAGCAAATACATTGCCCTGCGCAAACACAATGCGCAGGTGGCAATCAAAAAGGCGAAGAGAAGCAAAATGTGTTATGCATTTCTTGCTCCTTTCGCAATCCTGTTTTTTGCGTTTTATATCATGCCGGTTGTGACTTCCATTTATTTCAGCTTTACCTATTATAATATTTTGGAATCACCCAGATTTATTGCACTTGCCAACTATGTAAACCTGATCCTGCAGGATGATGTCTTCCTGATCGGTGTCAAGAACACCATGATGATCGCAGTCATCACGGGACCCTTGGGATACATCATGTCCTTCCTGTTTGCATGGCTGATCAACGAGCTTCCCAGATGGATCCGAAGCGTAGCGGTTATCGTCTTCTACGCGCCTTCCATCGCAGGTACCTGTTTCATGATCTTCTCCATCTTCTTCAGAGGTGATGCTTACGGTATCGTAAACAACTTCCTAATGGAAGTAGGTATTATCGATAAGCCTATTATGTTCTTCATCACACCGAAGTACATGCTTTGGATCTGTATGCTGGTTATCTTATGGATGAGCCTTGGTACCGGTTTCCTTTCCTTCGTTGCAGGTCTGCAGGGTGTTGACAGATCTCAGTTTGAAGCAGGATACATGGATGGTATCAAAAACAGATGGCAGGAACTGTGGTATATCACTCTTCCCAATATGAAACCTATGTTGATGTTCGGTGCGGTTATGTCCATCACCTCGGCATTCAGTGTCTGTGATGTTACCATGGCACTCTGCGGATATCCCAGTACGGACTACGCGGCGCGTACCATCGTAACCCACCTGTTCGACTATGGTTACACACGATTCGACATGGGTTACGCCTGTGCGATCGCAACGATTTTGTTCTTAATGATGATCTTATGTAACAAAGCAATTCAAAGTCTGTTGAGAAGAGTAGGAACCTGATATGAGCAAAAAAATAAAACAAGAGAAAATCGAAAAAGAGTATCACCAGAAGTTGATAAAAAGAAGAAAGCCCAACCGTTCCATCGCGGGCGATATCCTTCTTTACATTTTCCTTCTGTTTGTAGCATTCGTAATGGCACTGCCTATTATCTATGCTGTCAGCAACGCCTTGAAGCCTTTGGATGAGCTGTTCCGCTTCCCTCCGAGACTTCTTGCGCAGAATCCGACGACTGATAACTTCTCGGATCTGTTCGTTACCATGGGTAAGTCCTGGGTATCCTTCTCCAGATACCTGTTCAACACAGTATTCATCACCTTCGTAGGTACTGCGGGACACCTGATCATTTCCTCCATGGGTGCATTCGTACTTGCAAAGTATGAATTCCCCGGTGCAAGCGCATTCTTCAAGCTAGTAACCGTAGCAATGATGTTCATAGGTTATGTAACGGCAATTCCGAACTACCTGATTCTGAACAAGCTCGGCTGGATCGATACCTACTGGGCAATCATTGTACCCGCGCTTGCTTCCCCGATGGGACTGTTCCTGATGAAGCAGTTCATGGAAGGACTTCCCACTTCACTGATTGAGGCGGCTAAGATTGACGGCGCAAATGAATGGAGAGTATTCAGCGGAATCGTTATGCCGAATGTAAAACCCGCATGGATGACACTGATCATCTTCTCCGTACAGAGATTGTGGAACGATAAGGCGGCAACATTCATTTATTCTGAAGAAAAGAAAACTCTGGTATATGCAATGCAGCAGATACAGGGCGGCGGTATCGCAAGAACCGGTCAGGGCGCAGCCGTAATGGTAGTATTGATGGTGGTTCCCATTGCAATCTTCGTATTCTCTGAGAGCCAGATTCTTGAAACAATGGCAAGCTCCGGCTTGAAGGATTAAATGTGAGCGAGGTGACTTATGAAAAGATTATTTAAAGGAATCGCTGCATTGTCATTAGCCGTTTCAGTTTTTGCGGGCACCGCAGTTACGACGCAGGCAATGGGCAATAGCTACACCTACAACTACGATTACTGGGGCGATGTTCAGAGCTCACCCGATTTCTATACGGCTCGAAAGGTTTACACCTCTGACGAGCTCGGACTGGATAAGAAACTGAAGAATCCTCAGGGCCTGTTTGTACGTGGCAATGAATTGTACATCGTGGATACCGGAAACAACCGGATCATCCAGATGGAGAAGGGGGCAAACGAGACCCTCAGCGTAGTTCGATACATTGATTCCTTCAAGGGCGATGTAGAGAACACAACATTCAGCGGACCTACTGATATCGCTGTATCGGAAGAAGGCTGTTTCTTCATCGCAGATAAGGGCAATCAGAGAATCCTGAAGCTGGACAATGACCTGAATTATCTGATGCAGTTCAATGTTCCCGTGGATTCCACGCTGGATCCCGACATTACCTTCCAGCCCAATAAGCTGGCCGTTGATACCGCAGATCGTGTGTACTGTATCGCAACCGGTATCAACAAGGGCCTGATCAAGTACGAAGCTGACGGCGTCTTCTCCGGATTCGTCGGAGCAGCAGAAGTATCATTCGACTGGACCGATTACATTTGGAAGAAGTTCGCTTCCCAGGAGCAGTTGGAAAAGCTCTATGCGTTCGTTCCTACCGAGTATGAGAATATCTTCATGGACCATGAAGGCTTCATCTACGCAGTCAACGGAACCGCAACCGAGGAAGATTTAAAGGCAGAGAAGGCCAAGGCAGTGAAGAAGCTGAACCTGATGGGAAGTGACATCCTCGTTCAGAACGGCAACTACCCCGTATACGGTGACCTCTACATGGGCAGCGGCGGCGGTCATGAAGGTCCCTCCCACTTCACGGATGTTACGGTTATGGAAAACGATGTGTATGCCTGCCTTGACAGAAACCGCGGACGTATCTTCGGATATGACGATCAGGGTAAGCTGATGTTCGCCTTCGGCGGCAACGGCAACATGGACGGTTATTTCAGACAGCCTTCCGCAATCGAACATATGGGATATGACCTGTATGTACTGGACGCACTGGACTGCAGCATTACGATGTTCGTTACCACAGAGTTCGGTCAGACTGTTTATCAGGCTATGGACGAATTCGACCTCGGTAATTATGAGAAATCCGGAGAGTGCTGGGAACAGGTTATGAAACTCAACGGTAACTACGATCTGGCTTATATCGGCATCGGCCGTGCTCACCTGAGACAGGAAGAGTACAAGGAAGCACTTGAATACTTCGAACTGAAGTATGATGCGGAGAACTACTCCAAGGCATATAAGCAGTACCGTAAGATCTGGGTACAGGAAAACATCGTCGGAATCGTAATCTTCCTGCTGGTTATCTTCCTGGTGCCCACGACGATCAACAAGGTAAAACAGATCAAGCACGAGATAGATATCGCCGATATCTTCAAGCAATAAAAGGGGGTTAGTTATGTTTGCTTCATTGAAATTAGAATCATTTCAGAATTATTGGAAGTCTTTGAAGTTTGCTCTTTACTGCATAACCCATCCCCTGGATGGCTACTGGGACCTGACACACGAGAAGAAGGGTACCTATGCAGCTGCAAACACGATTTTGATTCTGACTCTGGTTGTCAGAGTTATGAAACTTCGCTACACAAGCTTTATCTTTAACGATGTTTACTGGGAGGACTTAAACATCTTCCTGTACATCGGAAGTATTCTTTTCCCGTTTGCCCTCTGGGTTGTCGGAAACTGGGCATTGACCACATTGTTCGATGGTAAGGGACGCCTTGGTCAGGTTTATATGGCTACCTGTTACGCCCTTGCGCCCTATGCTCTGATTCAGATTCCTCTGATGCCTTTCAGTAATGCAGTTACCGTTGATGAGAAAGAGTTTTACAGCGTGGTAAGCGCGGCGTCTCTTGTATTCTGCGGACTTCTGATCGTAGCGGCAATGGGACAGATTCATGAGTTCTCTTTCGCCAAGAACATTTTGTTCACGATTGCAACCTTGTTTGCAATGCTGGTAATGATCTTTATCCTGATGCTGTTCTTCAGTATGATTTCACAGGGTGTTGCATACTTTATCTCTTTGGCCAAGGAATTACTATTCCGACTATAGCGTGACGAATATAGAAAACGGTTAAATAGAGGACAGGAGAAACAATGAAAAAAGAAAAATCATATAAAGCAGTGCTAATCAAAAACACAATTATTGATGCAGTCAAGCACTTGGCGTTCCCGGTGATTTTGTGTGCCATCATCCTGATCGGTGTGTATGTAGTCCTGAACTACAAGGCACCGGAGGAAGAAGAGGAGCCGATGCGTATCGAGCTCTACGAAGGAACCAAAGATCCCATCACGATTGAGAACGATAAGCTTGCACTGACGATGGACCCTACCACAACACAGATCGAATTGCTGGTAAAAGAAACCGGCAAGGTATGGAAGTCCAATCCGGAAGGAGTACTGGATGATACAGGCATTCTGCTCGCAGAGAGACAGAAGCTTGCATCCACTCTGCTGATGTCCTTCAGTATCCAGGCAGGTCTGGAAACAGAGTACAACAGCTACAACTACAGTATTGCGAACCAGCTGTATGAAATCGAATATGACTCCAATCATATTCAGGTGAATTACTCCCTGGGTGACATAGAGAAAGAATACTATATTCCTCCTGTAGCTTTGCTGGATGACTTCAACAGCTGGCTCGAAAAGTTCAGCTTAGATGACAAGAACCTGGTTCAGCAGTACTATAAAAAGTACGATATCAATAAGCTGAGCAAGAAGGACAAGGAAATCAAGGATGAACTCCTTGCAAATTACCCTATCATGGAGACAGAAGTGGTTTATGTTCTCCGTGATACCACAACAGGCAATGTAAAGAAGAAGATAGAACAGGTCTTTGAGGATGCCGGCTATACCATGGAAGACTATGAGGCACATAAGGCTTTGAGCAACGCTGAGAAGACCTCCGACAAGCCTATCTTTAAGGTAAGTGTGAACTACCGTCTCGACGGCGGCGACATGATCGTTGAGGTTCCCATGAGCGCTCTCGATTACAAGAATGAATTCCCGATGTATACCGTTACTCCGCTTCCTTATTTTGGAGCAGGCGGTTCCGCTGATGAAGGATACATGCTCGTTCCTACCGGCGGCGGCGGACTCATTCACTTCAACAACGGAAAGACAGCACAGACCTCATACGCAGCGAATGTATACGGTTGGGATTATGCACTTTCCCGTGAATCCGTGGTTCATGACACGATCGCAGCATACGGCGTATACGGTGTTTCCAACGAAAATGACTCCTTCATCTGTATTCTGGAGGAAGGCGCACCTTACGCTACCGTTCAGGCCGATGTAGCGGGTAAGACACATTCTTACAACTATGTAAATTCTAAGTACAGCATCTGTGTTCGTGAGAAATATGATGTAGGTGATATCGCTAACAGTGATATCTATGTATACCTTGAGAATTTGCCCGATGAGACCCTGACCCAGAGATACAGCTTCATCAATTCCGGAAGCTATGTAGACATGGCAAAGGATTATCAGAAGTATCTGCTTGACAAGTACGGCGCAGAATTAAAGGCGAACTCTGACAGCAGCACTCCTGTTGCAGTCGAAGTGGTAGGTGCGGTAGACAAGGTAAAACAGATACTGGGTGTTCCCGTTTCCAGACCTCTTGCTCTGACCACCTTCTCTGAGGCAGAGGAGATGATCAATACGCTGAAGGCAGACGGCATCAGCAATCTGTCAGTCAAGCTGAGCGGCTGGTGTAACGGCGGAATCAATCAGAAGATTCTGAAGTCTGTAAAGCCCATTTCTTCTCTGGGCGGTTCCTCGGGACTGAAAGATCTGACTGCAACCGCTTCCTCCCTCGGCGTAGACCTCTATCTTGACGGTGTCACCGAATATGCTTACAACAGCAATATCTTCAACGGATTCTTCTCTTACACGGACGCTGCAAAGAGAATCTCCAAGGATAGAGCAGAGCAGTACAAATACAGTGCAATCACCTATTCCGCACGAGAGAATTTCAAGAGCTATTACCTGCTTCATACAGATGTCGGTCATAAGATGATTGACAACCTGGTAAGTGCAACGGATAAGTATAACGCCACCGGCGTATCCTTCCGTGAGGTTGGTATGGATCTTCCTGCTGACTATTACCGCAAGGACACCAGCACCAGACAGGAAGTTATGAATGAGCAGGCTGCAAAGCTCAAGACGATCGCTGATGCAGGCAAGAACATCATGATCAACCAGGGTAATGTATATGCGATTCCCTATGCAAACATGGTTACCAATATGGATCTTCGCGGTTCCGAGTATACCATTGTTGACGAGTGTGTTCCGTTCTACCAGCTGGCGATCCACAGCCGCGTAAATTACACCGGAAATCCGATCAACATCTGCGGCAACGAAGAAGATGAGATCCTTTACTCCGCAGAATACGGCGCAGGCCTGATGTTCACCCTGATGAACGAAACTGCTTTTGCACTGCAGAAGACACTTTACACAGAGTACTACGGTTCTGACTTTAACGCATGGCATGACAGAATGCTGGCAATCTATAACAGATATAATTCCGAACTCGGCCACACCTTTAATCAGGAGATGGTTGACCACGATAATATTACCGACGAATTGTCCTGTACTACTTACGCAGACGGAACAAAGGTTTACGTAAACTACAGCTATGAGAATGTTACCTGTGAGGATGGCGTAATACCTGCAAGAGATTATAAGGTAATTCGTTAATATTATTAGAATGAAGAAAGGGTTATTGTTATGAAGAAGCAAAAGAATAAATTAGCTGGTCTTCAGAAGCGTAAGGCAATATCGGGATATCTGTTTATTTTACCTTTTATTATCGGCTTTCTGGTATTTATGGTAAAACCTTTATTCCAGTCATTGTACATGAGCTTTTGCAACGTCGAACTGGGTGCCGGCAACTTTAATCCCGTCTGGAACGGTATTGCAAACTACTATAATGCGTTCCGCGTGGATCCCGACTTTACCAGACTTTTGACAGAAGAGCTGTCAAGAATGGTACTTTACTCCATCGCAATCATGGTATTCAGTTTCTTCGTTGCCTTGATTCTGAATCAGGAGTTCCACGGAAGAGCTTTGGTCCGTGCGGTGTTTTTCCTTCCCGTAATTCTTTCCTCCGGTGTTATCATCGGTCTGGAATCCAATAACCAGCTGATGTCAACCCTGCAGCAGACGATTGAAACCTCTGCCGAGGGCGTCAGCGTAACGGCAGTTCTGGAGAATCTGCTTCGTACCTCAGGCGTCGGCGTCAAGGCGTTTGAGAAGGTCTTCGAAGTAATCGATAACATTTATGATATTGCGATTGCTTCCGGTATTCAGATCATTATCTTCCTTTCCGGACTGCAGACCATCTCCTCCAGTATGTATGAGGCGGCTGCGATCGAGGGCTGTACCAAGTGGGAGAGCCTTTGGAAGATCACCTTCCCGATGGTAAGCTCGCTGTTCATTGTAAACTGGATTTACACGATCGTAGACTTCTGCATGAGAACCGATAACGAAGTAATCAAGAAGATTTCTACCGTAATGGTGACACAGCTGCAGTACGGATACGCATCAGCAATGTCGTGGGTTTATTTTGTAATTGTAATCGCGTTCGTCGGAATCTCTTCACTATTCATCTCGAGGGGGGTATACTACTATGACTAAGTCAAAGACAAAAGTTAGCAAGTACGCTAATTTCTGGGAAAGAAATAAAAAGTCTCAGGGTTACCTGCTTCAGAAGACCATGCTGGGTTACGGCGTAAGCATCTGCAGATTCATCCTGCTGTTCGGTATGTGCTTTTTGATTCTGCAGCCTATTTTGAACAAGATTTCTGTCAGCTTCATGACAGAGGCAGACCTGTATAATCCGATCGTTATCAACATTCCGGAGCACTTCACCACAGACAACTATGCACTGGCTGCGGAGCTGATGTCCTACAAGGAGGCGATCAAAACTTCCCTGATCGTATCTCTTACGATTGCGATCTTACAGATTGCGGTTTGTACGCTGGTCGGATACGGATTTGCGAGATTTAACTTCCCGCTTAAGAATTTCTTCTTCGCATGTGTGCTGATGACCATTCTGATACCGCCGCAGACCATTGCCAGTTCCCTGCATCTGCACTTCAGATTCTTCGATGTGCTGGGTATCTTTCAGCTGACAACGGGCGAGACGGTCAACTTAAGAGGTACCTGGTATCCTTACTATCTGATGAGCTGCTGCTGTATGGGCTTGAAGAACGGTCTGTACATCTACATGATCCGTCAGTTCTTCCGCACCATTCCCGGTGACCTGGAGGAGGCTGCTTATGTAGACGGTTGCGGTACTCTGAAGACATTCGTGCAGATCATGCTTCCTCAGGCGAAGCCCATCCTGACTTCCTGCTTCCTGTTCGCATTCGTATGGCAGTGGACCGACGGATTCTATTCCAAGCTGTTTTTGGGCAACCTGAAGCTTGTCAGCACCGGCCTTTCCCGTATCGTAGACAGCCTGGGTGCATACATCCAGCGTATCATGGGTATCAAGACCACCGTATCCGTCGCATATTCCAACTGTATCCTTGCGACAGGTACCCTGATGATCATCATGCCGTTGATTATTCTGTATCTGTTTGCACAGAGAGCTTTCGTGGAAAGTATTGCAAGTACCGGTATTAAGATGTAAAATAGTAACAGAGAATGCAATTGTGAAATGTGTATATTTCATAATTGCATTCTTGAAAAACATATGTTATAATATAACAGATATGAGTTGTGAAAGCTTTTTGTAACCCGGAAAAATACAAAAAGCGAGTAATCAATTTATATATTTTAAGGAGGATGAAAAATGAAAAGAGAGATGTTTAGAAAACTGATGGCAGCTTCCCTTGCTACAGTTATGACTGTTGGACTCGCAGGTTGTGGCGGCGAAACTGAACCTTCCAGCGAGAGCAAGGAATCCAAGCCCGCTGAGAGCCAGTCCCAAGAGTCCAGCGCTTCCGTAGAAGAGTCTACTGAGGAAGTATCCCAGTACACTGTTCTGAAGGATGCTGATGGCAATGTGTATGACCTGGGCGGCATGGAGATCGTTATCCGTAACTGGTGGTCTTCCGGCGAAAGAGAAGAAGCTAAGAGCGATTACGAAGAAGCTAAGTATGAGTATCTTGATTGGATTCAGGAGACCTACAACTTTAAGATCAAAGAGATGGCAATTTCTGACTGGGGTTCCGCTCCTTCCGATTTTGTTGACTATGTAACTACCGGCGGAGACGACAACAACTATGTATTCGTTCTTCGTGATGACCCTGCTACTACTTCCGCTATGGCTCAGGGCCTTATGTATGATCTTAGCACTCTTGACTGCCTTGACTTCTCTGAGGCTAAGTTCCAGGCTAACAAGCTGCATGAGCAGTACTCCAAGGGTGGAAAGATCAACTGTATGTATGCCGGATATTCCGAGCCTCGTACAGGTATGTACTTCAATAAGAGAGTGCTTCGTGAGGCAGGAATCGATCCTGAGAGCATTTACGATATGCAGGCTGCAGGCACCTGGACATGGGATGCTTGGACAGACATGATGGCTAAGGTTCAGCAGAAGGATGCTGACAACGACGGTGTTATCGATGTAGCAGGTTTCGATGCTAACTTCGGTTCCGTTGTATGTACTGCTGTTTACTCCAACAACTCCGAGTTCGTTGGCCTTGAAAACGGCAAGTATGTTTATAAGTTTGAGGATGCTGCTACTGTTGAAGGTCTTGAGTGGTTCGTTGATGTTATGAAGAACTATGCTCTGGTTAGACCTGAAGGCGCTGAGTGGGATTACTACAAAGAAGCATTCATCAACGGTCAGGTTGCATTCATGCCCGATGATGCATACTGCGGCGGCCCTAACGGCTTCCTTGGCGATATGGTAGATGAGATCGGTTTCGTTATGTTCCCGAAGGGACCTCAGGCTTCCGATTACACCAACTGCTGGTTTAACAACCCTGCAGCAATCCCTGCTTGCTACGATGCAAACAGAGCATGGAAGATTGCGTTCGCTTATGACCTTTACACAGCAGATGTTCCCGGATACGAAGGCTACCTTGATCTGAGCCAGTATCGTAACTACAAGTTCGACTCCAGAGCTGTAGATGAGACCTGTAAGATGATGACCAGCAAGGGTATGGTTACCTACCACGGTCTGATCGCTAACCTTGATATGGCTGCTCCTTTCTTGTGGAAGTTCGGACCTACTACCGAGTCTGTATCCGCTATCCTTGATGAGGTTAGAGATACATACAAGGCATACATCGACGAAGCTAACAAGTAATTCTTAGATGTAAATAAACGAAATAGTTTTTCAAGGGTGGTGTTTTCCGGGCGCCACCCTTTTTTTTAGCCTTTCCGGAAGAATCGATTCTGTTTCGCGGCAAACTTCTTTTCTTTGCCCGAAAAATATGATACAATGAGCGCAAGAGAGCCAACATGCCTGCATGATTGGCGAACGGCGAATGTCGATCATGTGCTGCCCCTGCACATGATACAAAGAGCGCAAGAGAGCCAACATGCCTGCATGATTGGCGAACGGCGAATGTCGATCATGTGCTGCCCCTGCACATGATACAATGAGCGCAAGAGAGCCAACATGCCTGCATGATTGGCGAACGGCGAATGTCGATCATGTGCTGCCCCTGCACATGATACAAAGAGCGCAAGAGAACCAACATGCCTGCATGATTGGCGAACGGCGAATGTCGATCATGTGCTACCCCTGCACATGATACAAAGAGCGCAAGAGAGCCAACATGCTCGCATGATTGGCGAACGGCGAATGTCGATCATGTGCTGCCCCTGCACATGATACAAAGAGCGCAAGAGAACCAACATGCCTGCATGATTGGCGAACGGCGATAACTATTTCGGCTTAAGGGCAAAGCCTTTGATTTTGGTTCAAAAGGAGAATGTATAGTCTATGAAACAGAAAACAAAAATCATTTCCTTGTGTGCTGCTGCTTTGGCAGTTGTGGCGGTGATAGTCGGACTGGTGCTTGCAACAGGTATGCGACGAGGGACTTCATCGGAGTCAATTGAGGCAGCCTCGTCAGGAAGCGAACCAGCAAAAGAAACGGCAGCTTCTTCTGGGAGCGGAGAGTCAGCACCTGCATCGGAATCCTCCGAAGCATCCGATCCTGCGCCGGAACCCTCCAAGGAGCCCTTTGTGGCAGACAGAAGCGAAGTGTTCGCCATTCTCGCAGATATGAATGTCGGCTGGAACCTTGGCAATACTTTTGATGCTATCGGCAGCACTTCCGTCCTTGCCGAAACCTATTGGGGGAACCCCAAGACAACGAAGGAAATGATAGATGCCATCGCAGCGCAGGGCTTTAATACCATCCGCATCCCGGTTTCCTGGAAGGATCATGTAGGAAATGCCCCTGACTACAAGATCGACCCCTTGTGGTTGAATCGTGTGCAGGAAGTGGTGGATTATTGTGTTGCTAACGACCTTTATATCATTATGGACACGCATCATGAGCCCGACGGCTGGCTTGTGCCCGACCCCGAAAAATACGACAAGGTTTCTGAACAGCTGAAGGCTATCTGGACACAGATCGCGGAACACTTCAAAGAGTATGACAAGAAGCTGATATTTGAGGGCATGAACGAGCCCAGAACCAAGGGAACCGAGAAAGAGTGGAGCGGTGGAACAGAGAAGGAGCAGGGCGTTGTCAATAAGCTGAACAAGGATTTTGTGGACGCTGTCCGTGCGACCGGAGGCAACAACGCAGACCGGATACTGATCATCTGCCCCTACGGCAACAACAACGGTTATAAAGTGCTGAAGAATCTGATGATTCCGGAGGACAACAACATTGCGGTAGCAGTGCATCTCTACACCCCTTATTTCTTCACCTACCAGCCTGAATCAGGCAATATCAATGAGTGGACCGGGGCGAAGAAGAGTGAGATCGTTTCCGCGATGAAATCAGTTGACCAGTACCTGATTAAGAAGGGCGTTCCCGCCATCATTACTGAGTTTGGTGCGGTGCATAAGATCTATGAGTCCGACGGCAAACAGGTAGACAACGAAGAACAGGTTCTGCTTTGGCTGGAGGATTATCTTACCACGACAGAGAGCTTCGGCATTCCCTGTGTTTGGTGGGACAACGGTGTTTATACCGGCAGTGGTGAGAAATTCGGCATATTTAACCGCAGAGAATGTACCTGGTATTCTCAGAACATAGCGGATGCACTGATCCGTCTGACCACAGACGATACACAAGAATAAGATGCCTTGGCGCATCGGAATGGAGACAAACATGGAAGTCATTTTTCATCTGCCCGGCCTTCGCCAGAATTATCCTCTGAATATGCTGATGGCAAGCATGCTGCAGACAAAGCCCGAATTTTTCAGAGAAGGAGTAAAGATCGGTTCCTTTTTCGGAGAGTTTCCCACATCACTATGGAATGGAGGACGCCCTTCCAATTATGACCAGTGTGACTCCAGATATGTGCAGGAAGTCATTAAGAATGTCAATAAGTTAGGCATCCCGATCCGTTACACCTACACCAATAAACTGCTCACGGAGGCCGATCTCGCAGACCCGTACTGCAATTTCTGCATGCAGGCCGGCGACAACGGAATGAACGAGGTCATGATCTATTCCCCGCTTCTGGAACAGTATATCAGGGAGAAATACCCCAGCTACAAGCTTAACAGCTCCATCTGCAAGGAGATCCGTGACATCAACGAGGTGAACGACGAGCTGAAAAAACCGTATTACCTTGTGGTGCTTGATTACAATTTCAACAATCAGTTTGAAGAGCTTGAGAAAATCGAGGACAAGGGCCGCTGTGAGATTCTCGTAAACACCCTTTGCATTCCCAACTGCCCCAGAAGAGGAGAGCATTACAATAATGTCGCAAAAAATCAGCGCATCATGCTGAAGAACAGAACACTCCCCAAGGATAAGCAGATTCCGCTCGAACACTGGTATTGCGAATATGGTGAGTATAACTGTGTGCATACCATTCAGGGTTACAGTACCTATATTTCGCCGGAGGCAATCTGGGAGAAATATGTTCCCATGGGCTTCCGTCATTTCAAAATCGAGGGAAGAACTGCGAATCTTTTCTCTCTGGTGGAAACCTATTGCCATTATCTGATTAAGCCTGAGAGACAGGGAGAGGCAAGAATTCTGTTGTTGAATAACCTCAAAGCAAACAGAATCATTGTCGTGAACCATCCCAGACCCTCCAGATGGCCTTAACTGACTGTGATTGAATGAGGAGAGTACTATGGCTGCGAAGGAAGTATACTGGCATCTGCCGGGATTCTGTTATTTTAGACTCCTGAACCAGATGATCATCAACATGATGAACGATTATCCGGACAAGTTCAGAGAGGGCTACAAAATCGGTTCCGTATATGGAACTTTTCCCGGCGCAATCTGGAACGGCGGCAGAGCCGTCATGGGCTTCTCGGGAAAGGATGACATCATCAAGATCCTGAAGACCTATAATGACAAGAATGTTCCGGTCCGATTTACCTGGACCAATTCCCTGCTCGAGGAAAAGCATACATTTGACACCTACTGTAATCTGATCATGAAACTGGCGGACAACGGTCTGAATCAGGTCCTGGTCAACACAAATGTGCTGGAGGAGTATATCCGCAGGGAATATCCCGGCTACCCCCTGATTTCCTCGACGACCAAGAGAATTCTCGGCGTGGATGCTTTGCTTGAGGAATTGGAGAAGGATTATTATCTCGTAGTTCTGGACTATGATCTGAACCATAATGAGGAGGCGTTAAAGAAGCTGGAGCCGCAGGCCGGCCGTGTCGAGATCCTGGTCAATGAGATCTGCTATCCCGGCTGCAAGCTTCGCGCAGAGCACTATCTGCAGCAGTCGCAGATGCAGCTGGAGTTTGACGTCAACACGGCATTTCCCTGCCCCAACAAGACGCAGGACAGAGTCTTTCGTGAGTGCATGGACCGTCCGGCCTTTATCTCCAACGAGGAGATCGGCAGTTACATCGACAGAGGCTTTGTCAACTTCAAGATCGTCGGACGCGGCATGCCGATGGAGTTTGCGAAGGAATCCTACCTGTATTATCTGGTAAAGGAGGAGCACAGGGACTTTATCCGCGCAAAAATCGATTCTCTCTTTGCCCAGATTCGCAATGTACAGAGAAGATAAACATGAGAATTGCAGCAACAATCCGGTGAGAGAGGGACACCCCTGCCACGACAACAAAAAGACCGGCGCTAGCGTAATGTCATTTCGTTAAGGTTTCAAAAAAACACCCGTACACAAGTCAAAGTGTACGGGTGTTTTTATCCGTAGGAATTGGAATCACTTTTTCACAATTTCTCCTATAGACCTAAAATTCTCGGTGATTCTTTGCTATATGGAATCTTTTTTCATACTTGCCTGCCTATAGACCTAAAATCCCCGGTGATTCTTTGCTATATGGAATCTTTTTTCGTACTTGCCTGCCTATAGACCTAAAATCCCCGGTGATTCTTCGCTATATGGAATCTTTTTTCGTACTTGCCTGCCTATAGACCTAAAATTCCCGGTGCTCCTTCGCTATATGGAATCTTTTTTCGTACTTGCCTGCCTATAGACCTAAAATTCCCGGTGCTCCTTCGCTATATGGAATCTTTTTTCGTACTTGCCTGCCTATAGACCTAAAATCCCC